>JAUNVB010000027.1 GCA_030537835.1 Andreesenia angusta | reverse complement strand
TCAAACTTTCTATCTGTGCTATCTTCATAGAAATCTTCAAATAAACCGAATATATCTTTTCGCTTTAATTTGTTTTTTATATTAATATTTTCTTTTTTTTCGATACTTTTATTTTTTATTATCTCCATATGGAGTATATTAGGAAAGACTTTTGATAATCTCGCCTTAGGTTCATATATTTCACCATCCGCATACAATCTTATGAGAATATAATCATCACTATATTCTTCTTTTAATAATTCTTCTAAGCGACCTTCTACCACCCTTATATCTCTTTTAGGGTATATTTCATTGAATTTTATATCTATATTATTCTTTTCTTTTAGATCTATCTCATAATATCCTTTTTTATGATTGTATTCAGAAAATGAATATTTCATAATTGAGCCTGAATATCTGATGTTTTCATAACCTACTTTCTGTGGTCTATGAAGATGTCCTAAGGCAATATAGTCAAATTTTTCAAAATGCTTTATATCTATAAAATCAGTTCCCCCAATAGATAATGGTCTTTCTGATTCACTAGTTATCGGTATATCTTTATCATTTAATTTCATTAAGAACCCATGATATATAGCTATATTTCGTTCCTTAGAATTAAAGTTTTTTAAAGCTTTTTTTATAGATACTTCTGCTAATTTATCATAACTTTCTATAGGTTCTTTTTCATTTTCAGATGAAAACACCTGCTTCCCTCTAGCTACTGTTATGAATGGAAATGGGTAAAAATTTACTTTGCCGAACTCATCTTCAAAAACTAAAGGACTTTCTATATCTTCATAATCTGTGATAATATAAAGGCCATTTTTTCTAAACATTTTATTTCCAAAAGATAGACGCTCAGCACTATCGTGATTACCGGATATTATAATTAAAGCTATATCTCTTGATATGATTTCATTCATAATATCATCTAATAGCTCTATTGCTTCAATTCTTGGTATACTCGTATCGTATATATCTCCTGCAACTATTACGATATCTGGTTTTTTTCTATCTATATCGTCTAAAAACTTTATCAATACTTCTCTTTGTTCAGATATTAAATTTTCTTTATGAAGAAGCTTCCCTATATGCCAATCTGATGTATGAAAAATTTTCAATCTTTACACTCCTATTTTATTTATTTATAATATCATACCATATTTTTATCACAGACTTTTTTTATAAGATGATAATTATTATATTATTAATTTTTTTATAAAAAAACTCCAAGGGAATACTTAAAATAAGTATTCCCTTGGAGTCATTATATTATATATTATTCGCCTCTTAATTTCTTTAATATCATTCTCTGTTCAACACCAGCAACTAATCTTCTAGTATAAGTTACTGTATCCGGATTAACTGATATACTGTCTATTCCACATTCAACTAAGAATTCAGCGAATTCAGGATAAGTCGATGGTCCTTGACCACATATAGAAACTGTCTTTCCATATTTATGAGCAGCTTTTATAAGTGTTTTTATTGCATTCTTAACTGCTTCATTTCTTTCATCAAAATATCCCATATCGTTTAATATTCCTGAATCTCTATCTGCACCCATTATCAATTGAGTTAAATCATTGCTTCCTATACTGAAGCCATCAACCATTTGAGCGAACTCTTCAGCCTCAAATATAACTGATGGAACTTCTGCCATTATCCATATCTTGAAATTATTATCTTGTACTAGGCCTTCTTCTGCCATTATCTCTTTTACTTTTTTAAGCTCCCAAGTAGTTCTAACGAATGGAAGCATTACATTTACATTTATTAATCCATATTCTTCTCTAACTTTTCTAATAGCTTTACATTCTAATCTAAAGCCTTCTATATATGCCGGTGAAATATATCTAGATACTCCTCTCCAGCCAATCATAGGATTCGCTTCTATAGGCTCAACCTCGTCTCCACCTTTTAATCCTCTGAACTCGTTAGTTCTGAAATCACTTAATCTAACAGTTACAGGTCTTGGATATAGCTCTTGTGCAACTTTAGTAACTGCTTCAGAGAATTTATCTATAAACATATCTCCTTCACCTATTTTTAATAAATACATAGGATGAGCTCCTACTGCATTAGTAAATACTAATTCTGTTCTCATTAATCCTATTCCATCCATAGGTAAATCTTTATATCTCTCTATAAGATCTGGCTCTCCTAAATTCATATATATCTTTGTTCCAGTAACAGGTGCTGTTATCTTCTCTAATAGCGCTTCACTTACTCCAACTCCACTAGAAGCTTCTTGACTTTTGTCTTCTTTCTTTTCTTCAAGAACTCTTCCTTCATAAATTACTCCTCTTGTTGCATCTACTGTTACTTCCATTCCATCTTTCAATGACTCACTAGCATCCTTAGCTCCTACTACACATGGTATTCCAAGCTCTCTTGATACTATAGCAGCATGACAAGTTCTTCCACCCTCATCAGTTACTACAGCTGCTGCTTTCTTCATTGCAGGAACCATATCTGGATTCGTCATAACGGTTACTAATATTTCACCATCTTGTACTTTCTCCATTTCAGATATATCTTTTATATTTCTAACTATACCTGAGCCTATTCCTGGTGATGCTCCAAGTCCTTTAGCTATCATCTTAAGCTCTCTTCCACCTTGACCTGTATCAACACCTGATTTACTTGAACTCTCTTCATTCAATGTAGTTATAGGTCTTGATTGTAATATATATAATTCATTAGTGTCTGCATCTAATGCCCATTCTATATCCTGTGGTGAATTATATAGTTCTTCTATCTTAATTCCATAATTAGCAAGTTTTAATACCTCTTCATCAGTTATACATTGTTCTGTAACTGCTGATTCTCCAAGAACTTCTCTTACATCTTTTTCTTCAGTTCCTACATCATCAGTTCTTTTTACTACCATAGTCAATTTATCTGCAATTTCTCTTTCAGTTATCGCAGATTTCTCTTTATCGAATACGAATTCATCTGGTGTAACTATTCCAGACACTACAGCCTCGCCTAGTCCCCAGCTCGCATTTATCATGATTTCATTTTTATTGCTATTTATAGGATTTGCTGTAAACATAACCCCTGATATCTTTGATTCAACCATTTTTTGCACTACTACTGAAAGTGCTACTTGTGAATGATCAAATTCTTGATAATGTCTATAATATATTGCTCTAGCAGTCCAAAGTGATGCCCAACATCTCTTTATATGTGCCTTTACTTCATCTATTCCACTTATGTGTAGATAAGTATCCTGTTGTCCTGCAAAAGATGCATCCGGTAAGTCTTCTGCTGTTGCAGATGATCTTATTGCAACTTCACCATCTTCTACGCCAATTTTTTTATTAAATTCATTATATGCAGATATTACTTCTTCCTCTATCTCTTTTGGCATATCTTTTCTTATTATTAATGCTCTTATAGCTGCTGATCTTTCTTGTAATTGTACTGCATCATCTACATCTAGTCCTTCTAATACGTCTAGAATTTCATCCTGAAGATCAGATTTCTCTATAAAGTCTGAATATGCTGGAGCTGTAACACAGAATCCAGGTGGAACATCTACTCCTTTTATAGTAAGCTCTCCTAGATTCGCTCCTTTTCCTCCAACCATAGGTATATCGTCTTTATCTATTTCATTAAACCATCTAATATATTTATATTTTGCCAAGCTAAAAACTCCCTTCAGTTATATATATGCTCGTATTTTTTGAATCAATTATATCATAAATATTTAATATGATATACTTATTATAGTCTTTTTTTATTATTTAATCAATATAATAATTTTTTTTCAACTCATTTATATATTTAGTATGTCTTATATCTCTTATAATGTATTTATTCTATTTAAATATATATATATGATATCATTTATATGATTTATAGTCTAAATATGATACTCTTAGATTTTTTTATGTTTTTATTTTCATCTTAGAATTTAATAATAGTAAATTAGAGAATTAATAATTTTTAAAAAAGACCAAGCTTCTAAGATTCTCTTATCTGCTTGGTCAGAAAATTTCATTCTCTATTAAAAATAATTATAATTTATCTATTATGGTCTAAATAGCCTTTAAACCTCTTTTTAGATCTTCTATTATATCATCAACATTTTCTATTCCAACTGAAAGTCTAACGAGTCCAGGACTTATTCCTGCTGCTTTTAATTGTTCATCGTTAAGTTGTCTATGTGTAGCCGTAGCAGGATGTAATACTAATGTTCTAGAACAAGCTACATGCACTGCATTTATTGCTAGTTCAAGAGAATCCATAAATTTGGCTGCATTTTCTTTACCACCCTTTATTACAAAAGATATTACCCCTGATGATCCTTTTGGTAGGTATTTCTCTTGAAGTTCTTTTTGTGGATGAGATTCTAACCACGGATAATTTACTGATTCTACTAAATCAGATGATTCTAAAAACTCCGCTATTTTCTCTGCATTTCTACAATGTCTTTCCATTCTCACTGCAAGAGTCTCTAGTCCTATATTTGTAAGAAAGGCATCTTGTGCAGATGGATAAGCTCCAAGGTCTCTAATCAATTGTACTCTAGCCTTAGTTATATAAGCAGCCTCTTTAAAAGCTTCTGTATATACTAATCCATGATAAGATTCATCCGGTTCTGTAAATTCTGGGAATTTTCCATTAGTCCAATCAAATTTTCCGCTATCTACTATGACTCCACCGACTTGTACTGCTTGTCCATCCATATATTTTGTAGTCGAATGAATTACTATGTCCGCACCAAATTCTATAGGTCTACAAAGTATGGGGGTAGCAAAAGTATTATCTATAATAAGAGGGACTTCGTTCTTATGCGCAATTCTTGCAAATTTTTCTATATCTAATACTTCTAATGAAGGATTTGCTAAAGTCTCTCCAAATACTGCTTTTGTATTATCTTTAAAAGATTTTTGTATCTCATCTTCTGAAGCATCAGCATCTACAAATATACACTCTATTCCAAACTTCTTAAGAGTCACTGCAAATAGATTTATAGTGCCACCATATATAGTCGATGCACAGATAAAGCTATCTCCTGCCTCTAATATATTCATTATTGCTATTAGCGATGCAGACTGGCCTGAAGATGTGCAAAGTGCACCAACTCCTCCTTCTAATGCTGCAATTTTTTCTTCTACAAATCCAACCGTTGGATTCGATATTCTAGAATATATATGTCCTGGCACTGCAAGATCAAATAAATCACCTACATGTTCTGTAGAGTCATATTTATAAGTTGTACTTTGATATATCGGCATAGCCATAGGCTCTCCATTTTCAGCTTTATAACCTTCATGAATGCATTTCGTCTCTATTTTCATTAAATCACTCCTTTAATTTATTACATTATAGCATAAATAGCTATACGGAATGATTATCCGTATAGCTATTATTATAATAATTCTCTCTTTATTCCCTTTTCAAAAACCTTATCGTAATCTATAAAATCATAAACATCTTCTTCAAAATTTGTATCTATAGATTGTAAATCCTCTAAACTCATATCTTCTATAGCAAGTCCTTTGTCTTCACATAGTATTACTACTTCTCCTACTATTCTATGAGCATCTCTAAATGCAATTCCTTTATTTACAAGATAATCTGCAAGTTCAGTTGCATTTAAAAATCCTGCTTTAACTGCTTTTCTCATATTCTCTTCTTTAACTTTTAATGTCTTAAGCATTTCATTCATTATTGATAAGCAAGCTATAACTGTATCTAATGCATCAAAGAACTGCTGCTTATCTTCTTGCATATCTTTATTATAAGCAAGAGGTATTCCTTTCATAGTTACAAGCATAGCTATTAATGCTCCATAAACTCTGCCTGTCTTTCCTCTTATTAATTCTGCTGCATCAGGATTTTTCTTCTGTGGCATTATGCTACTTCCGGTAGCATAAGCATCATCTATCTGAATGAAATTGAATTCCTGACTACTCCAAATTATGAGTTCTTCGCTCAATCTACTAAGATGCATCATTATTATTGAGAAATCAGATAACAATTCAATTAAATAATCTCTATCACTAACTCCATCCATAAAATTATCAACAGTCTTTTTAAAGCCTAATTTTTCAGCTGTAAAACTCCTATCAATATCATAAGTCGTTCCAGCAAGAGCACACGATCCAAGAGGAGATTCGTCTAATAATTCCACTGTATTATCAATCCTCTTCTTATCTCTTCTTAACATGCTATGATATGCCATCATATGGTGTTTGAAAGTAACTACCTGTGCCCTTTGTAAATGCGTATATCCAGGCATTATATATATATTATCATTAGCTAATTTTTCTATGGTATTCATTAATTCTGAAATCATTTCTGATACCATAAGACCATTTTCTTTAGCAAATAATTTCATATCTAGAGCAACTTGATCATTTCTACTCCTTGATGTATGCATTTTTTTACCTACATCACCAATTCTTTTTATGAGATTTACTTCCATAAATGAATGTATATCTTCATAATCTCCTTCGATTAAAAGCTTTCCTTCTTCTATATCCTGAAGAATAGAGTTTAACCCCTCTATAATTTTAGATCTCTCATCTTCAGTCAATATGCCAGATTTATGAAGCATTTCTACATGAGCAATACTTCCAATAATATCTTGCTTATAAAGCCTTTTATCGAATGGAAGAGATGAATTAAAATCCTCCATGAGTTTATTCTCTTCTTTTCTAAATCTTCCTCCCCAAAGTTTCATCTTATTCACCTCTATTTTTCTAATTTGGCTTTTGCCATAGCTCTTATCTTAAGTGGCAATGTATATACCTTTATAAATCCTTCTGCATCTTTATGATCGTATAGATCGGATGCTCCGAATGATGAGATTTCCTCATCGTATAATGCATTTGGAGAATCCATTCCTGCAACCATTATATTGCCTTTATAGAGTTTTAGTTTTATCCATCCATTTACTGATTCTTGAGTAGAATCTATAAATGCATCTAGAGCTTCTTTTAATTGACAATCCCACATACCATTATAAATTATCTCTCCATATTCTAAAGCTATTCTCTGTTTATATTGGTAAGTCATCTTATCTAATGTAAGTCTTTCTAAATCACTATGAGCTGAATACAATATTGTACAGCCTGGTGTCTCATAAACTCCTCTTGATTTCATCCCAACTAATCTATTTTCTAATATATCAATTATTCCTATACCATTTTCTCCACCTATTTCGTTCAATTTATTTATTAAATCTACTGGTGGAAGTTCTTCCCCATCTAATTTAACAGGTATCCCTTTTTCAAACTCTATTGTTAAATAAGTTGGTTCATCTTTAGCTTCTTTAAGAGTTTTTGTAATTAAATATAATTCATCTTCTAAATGTTCATTCTTTGGATCTTCAAGATGTCCTCCTTCATGACTTATATGCATTAAATTTTTATCTCTTGAATATATTTTTTCTTTAGTAACTGGTACTTCTATTCCTTTTTTATTAGCATAGTCTATCGCATCTTCTCTAGACTTTATATCCCATTCTCTCCAAGGTGCTATTATCTCTATAGATGGATCTGCTGCAGCTATTGCGGCTTCAAATCTAACTTGGTCATTTCCTTTTCCTGTACATCCATGACAGATATATTTAGCCCCTTCTTTTTGAGCTATTTCTACTAATTTTCTACCTATTAAAGGTCTAGCAACTGCTGTTCCCATAAGATATTTATCTTCATATACAGCATTAGCCTTCATAGCCTTGTATACATAGTCAGTGACGAATTCTTCTTTTACATCTTCTATGTATATTTTCAAAGCTCCTGATGCTATAGCTTTTTCTCTTACTTCTTCCATATCATCATCTTGTCCAACATCAACACAAACAGCTATTATTTCCATATTATAATTCTCTTTAAGCCAAGGAATTACTATAGATGTATCTAAGCCTCCAGAATATGCTAAAACAACTTTATCTTTCATTTATATCTCTCCTAACTATATTGATTATGCTCTCTTAAGTATATGAATTATTATAAAACTTTCTTTATATTAAGTCAAGCATATTTTAATCTCTATAGTCTATTTTACTCTTTTACTGCACCTGATGAAAGGCCTTTTACTAAATACTTTTGAACGAATAAAAATAGTATGAATACTGGAATTACAGAAATAAGGGATGCTGCCATAGTCTTATTCCAATAAGTTTCAAAAGCACCTCTATAGTTAACTAATGCTATAGTCAATGTTCTCATCTCAACTTTCGTCGTAAATCTCTGTACAAATATTAAATCATTCCAAGCCATTATAAAAGAGAAAAGTCCTGATGTGAGTATTCCTGGTGCTGCAACAGGTACTAATATCTTTCTCACTGCTTGTAATCTACTACAGCCATCTATCATAGCTGCCTCTTCTAAGCTCTCAGATACCCCATCAAAATATCCTGTTAAAAGCCAAGTAGTCATCGGTAATGCAAATGCCGTATTAGCAATTATCAAAGAAATATGTGTATCTAATAATCCTAATAATTTCACTATCTGAAACATTGGTGCAACTAATATTACAGCAGAAAACATCTGTGTCATTATCATTAAGAACATGAATGCCTTCTTTCCTTTAAAATTATATCTAGATACTGAATACGCACCTAAACAGCCCATAATAGTACACAATCCCATAGTTGCTAATGAAACTATTATACTATTCTTAAATGCTGTTTTTAAATCTACTGTTCCTTTCCAAACATCTGAAAAATTCTTCCAGTTTATAACTTCTGGTATCCATTTAGGTGGCCATATACTCACTTCATTTAAATTCTTAAAAGCAGTGGATATCATAACTACAAAAGGAAAAAGCATAAATATTAATACTCCAATTATTAATATGAATACTATTGTTCTAGTAGCTAGATTTTTATTCATTAAATCCCCTCTCCTTTACTATTAAGATATTTCCAATATATTAAGCTCAATACTGTTAATATTAAAAAAGCTAAGACTGAAAGAGCTGAACTCATTCCAAAGTCGAATTTATCGAATGCCTCTTTCCAAATTTTTATTATCATAGTCGTAGTAGCGTCAATCGGTCCACCTTCTGTCAATACCCAGATTATATTATAAGAATTAAAAGTCCAAATAGTAGTCAATATTGTCGTTATCAAGAAAACTTTTCTTATTCCTGGAATAGTTATATTTGTAAATCTCTTAAATGCACCTGCTCCATCAACTTTTGCAGCCTCATAAAGAGATTCTGGTATTGAATTAAGTCCAGACAGCATTATCATAGAAACTAGAGATAATCCTGCCCAAGCATCAACTAATCCTGTTGCAAAAAAAGATGTCCCTCTATTAGCTAACCAGTGAATAGGTTCTGATATTATATGAAATTTCATTAAATAATAATTAAGATAACCAGCATTTCCATCGAATATCCAACTCCATATAATAGAAACTACAACTGTTGGAATTGCCCAAGGAACTAATACAAGAAATTTATAAATCTTTGATCCTTTCATCTTAACTGTCATCAAAATTGCTATAAATGTACCTATGATCATTTTAAAAGAAACTGTCATTGCAACCCATTTTAGCGTTCTAAATATAGTGCTTTTTATTGTAGAATCCGAAAAAATTTTTTTGAAATTTTCTAAACCAACGAAAGTAGCCTCTTGAGTCAGAACTTGAACTTCACTAACTGAGTACTTAAAAGTCAATATCAATGGATATATATATACTACTGCCATAAATATCGTTGCCGGCAATAATAGAAGATATGGAGTAACCTTCTTCTTAGTACTTATGTTCATACTTCATTCCTCCTTCTCTTATTAAAAAAGAGGTAGCAAAATGCTACCCCAGATATATTATTTACTAAGATCTTCCTGTAATTTATCTAAAGCTTCTTTAGAACTAGCTTCTCCCATCATTACCTTTTTAACAGCATCCATTATACCTTTTTGGAAATCTGCTGATATAGGCATATGTGGCTCAGGAACACCATATTGTATCATTTCTGCAAATGGCTTTAAGAAATCTGATTCATATCTATCTTCTTTTTCTTCTTCCTTTAAAATTGGGAAGAAGCCCATTGCCTCATTATAATTATTCTGAACTTCAAAATCTCCCATGGTTTCTATTAGCTTCCAAGCTGTTTCTTTATCTTCACTTAGCGCTGATATTGCATATGAATCAGTAACTAATGTCTCTGCCATAACCTTACCTTTTGGAAGAGTTGTAACATTATAAGGTATTTCTGCATCTGGATCATTAGCTTCATTACCTATTTTATCTTTTTCCCATGGTCCTGATACAAACATAGCTAATTTCTTATTTGCAAATAGATCAGATATATTCGTTCTTTTCGTATCTACTGGATTCGGCATAAGTCCTTCATCATTTAATTTCTTTAAGAAATCCATAGTCTCTATATTTGCTTCAGTATTTAATTTTACATTACCTTCTTCATCAGTAATTCTTCCTTCATTCTGATAGAAGAAATTCAATAAGTCAGGTACAGCATCTATATCCGTTCCTATAGCAAATCCTTTAACATCAGGATTTTCTTCTACAACTTTTTTAGCAGTTGCTTCTAATTCATCCCAAGTCTTTGGTGGCTCGGGTACTAAATCTGTTCTATAATATAATGCCTTAGATGAAAATGCTAATGGTATACCATATTGTTTTCCATCTATTTTTGCCGTATCTAGAACATTCTCCACTCTTTTTGATTTGAACTCATCAGTCATATATTCATCTAATGGTTCTAATGCACCTAATTCAGACAATTGTCTTAACTCTCTAGTTCCTGAAATAATTACATCAGGAGTTTCATTAGCCTGTATTAGTGATAAAAGCTTTGAAGTTGCTTCATCCCATCCTGCCGGTATTACATCGATATCGATATCAGGATTTTCTTCTTCAAATTTCTCTATACCTTTATCATAAAGTGGTTTAAAGGTATCACTTTCATATCCTGTAATATACATCTTAATTGATTTTTTACTAGGATCTTTTTCCTTCTTCTCTTCTCCTTGCTCACTCTTTGTAGGCTCTTTTGAATCTTCCTTATTATTTTCTGAATCTCCACAGCCTATTGTCAAAGATGCGGCTAGTGATGCTAAAGCTACTACTGATACTACTCTTTTAAACTTTTTCATATAAAAACCCCCTATATATTAAATTTACCACCTTAACAAATTAATATTTATTCCATACCTTTATCTCTTCTCAATTCTGTTATAGATTTAGTTGATACCATATCTTCTTCAATTTCTAATAGTTTTAAAGCTCTATTCAGTTCTTTAATATCATTTGCTTCTATCTCTAGATAAGGCTCTGGATAAGTTTTAGAATCCCATTCATCTAAATCAAATTTTATATCATCTATCATATATGAGACTCTATGTTTCTTGCCAATATATTTTCTTTTAAGGCCGAGGAAATTAAGAATCCTATCTAAATTCTCTTTTGAGTCGATTTTCACATCTATCTCCTCACTAGTTCTGACATCTTGATTAGAAATCAATGTCTTTAAAGTAAATACTGTCTTTTGAACTCCGTCTATTAGATTTTTAGTTTCTCTTATTCTCAGATAAGTATTCACTTTTGATGAAGATATATTTCCATCCTCGTCATCATAAACCGTATTTATTTGGTATTCATCTTTAATCAATTCTCCTCCTAAAGATTTTATCTTCTCCTCTATACCATCTTTATCTATACCTAAAACTTTGATTTCTATTTCATTCAAAACAATTCCTCCACTCTCATTCCTATTATACAATAAATAATCGCATACCATTATAGGTATAATCTATCTATTCTTCTATTTGAATTGAAATCATCTATCCTATGTTCAAAAAAAGAAGAAGCTTAAAGCTTCTTCTATGAATTTATAGCATTTTTTATCTCTTTAACTTTTATACTTATCTCTCTTTTCATATCTTCTATATCTATATCTTTTAATGTCTCTTTTACAAATGCACTACCTACTATAACTCCTTCTGAAATATCCTTAAACTTCTTAGCTGTTTCTCCATTAGATATTCCAAATCCAATTGCTCTTGGAAGGTCTGTAACATCGCTAACTTCTTTCATATAATCAGTTAAATCATCATCTATATCATCTCTCATTCCTGTAACACCTAATATAGATACGCAATATACGAATCCTGAAGCATCTTTAACTATATTTTTTATTCTATCATGTGATACTCTAGATACTAGCGGTATTATATCTATTCCATTTTTCTTTGCTTCCTCTGCTATCTCATCTCTCTCTTCTAAAGGTAGATCTGGTATTAGTATTCCATCTGCTCCTGTTTCTCTCATCTTTTCAAAAAATCTATCTACTCCAAAATTAAAAACAGTATTAAAATAAGTCAGAAGAACTATTGGAATTTCAGATTTCTTCCTAATATCTTCTATTCCTTCAAAGATCTTTCTTACTTTAAACCCATTAGCTAAAGCTTTTTCAGCTGCCTGTCTAATCACTTCTCCATCGGCTACTGGATTAGAATAAGGTATACCTAATTCTATAAGGTCTAATCCATTTTTTTCCATATTATGAACTAAATCTACAGTAGCTTCTTCTGAAGGACAACCAAAAGTTAAATATCCTATTAAAGCTTTTTCATTTTTTTCTTTAAGATTTTTGAATAGATTAGATATTCTACTCATTAAACTTCATCTCCAATATCTACACCTTGCATTTTTGCAAGTCTAGCAATATCTTTTTCCCCTCTACCTGAAAGGCTCATAATGATTATCTCATCTTTATCAGTCTTATCTATAAATTTCAATATCTGAGCTAATGCATGTGAACTCTCAATTGCTGGAATTATTCCTTCCTCTCTTGTTAGCAAGAAATAAGCTTCTATTGCTTCTTTATCTGTTATAGGATAGTATTCTACTCTCTTTATATCTTTTAAATACGCATGTTCCGGTCCAATACCTGGATAGTCTAATCCTGCAGATATTGAATAGACTGGCATAATCTGTCCATCTTCATCTTGTAATACATAAGTCTTCATACCATGTATTATTCCAACTTTTCCCTTAGTCAATGTAGCCGCATGTTGATCTGTATCTACACCTCTTCCTGCAGCTTCTGCACCTATTAATTTAACTTCTTTATCTTCTAAGAACTCTGCAAACATACCAATGGCATTACTTCCACCACCAACACAAGCTACTACATAATCTGGTAATCTATTCTCTTTTTCTAATATCTGCTTCTTTGCTTCTTTCGATATTACTGATTGGAAGCCTCTAACCATTTCAGGATAAGGAGAAGGTCCGACTGCTGAACCAATTATATAGAATGTGTCCTCTATATTTTCTACCCAATATTGTAACGCAGTGTCAACAGCATCATTAAGTGTTTTTGTTCCAGTATTTACAGATACTACTTCTGCTCCTAATGCTTCCATTTTAAAGACATTAAGTGCTTGTCTCTTAACATCTTCTTCCCCCATGAATATCTTACATTCCATACCGAATACTGCTGCAACTGTAGCTGTGGCAAGTCCATGCTGTCCTGCTCCTGTTTCTGCTATAACTTTAGTTTTATTCATTCTCTTTGCTAAAAGAGCCTGGCCTAGAGCATTGTTTATCTTATGTGCTCCAGTATGATTTAAATCTTCTCTTTTTAAATATATCTTCGCTCCACCTAATTTTTCTGTAAGATTTTTTGCGAAATAAAGTGGAGATTCTCTCCCAACATAATCTCTTAAATAATAATTTAATTCTTCAATAAACTTTTCATCCTTAATCGCCTTTTCATATTCTTCATTAACTTCATTTAAAACGTTTAATACTACTTCTGGAACGTATTGTCCCCCAAATTTGCCATAACTCATTTAAATTTTCCTCACTTTCTGAACAAATTCTCTTATTTTATTATAATCTTTAACTTTATTTATTTCTACTCCAGATGAAACATCTATAATATCTGGCTCTACTATTCTTATTGCCTCTTCAACATTATTTATATCTATACCTCCTGCTAAAATAAGAGGTTTTTCAAAATTTCTTTTAATAATATTCCAATTAAAGCTTATTCCAAGACCGCCATAAGCTTTTTCGCTATAGGCATCTAGTAATATGCCTTTTACTTTAGAAATTCTCGAATACATTTGAGCTCTTTCTATATCGGATTCATCTTTTACCCTTATAGCTTTCCAAATATCTATATATTCTGGTATTTCTTCTATATAGTCAATACTCTCATCACCATGCAATTGAACTATATCTAATTTAACTTCTTCATAAGTTCTAATTATATTCTCTATATTTTCATTTACAAAGACTCCTACCGACTGTATATCGATATCTAATAGTTCATTTAAAGCTTTTGCCTGATCAATACTGACTTTTCTACTGCTTTTTGCAAATATAAATCCTATATAATCTGATTTTATCTCATTTATATATTTTATATCTTCTTCTCTCTTTAGTCCACAGATTTTCACTTTCGTCATCTAAAACACCTTATTTATATTTGAAAGATTTTTCATGAGACTTTCACCTATTAAAACCCCTCTAACTCCTAGACTTTTAAGGTATTCTATATCATCTTGATTTTTTATTCCACTTTCAGATATTATGAATTTATCTTCTGGTAATAATTTTATCATCTTTTCAGTATGATCTATATTCGTTTCAAAAGTCTCTAAATTTCTATTATTTATACCTATTAGATAAGGATCTGCTTTTTCTATATATTTTATATCCTCCTCTGAATGCATTTCTACTAAAGGATGTAATCCTAGATCTCTAGATTTTCTAAAGAAGTATTTTAAATCATCTTTTAATACTGTAGCTATCAATAATATAGCATCCGCACCTATTGCTCTTGTTTGATATAATTGATATTCATCTACTATAAAGTCTTTTCTCAATACAGGTCTTTTTGATATCTCTTTAACTTCCCCTATATATTCATCTCTTCCATGAAAATACTTTCTCTCAGTTAAAACAGAATATGCATGAAACTCCTGTTCTTCATAAGCTTTAACCGTATCTTCTAAATTGAAATCTTCCTTTATAATGCCTCTTGAAGGAGATGCTTTTTTTATCTCTGATATTATTGCCATACCTTTAGCCATTTTCATCTCTCTGCAGAAATTTCTTATATCTTTTCCTTCAATTTCTTTTTCGTAATCTGCAATACTTTTAATCTTTTTCTCTTCTTCAATCTGCTTTTTCTTATTCATAACTATTTCATCTAATATATTCACGAGTTTTTCAACTCCTCTCATTTTATTTATTTAATTCTCTATTGTATTCTATTATATCATTTAATTTTTTTAATCCTCTACCTGAGTCTAGTATTTCCTCTGCTAGCTCTATACCTTCTCTATAACTACCTGCAGCTCTTCCTACATATAGAGCTGCTCCACTATTTAATACTGTTATATCTCTTTTTGCGCCTTTTTTACCATTTAAAATATCCATCATTATCTCTATATTTTCACTAGGACTTCCACCCTTTATATGATCTTCTGAATAGAATTTAAATCCATATTCTCTAGGATCTAATATATAGTCCTTAATTTCACCATCTTTTAACTCTGATACTTTAGTCGTAGTCGTTATGCTTATTTCGTCTAATCCATCATTACCATGAACTACCATAGCTCTTTCTCTACCTGAAGATTTTAGCACTTCTGCATATAAATTCGTTATATCTGAATCGTATATACCTACCATCTGTCCTTTTATATTTCCTGGATGGATTATAGGTCCCATTAAATTAAAGACTGTTCTAATACCTAGCTCTCTTCTAACTGTTGCAACATTCTTCATTGATTTATTGTATTTAGGAGCAAATATGAATGCAAAGCCTGTCTCTTCTAGACTCTTTTCTGCTAATTCCTTATCCATTTCAATATTATAGCCTAGGCCTGTAAATATATCGGCACTTCCACTCTTTGAGGAGATTGACCTATTCCCGTGCTTTGCTACATTTACTCCACCTGCCGAGGTTATTATAGAGACCAGTGTTGAAATATTAAAAGTTCCCATACCATCTCCACCTGTGCCGCATGTATCTATCGAATACTCTTTCAAATTTAATTTATTAGCATTTTCTCTCATAGCTTCTGAAAACCCTATTATCTCATCTTTATTCTCACCACGAATTTTTAAAGAAGTTAAAATTGATGCTATTTGTGAATTATTTAGTTTTCCCGCTATAATATCTTCCATTAATGATTTTGCCTCTTCTTTTCTTAATATATCTCCATTTATCAATTTATTCATATATTCTCTAATTTCCATCTAAACCACCTCCATTAAAGCTTTAGCTTTATTAACAGTTTCCTGATATTCTTTTTCTGGGACTGAATCATGCACTATTCCAGCACCAGCTTGAATATAGGCTATCTCATCTTTTAATACTATAGTTCTAATAGCAATACAGACATCCATATCCCCACTATATCCAAAATATCCAACTGCACCTGAATAGAGTTCTCTTTTTAGACTTTCTAATTCTTCTATTATTTCCATTGCTCTTATCTTAGGTGCCCCTGATACTGTACCTGCAGGAAAACATGCTTTAAATGCATCGAACGCGTCCTTGTCATCTGCTAATTCGCCTTTTACCTCAGATACTATATGCATAACATGTGAAAATCGCTCTATTTCTTTAAATCTAGAAAGTTCTATTGTGCCTGTTTTTGCAACTTTTCCTATATCATTTCTTCCTAAATCAACTAACATCAAATGCTCCGATATCTCTTTTTCATCAGCAAGTAAATCTTCTTCAAAAAACTTATCTTCTTCAGCAGTTTTTCCCCTAGGTCTAGTCCCTGCTATTGGAAGCGTCTCAACTATTCCATCTTTTACTTTAACTAAGCTTTCAGGCGATGAACCTATGATCTGAAAATCTTCACAATCGATATAATATAGATATGGTGATGGATTCTCCATTCTAAGCCTTCTATATATTTCAAATGACTCTCTATTAGTTTTCTTTCTAAATCTATTCGAGAGTACAACTTGGAATATATCGCCATTTACAATATACTCTTTAGCCTTCTCTATATTTTTGCAAAAATTCTCTTTCAAATTATTATCTACTATTATCTCTTCACTATCTTCTACATCTTTGAATTTAGAAACTTCTCTACTTTTAATTATTTTTTCATATATCTTCTCTATATCCTTTAGTATCTTTTCATAATCATTGTCGCCTGATTCAACATTGTATATTATTGAAACCGTTCCTTTTGAGTGATCATATACTATAGTGCTCTTATAAAAGAGCATTAAAGATTCTGGTATATCTATTTCCTTATCATTTCCAGCAGGTATATCTTCTATATGTCTTATACAGTCATATCCTATATAACCTACTGCTCCTCCAGTAAAAGGTATTATACTATTTTCCACTCTATATTCTATATTCACATTTCTCTTTAAAACTTCTATTAGATTTTCATCTTTTAACACTTCTTTTCCATTTTTAGATTCTATTAGAATTTCATCGTCATCACTTTTGATTTTTTTTATTGGATTTTCACCTAAAAATGTAAAACGACCTCTCCCTTTCCCTTCGGTAGCACTTTCTAATAAAAATCTATACTCACCATCAAGGTTTAAGAATATAGATGTTGGTGTTATCTCATCAGCTATATATTCTTTTATAATAGGAAATACAATATCCTCTTTCTTTAAATCTAAAAATCTTTCTTTATCTATATTTATCACAATATCTCCTCACTTTCATAAAAAAGAGCCACTTCATCCTAATATTGGGACGAAGTGACTCGTTATGCCACCCAAATTATTTTGTAATTTGACAATAAAAAAAGAGATATTCATCCTTTTAGGACAAAATATCTCTATTTTGCTATGCCACCTATTACAAAGCTCAAACAGGTACAGCTAAAAGCGATACCCTGTTATTTTAACGGTTAACAGCCGTACTTCAGTACTATAATTTCCCAAAGTCTCTCACAGACCCATTCAGATTAAACTAAGGTATTCGGATTCCACCATCCCGAACTCTCTTTGACCATCATTTAAACTTACTCTTTCTGTTCAACGATTTAATCTCATATTAACTTATAAATAAGTATATTATCTCTTTTCTCTTTTGTCAATAGTTTATTAAATATTAATTCCCATCATAATTTGTTTCTATCTCTTTATCGAATCCTTCATTATCTTTTGATCCTCTTGGAAGCTCTGTTTCGTTTATATTGTCTTCTTTTATTAATTCCACTACTGAACTTGTGAGTCCAGCAATGTTTTGAAGTTCTGAAGGTATTATTATTTTTGTAGCTCTACCATCTGATGCTTTTTCAAAAGCTTCCATTCCTCTTAACGATAGATATTCTTGAGATGGTGCTGCTTCTCTTATCATTCTTATTCCTTCAGCTTTTGCTTCTTGGATTTTTAATATAGCTTTAGCTCTACCCTCTGCTTCTCTAATTGCTGCTTCTCTAGAAGCCTCTGCATTCAATATAGCTGCTTCTTTATTTCCTTCTGCTACTAATATTGCAGATTTTTTCTCACCTTCTGCTCTTAGTATCGATTCTCTTCTCTCTCTTTCTGCCTTCATCTGTCTTTCCATTGCATTTTGAATTTCAGCTGGAGGTATTATATTTTTAACCTCGACTCTATTTACTTTTATTCCCCATGGATCTGTCGCTTCATCTAATATGCTTCTCATCTGTGTATTAATAGTATCTCTAGATGTGAGTGTTTGGTCTAATTCTAAATCTCCTATTATATTTCTAAGTGTAGTCGCTGTTAAATTCTCAATTGCATTCATAGGATTCTCCACACCATAACAATACGCCTTTGGATCTGTTATCTGAAAATATATTACTGTATCTATCTGTATTGTTACGTTGTCTTTCGTTATTACTGGCTGTGGTGGAAAATCTACTACCTGTTCCTTAATTGATACCTTCTTCTGAATTTTATCTATTAGCGGAACTTTCATATGAAGACCTACCCCCCAAGTCGCTTTATAAGTACCTAGTCTTTCTATTACGAAAGCATTGGCCTGAGGTACTACTCTGATATTTCTAATTGCCAATATTATTAAAAGAATTACAATTATTAATATAAATATTCCCAATTTACTTCACCCTTTCTTATTTTATCTCTCTTACTATTACTTTTACCCCTTCTATTCGTTCTACAACAACTTTTTTATCTTTTTCAATATTTTCTCCCTCTGTAGAACGCGCTGACCAGATTTGTCCCTTTATTACAACTTGACCTTTTCCTCTGATATTATCTATATCTTCTTTTACTAATGCTTCTTGCCCAATTATAGCATCTATATTTGTCTTTTCTTTTCCAAGTTTGAATTTTTCAACTAAAATCGGTCTAGTAAATATTAGTAATAGAATCGATATTATTAAAAATGCAGATATCTGTAATACTATACTCGTATCAAAAAATGCTAATACCATTGCAGCTATTGCACCAAAAACGAACCAGATACTTGTTATCCCAAGACTTATAGCCTCAACTACTGCAAAAACCACAGCTATTACAAGCCATAGAATTACTGGTGAAATATTTTCAAAGAGTTCCATTAAATCCCTCCTAATATATTCTTTTTGGAATCATATTTAAATAATCACAAGATACAAGATGATAGTTAACTCCATCGAAATTTCCTTCTCTTGCAAATTTATGTCCCTCTGCATGTAAATGTCCATAGATGCATATATCTACTTCGTATTCACTCATAAGCTTTGCAAATTCATTTGGTTCTCCTGTAGAGAAATTAAATGGTGGATAATGTATCATTGCTATTTTGAGATTTAAATCTTTATTCTCTAAACTCTCAAGTGATAATTTCAGTCTATTTAATTCTCTATTGAAAATTTTTAAATCTTTTTCAGAAAATGTTTCAGAATCTTTTGCAGTCCATCCTCTAGTTCCACATATGCCTACACCATTGTCTATATAAGAATTAGTTTGGACGAATTTTATAGATTTAAGATTTAATTCACTCATCTTATTAATTGTTCCCCACCAATAATCATGATTCCCTTTAGATATATATTTTCTTCCTGGAAATTTATCTATTGTATTTAAATCATCAATGGCACCATTTAATTTTAAAGCCCAAGATATATCTCCTGGTAATAATAGTATATCATCATCATTTACCATTTGTTCTATATTATTGAATAATCTTTCTTCATAATTTTCCCAAGCTCCACCGAAGACATCCATAGGTTTTTCTCCAGTAC
>JAUNVB010000026.1 GCA_030537835.1 Andreesenia angusta | reverse complement strand
TTTTTTTATGCCTACATAATAATTGAAATTAAATAAAAATAGTGCTGATATACATCAGCACATCAATTATCTATTACTCATTATCAGATCAATTTCATCTGGATTTATACCTACCATTGCTTCACCAAGGTTCTCTGAAACTTCAGCTAGAATTTTAGGATTATCGTAATTTTCGACAGCCTTTACTATGGCTTTAGCTCTTTTAACAGGATCTCCAGATTTAAAAATACCACTCCCTACGAAAACACCGTCTGCTCCTAATTGCATCATAAGTGCTGCATCAGCAGGTGTTGCAACTCCCCCTGCAGAGAAATTAACTACAGGCAGTTTTTTATCTTCTTTTACTTTTTTTAATAGTTCATACGATACTCTTAGGTTTTTTGCATAGTCATATAATTCATCATCTCTCATAGCCTTCACTTCAGTAAGTTGGCGATTTATTTCTCTCATATGCGTTACAGCTTGCATAATATCACCAGTTCCAGCTTCTCCCTTAGTACGTATCATAGCAGCACCTTCTGAAATTCTGCGAAGTGCTTCTCCTAAATTCCTGGCTCCACATACGAAAGGCACATCAAAAGCGTTTTTATCTATATGGTAAACTTCATCAGCAGGCGTTAATACTTCACTTTCGTCAACCATATCAACACCAATATCCTCTAATATTTGAGCTTCTACAAAATGACCTATACGTACTTTTGCCATAACAGGGATATCTACTGCTGCTATTATTTCTTTTATCATCTTAGGATCAGACGATCTGCTAATTCCTCCGGCAGCTCTAATATCTGCTGGAACTCTTTCTAATGCCATAACAGCAATAGCTCCAGCTTCTTGAGCTATTTTTGCCTGTTCAACATTTATAACATCCATAATTACACCATTTTTTAAAGTATTAGCTAAGTTTTTATCAAATTTTTTCATAATTACCTCCAAAATTTTAAGTACTGACCTTATTATAATCTTAATCTGACATTGTTTAAAGAGTCAAAATATGATAAATTAATAGGGTCAGTTTATTTAGGAGGTTTTATATATGGATATATTAACTATGAGTTTAGATAGAAATAAAGGGTTCTATTATGAACAGATATATGAATATATAAAAGGAGAGATAATAAAAAATAATTTGGAATGTAATAAGAAATTACCTTCTAAAAGAAAACTTTCAGAGTATTTGAATATCAGTCAAAATACGGTTGAAATGGCTTATAATCAATTAATTGATGAAGGATATGTATATTCAAAGCCAAGAATCGGATTCTATGTTTCAGATATTTCAAATAATATTAATTTTTCAGACGAAATCTATTCGAAAGTCAGACAGAAGGAAATTACAAAAAAATCTATAAAGAAATATAGATATGATTTTAATATTTATGGAGTAGATAAATATTCTAATATGGAAAAGTATATGAAAAGATGTCTTAAAATATTATCTCAAAAAATAGATGATAGTATATATAGAGCGAATACAGATAAAGGACTCTATTCTTTGAGAAAGTCCATTTCTAAATATCTATATAGTTCGAGAGGATTTATGGCAGATCCAGAAAATATAATAATTTCCTATGGGACAGATCATCTCATATCTATTCTAAATATGAATCTAAACAGACCATTATTTGCTATAGAGAATCCAGGATATAGAGGAATTACAAAGAGTCTAGACAAATATAATATAAAGTATAATCCCGTTAATTTAGACGATAAAGGGGTTTACATAGACTCTATACCAAATGATACCAATATATTATCGATAACACCATCACATCAGTTTCCTACAGGTATAATTTATCCAATAAATAGAAGATTAGAGCTGTTGAATTGGGCAGAAGAAAAAGAAGACAGATTCATATTAGAAGATGATTATAATAGTGAGTTTAGATATACCGGTGCTACAATTCCTTCATTAAAATCATACGATAAATCGGATAGGGTAATATATATTGGAAATTTTTCAAAATCAATATCGCCATCATTTAAAACAAGCTATATGGTAATTCCAAGCTCTCTTAGTAAGACAATAAATTTCAATAGTCCAGTTTCCTATATAAATCAAAAACTACTATCAATATTTATAGATGAAGGTTATTTTGAGAAGCATTTAAACTATATGAGGAATTTTTATAAAAAGAAAAGAGATATTATGGTAAATTCTCTTTCTAAAAAAGATATAGTTATAACAGGACAAGAAGCTGGAACACATTTGATATGTGATTTTAAAGATAGAACAGAGCGAGTTATTAAAAATGCAGAAAGATATAATATTAAAATCTATCCTATATCAGAACATTATGTAACGGATACTTATGATAGTAGAATATTATTAGGATATGCGACAATAGAAAATGAAGATATTGAAGATGCTATAAGGCTATTATTAAAATAATAAAATCTAAAAATGTATTTATAATATTAAATATTTATGATAATCTAAATACAAGAAAAATGATAGTAAATATCATAAAAAGAGGAGGAGAATTTATGAGAGCAGGACATATTATTTATAAAGTTAATGATTTGGATAAAGCAGTAGAAGAATGGAAAAGCAGAGGATTTGAAATAGAATATGGAACCTCTGATAATCCGTATAATGCATTGATTTATTTTTCTGAAGGTCCTTATATCGAAATTCTAGCAAAGGCAGGAACACCTAAGATAGGTGATGAAGTTTTAAATTTAGAAGGACTTAGAGATGTAGAAAAGAGATTTAACTATTATGAAGCTGCAAAAGAAGGATGGATAGGATTTTGTATAGAGAAAGATCCTGGAACTCTTATGGAGGAAATAAAGTATTTTGAAAATAAAGGGATAGACGGTATATATGCAGATAATGCTAAGAGAATAGATCCAGAAGGTAGAGAGTTAAAATTCAAATTATTTTTCCCAAATGAATTCAATCTGCCTTTCTTGATGAGTGATTTTGAATTGAATCCAAGGAAAGAAAATTTTATCCATCCTAATGGAGTAAGATCAATAGCAAAATTGAGTTTTAAGACTAAAAAAGAATGCATAAATATATTAAAAGATTTAGTAGATGACTCTAGATTAGAAATTATTGAAACAGAAGATGATTATGAAATAAGTAATATAATTTTAGAAATGGAAAATGGAAATTTGAAAAATATTGAGGAAATATAGAGAGGAGTGATATTATCTTTTTACTTTCTATTATTTCAGGTTTATTAGCAGGAATATTTTGGACAATCGGAGATGTATTAATAGTAGGTTTTGAATGGAATAAAGATGAGGATAAAGATTTTATAGATTATATGGATGGTGAAGATAAATCTACATTTTATTTACAGGGCAGTGAAAAAAGATTGAGGTATGGAGCGCTTATTGCTAATTTCACAATACCACTTATGATATTTTCAGCGTTTTCAATATATATAATATTAGATAAAACTAATTTAGCAATTCTGACTTCAATTATATTGGCAATAGGGTTTTCTTTATCCCCTCTTGCACATTGCTCATTTTACTATGTAGGGAGCCTATATAATACTATTTATAAATCATTTAAGGAAGATAAATATTTAGATGATTTTAAAGAATTAGCATTAAGCTACAGAGATGTTCAAACTATAACATGGCTAACCTCTATAATAATTTCATTTAGTGGATGGTTATTATATACGATTTTAGTCTTTTCTGGAAATAGCATATTACCATGGTATTTTGGATTTATAAATCCTATATTTCTATCTATTTTAGCCGGGATATTACCATATATACCTTATCCTGGAAAACCACTATTGAATGGTGCTATGTTTAATATAGCATCAATAATATTTTATACTATATTGTTAATTAGATTTATTATCTAATAATTTAATAGAATGGAATTGATTATAAATAGGAGGTAGATCTTTGAACTTTTATGATATTCTAACTGATTCTTTGAGAACTTCTTATATAGATAAAAATTTAAAGTCAGAAGAAAATTATACTTCTAAGCTCATATATAATGATTTAAATCGAGCAACTAATGTGCTTTCTAATATTCAGACTGAGCTTAAGAACTGTGAAGAATTTTGGTTTTCTATAGCATTCATAACTAGTAGTGGATTAATTACTTTAAAGAGCGAATTAAAAGATTTAGAAGAAAGAGGTATTAGAGGAAAGATATTAACTACTAATTATTTATACTTTAGTACTCCTAATGCTTTTAGAGATCTATTAAAGTTTAAAAATATAGAAATAAGAGTTTTAGAAGATGATTTTCATATAAAAGGCTATATGTTTAAGAGAGATGATTTTAGAAGATTTATGATAGGGAGTTCGAATTTAACACAAAATGCTTTAAAGAAAAATAAGGAGTGGAATTTACTCATAACTTCTTCAGAATATGGAAAGTTAATAGAGGATATAGAAAATGAATTCAATATAATGTGGAATAATGCAGTTAAAATGGATTGTGAATGGATTAATAGATATAGCGAAGAGTTTTATTCTATTAATAAAAAAAGAGTTCAAGCTAAGACGATTACTGAAAAAACAAAAGAAATTAGTCCAAATATTATGCAAAAAGAGGCTTTAAAATCATTAAAAGAGATAAGAGGAGAAGGTAAAGATAGAGCTTTGCTTATTTCAGCAACTGGAACGGGAAAGACTTATTTATCTGCATTCGATATAAAAAGCTTTAGTCCTAAGAAAGTGTTATTTATAGCACATAGGGAAAAGATACTAAAGCAAGCTGAAGACAGCTTTAAGAAGATATTAGGAAGAGATATTAAATCAGGTATAATTTCTGGAAATTCTAAAGATTATTCTGCAGATTATATATTCTCGACTGTTAATATGATGAGAAAAAATTATATACTTGATAATTTTTCGAAAGATGAATTCGATTATATTGTAATAGATGAAACTCATAGAGCTGCTGCTGATAGCTATAGAATAATATTGGATTATTTTAATCCGAAGTTTTTCTTAGGGATGACAGCAACTCCTGAGAGATTAGATGGAAAAAGTGTATTTGAACTATTCGATTATAATATTGCATATGAAATAAGATTGGAAGATGCATTAAGAGAGGATATACTCTGTCCTTTTCATTACTTTGGTATAACAGATATTTATAAGGATAATAAGTCTATAGATTTAGAAGAGTTTAAAAATATAAAATTAGATAGCAGAGTCAATTTCATAATAAAGCAAATAGAATATTATGGTTATAGTGGTGATAGGCAAAGAGGTCTTATTTTCTGTAGTACTATAGAAGAAGCTGAAGCGATATCAAAAAAGTTTAATGAGAGGAAATATAGAACTTTAGCATTATCAGGAAAGGACAGTATAGATAAAAGAGAAGAAGCAATTAGAAGACTGGAAATGAAGGAAGATGAAGAAGCTTTAGATTATATATTCAGTGTAGATATATTTAATGAAGGTGTTGATATACCTTCATTAAATCAGATAATAATGCTTAGACCGACTCAATCACCTATAATATTTGTACAACAATTGGGTAGAGGACTTAGAAAATTTAAAAATAAAAACTATCTCGTGGTTCTCGACTTTATAGCAAATTATGATAATAATTACATGATACCAATAGCCTTATCTGGTGATAGGACTTATAATAAGGATAATTTAAGAAGATTTGTTGCAGAAGGTAATAAAATAATACCGGGTGTATCGACGATAAATTTTGATGAAATTGCAAAGAAAAAAATATATGAATCATTAGAGAGTGCAAGATTTAATGATATTAAATTCTTAAAGGATAAATATCAAGGTTTAAAAGAAAAAGTAGGTTCAATACCTAGTATATCGGATTTTGAAAAATATAATACAATAGATATATCTAAGTATTTTCATAAATTCTTTTCATATTATAATTTTTTAAAAAAATATGAAAAGGACTATGATATAAGATTTAATGGGATAGAAGAAGAATATATAGAATATTTTTCACGAAAAATTGCTAATGGTAAGAGAATAGATGAGATACTTATACTGGAAATAATAATAAGAAATTTTAAAAATGGAATAGAAGATTATAATTTAAAAAAGATATTTAAAGACGAGCTTTTAAAAAGATATGGAATTGAACTAGATATTAAACAAGAATTATCCGTCTTTAAATATTTGACTAATAAATTTTTAGAAAAGGGACCTAGGTCCAAATATAAAAATGCAATATATCTAGAGGGAAATATAGATAGATATGGGCCAAATAAAAATTTTTTAGAAGCTTTAGAAAATGAGAATTTTTTAAATCATTTCATAGAACTTATTGATTACTCAATAAATACTTATGAAAAAATGTATTCTAATAGATATAAAAATACTAATTTTGAACTTTATAAAAAATATGATTATGAGGATGTGTGTAGACTTTTAAATTGGGAAAAGAATTTAAATGGGGGAATAATTGGTGGATATAAATACGATGAATATACGAATACATTCCCAGTATTCATAAATTATCATAAGAGTGAAGATTGTATAAATTATGATGATAGATTTGAAAGCAAAAAGATATTAAAGGCTATATCTAAGAGCAATAAAACTATTAAATCAAAAGATGCAGAAAGAATTTATACAGCAAAAGATAGGAATACAAAAATACATCTCTTCGTTCGAAAAGACAAGGAAGATAAAGAGATGAGTAAAGAGTTTTATTTTCTAGGCGAAATGGAGCCAATAGGAGATCCATTAGACGTTAAAGTTGGAGAGAAATCAGCGTTTGAAATAACTTATTTATTAGAAGATGCAGTAAGAGAAGATATATATGATTATATTACAGAAGTTTCTTTAAATGATTAACGATATCGATATCAGCAGCAATCCAATCAATATTATTAAGATCCGATTTTGCTAGCCATTTTAAAGAACTATGCTCTTTTAAATCTATTTTACCTTTTGAAATAGAACAGATATAGGAGTCCATATCTAAATTAAAATTATCATAAGAGAATTTTGTATTAGTTAGAAATTTATGAATAGTAATATCAACACTTAATTCTTCGTGTATTTCTCTTATTAAAGCTTTTTCTTTCGTCTCACCAACTTCTATTTTTCCACCAGGGAACTCCCATTTGCCTTTAAATTCACCATATCCTCTTTGACAAGCTAGAACTTTATCATCCATAATTATAATTGCGGCTACTACTCTTATTGTTTTCTTATTCATGATATTCTCCTATTTATAATATTATTTTGACTATAATTATATCATAATAGAGTTTTTTTGATTTATATTATATAATTTTCATATAAAAATATTATAGGAGTTGGTTTGATGAAGAAAAAATATATATTCTTTGATTTAGATGGGACGATTGTAGATTCAAGAGAAGGAATAGTGAATTCTGTAGAATATGCACTTAAAAAATTTCAAATAGATGTTGATGATAGGATGGATTTGTGTAAATTTATAGGTCCACCACTTAGAGAATCTTTTAAATATTATTATAATATGAATGATAGAGAAGTTGAAAGAGCTGTGAATGCTTATAGAGAGAATTACTCTGTTAAAGGTATATTTGAAAATAAAATATATGATGGAATAGAAGAAATGTTGGATAATTTAAGGAGAGAAGGATTGAATTTGGTTCTAGCTACTTCAAAACCATATATATATGCAAATCAGATTTTAGATTATTTGAATTTAAAAAAGTATTTTTCGTTTGTATCTGGAAGTAAAATGAATGGAAAAGAAGATAAAGCAGAAGTCATATCTTATGCTATGGAAAGTTTAAATATAGATAATCCTTCAAAGATTTTAATGGTTGGAGATAGAAAGTACGATATATTAGGAGCTAAAAAGATAGGAATAGAATCTATAGCTGTTCTCTATGGATTTGGCAATATAGATGAGTTTGAAGAATATGGAGCAGATCATATTATTAGTAATGTAGAAGAGCTAGAAAATATGATAATAGATATTTCTATATAGAAAAAGGAGATTAGCTAATAGCTAAATCTCCTTTTTTTAATTCAAATCTATTTTTTCAAAACATCTTCCAGGCGGTGCTTTTTATGAAAAAACTATAATAGGAAATAATATTGGGAAGAGATATTTCAAAACGGAAGAAGAAGCAGAAGCAGCAGGATTCAGAAAGTCAAAAAGATAGGCTATTAATTGAAATTAACTTAATTCAAATAATAAATTTTTATAAACTATTATAATATATAGATTGGAAATTTATTAATAGGATATAATTATAATAAGGTTTATAATATATAATTTATGAAAGGATGAGTTAATTGAAATTCAAGAAATTAATAATGACAGGATTAGCTTGTCTGTCAGTAATTTCAGGAACCGTATCTTTAGCGTTTTCAGATATTAAAGGTCATTGGGCGGAGCCTAATATTAGATCTCTTGAAGAGGCAGAAATTATAAATGGATATGGAGATAATACATTTAAACCTGATATTAATATGTCTAGAGGAGAGGCTTCAAAGATAATGATAGGTGTTTTAAATATCAATCCAGATGGTTCGGAATCTGATTTTGCTGATTTAGGAAAAGGTCATTGGGCGTATTCATATGTATCATATTTATCAAATAAAGGAATTATTAATGGTTATGGAGATAAGACATTTAGGCCTAATAGTAGTATATCAAGAGCAGAATTAGCAAAGATATCTTATGGAATATTAAAAGAAAAATCAATTTTAAACAATAGTAAAAAGTATTTTAAAGACTCTAGTAACCATTGGGCTAGTGATGAAATTTCTTCTCTAGCAGGTAATTCAATAATAGATGGGGATGGAGATAATAATTTTAGACCGAATGATGATATTACAAGAGCAGAAGCGAGTAAAATAATATATAGCACTATTAAGAAAATAGATCCTTATAGATTAATAGATTATTTCATTTTAACTAATAGATCATAAGGAAATGGCTAGTTAATAAATTTAAAAAGAGATTATGAAAAGATTTTAGTAGAAAACGCTATTGTTTTCGAAACTGAATAAAAATCTATATCAGCAGGATATAGAAAAGCTAAGAGATAGATTTAAAACCACTGTTAACAGTGGTTTTTTTAAATTTTTCACGTATATAGATGAAAAAAATTCATATATAATTATTAGCAATTTATTTGGGTAGAAGATATAATAAGAGTATTAGTATTATATGAGAGGTGAGGTAATGGGGCTAAAAGAAGAATTTTTTGAGGTCTATGGTTCACGCGATCGCTATGAAAAGTATAGAAAAGAAAAGAAAAAAGCTAAAAAGAAAGAGAAGAAAAAGAGAAAAAGCATAAGGAAAAAGATAAGAAAAAGAAATATAAGAAATATAAGAAAGAGAAAGAAAAGAAGAAAAAAGATAAAAAGAATAAAAAAGAAGGATGTAATATCGATATAAAAGAAGTCAAAGAAGCTATGTATAATGGTGCGAGAACTAGAAATGATTTAGTTAAGGCTTTAGGTATATGTAATATATGTGAAAGCTGTGGAGACAAAGTAGATGAAGCTTTGAGTACAGCTTGTAAATGTAAGAAAGTCAGTATGCAAGAAGTATTATTAGCAATGAAATCTGGTGCAGATACAGTTGAAAAAATTGAAGAGATGACAGGTGCTGGAAGTAAATGTGGGAAATGTAAAAAACTATTAGAAAATATGATTGAATTGGGATATTAAGAAGCTATATTAATTTATAGCTTCTTTTTATATGATAAAATAGATTAATAAAGAGTATAAGAGATATGAGGGGATAGATATGAGAGAGGTAGATATGAAACTCATAATAGAGACAGTAGAAAATATGTGTATGGAAGCAAATTATAAATTATCTTCTGATATAGAAGATAAAATTATAGAGAGTAGAAAAAATGAAAGAAATGAATTAGCTAGGAATATATTGGATGATATGATTGAAAATTTAGAGATAGCTGATAAGAAGAAAATGCCAATATGCCAAGATACTGGAATGGCAGTGTTTTTTATAGAAATAGGTAGAGATATTCATTTAAATGGAGATATAGATGCTGCTATAAATGAAGGCGTAAGAAGAGGCTATAAAAAGGGGTATTTAAGAAATTCTATAGTTGAAGATCCAATTATAAGAAATAATACAGGAGATAATACCCCAGCTATTATCTATTACGATTTTATTGAGGGGGACAAGATAAATATAAAATTTGCAGCAAAAGGCTTTGGAAGTGAAAATATGGGAGCTTTAAAGATGTTAAAACCTTCAGATGGAATAGAGGGAATAAAAGAGTTTGTACTAGATACTGTAAAAAAAGCTGGACCAAATCCATGTCCACCAATAGTAGTAGGAGTAGGTATAGGGGGCACAATGGACAAGGCATGTCAGCTAGCTAAAAAAGCATTATTTAGAGATATCAATTCAAATAATAAAGAAAAACATATAGAAGAAATTGAAAGAGATTTATATAAAAAAATAAATGATTTAAATATAGGACCTCAGGGGCTCAGTGGAGATACGACTACATTAGGCGTAAATATAGAAATATTTCCTACACATATAGCAGGTCTTCCTGTAGCAGTTAATATAAATTGTCATGTATCTAGACATATTGAAAGGGAGATATAGATGAAGATAAGAACACCAGTTAATATAGAGGAAATTGAAAAGCTTAAAATAGGTGATAGAGTATATATAACAGGCTATATCTATACTGCAAGAGATAGCGCTCATAAGAAGATGATAGAATCTTTAAATAGTGGAGAGAAACTTCCTTTTGATATAGAAAATCAGATAATATATTATGTAGGTCCCTGTCCTGCAAAACCTAATGAGATAATAGGATCAGCTGGACCGACAACTTCTTTTAGAATGGATGCATATACTCCGACACTTTTAGATTTAGGACTAAAGGGCATGATAGGAAAAGGCTCTAGAAATGATGAGGTAATAGAAAGTATAAAGAAAAATAAGGCAGTATATCTAGGTGCAGGTGGTGGCTTAGGAGCTCTTATAGCCAGTAAAATAAAATCTGTAGAAATAATAGCATATGAAGAATTAGGACCGGAAGCTATAAGAAAAATATATGTAGAAGATTTTCCAGCTATAGTATTAGTAGATTCAGAAGGAAGAGATATATTTAATAGAGATTAATATTTTATAAAATATATTTAGAAAGGGATATTTTATGGACTTAAGAAGAAGAGCATTAGAAATACATGAAGAAAAAAAAGGAAAAATTGAAATAAATTCAAGGGTTAAAATAAATACAAAAGAAGATCTCTCACTCGCTTATACGCCAGGAGTAGCTGAGCCATGTAAGGAGATAAAAGAAGATAGAGATAAAGTATATAAATATACATCGAAAGGAAATACAGTAGCAGTAGTAACTGATGGAACTGCAGTTTTAGGACTAGGAGATATAGGAGTAGAAGCATCTCTACCAGTTATGGAAGGAAAAGCAATATTGTTTAAGGAGTTTGCAGGAATCGATAGTTTTCCTATATGTATAAATAGTAAAGATATAGATACTATAGTGGAAACAGTCAAATTGATATCTGCAAATTTTGGAGGCATAAATCTTGAAGATATATCAGCGCCACGATGTTTCGAAATAGAGAGAAGACTTAAGGAAGAACTAGATATACCAGTATTTCATGATGATCAACATGGTACTGCTATAGTCGTATTAGCTGGACTTATAAATAGCTGTAAGATAATAGATAAGGATATAAAAGATTTAAATATAGTAATTGCAGGAGCCGGAGCAGCTGGTATTGCTATATCAAAACTCTTAATAAATTTAGGAATTAAGAATATCTATATATGTGATAGCAAAGGAGCTATATATAAAGAAAGAGAAGATTTAAATGGTATAAAAAAAGAAATGGCAGAAATTACTAATCCTGATTCACAGAGAGGACAGCTAAAAGATATAATATCGAATAAAGATGTATTTATAGGAGTTTCGGCACCTGATATATTGAATTATAAGGATATAGAGAAGATGAATGAAGATGCTATAGTTTTTGCCCTATCAAATCCTAACCCAGAAATAGATCCACTAGAAGCTAAGAAAGGAAAAGCAAGAATAATAGCCACAGGTAGGTCAGATTATCCTAATCAGATAAATAATGTATTAGCTTTTCCAGGAATTTTTAGAGGAGCATTAGATATAAGAGCAGAAGAAATAACAGAAGAGATGAAAATAGAGTCAGCTATAGCAATTGCTGAGATAATAGAAGAAGAAGATTTAAATGAGCAGAATATAATACCAGATTCCTTCAATAAAGATATTGCTATAAAAGTAGCAGAAGCGGTTAAAAGGTTGTATGAAAATGGAAGAAAATAGAAAAATTATGGAGTTTTTAAGAGATTATGATAATAAAAAATCTATAAGATTTCATATGCCGGGTCATAAGGGAAAGAATATGAGTTCATTAAAAGAAATATTTCCATCATTAGATATAACAGAAATAAATGGCAGTGATAATTTACATTTTCCAAATGGAATTATAAGAAATAGTGAAAGAAGAGCAGCAAAAGCATATGGAGCAAAGGAAACTCTATTTATGGTAAATGGGAGTACATCATCTATATATACTGCAATAAATGGAGTAGTAGCACCAGGAGAGAAAATACTTATCCAAAGGGACTCGCATAAAGCTGCTTATAATGCATTACTTCTTGGTGGAATAGAAGCAGAGTATATATATCCAGAATATGATGAAGAACTTCAAATGAACTTAGGACTATTATATGAAAAATTAGAGAATAAATTGAAAAGATACTTATTAGATAATAAGATAAAGGCAATATTCTTAACCCATCCAAACTATTATGGAGTATCTTCAGATTTAGAGAAAATAATAGAGCTTGCACATATTTATGATAAAATAGTTATAGTAGATGAAGCTCATGGAAGTCATTTATTATTAGATGATAGATTACCAAAATCAGCTATAGAATATGGAGCAGATATTGTAATACATAGTATACACAAGACTATGGTAGGTCTTACACAGACATCTTTATTACATATCTGTTCAAATAGAGTAGATATAGAAAAGATAAGAAGTATGGCGAGAATATACCAAAGCAGTTCACCTTCTTATCTATTGATGGCATCTTTAGATTTAAACACAGAATATATTTTAAAAGATGCTAAAAAAGATATGAAAAACCATATAGATAGATTGCAAAAATTAATATATTCAGACGATTCTAATAGTGTTTTCAACAAAGAGCTTTTTATAATAAATGAAGATATTATAAAAAAGAAAGGATTTAACTTCGACCTTACAAAAATAATTTTTTCGATGAAGAACTATAGTGGAAAATTTATTGAACAGAAACTTAGAGAAGAGTATAATATTGAAATTGAAATGAGCGATCATAGATATGGAGTTGCAATATCGACTTTAGTTGATGAGGAAAAAGATTTAAAAAGGCTTATAGAGAGCTTAAAATCTATATCGACTAAGATATATAGTGAAGACGATATTTTATATAGAAAAGATAATATAGAATATGCAAAAAATATACTCAATGATTATGAAAAACCATTAAAAAAGATGAGTATAAGAGAAGCATTTTATAGTGAAAAGGAAGAAATAGACTATTTAAATGCAATAGGAAGGATAGCAGGAGATATAATAGCGCCCTATCCTCCAGGAATACCTATTTTGACCTATGGAGAGGAAATTAGCGAAAAAATAGTAAAAAAATTAGAATATATAGATAGTAGAGGAATTAATATAGAAGGAATGAATGATAAAAAAATTAAATTGATAATGGAGTAGAAAAATGGCAGGCAAACTTATAATAATAGAAAGTGGAGTAGATGGGAGTGGAAAAGCCACTCAAACAGAATTACTCTATAATAGATTATTAGAAAATGGAAATAGAGTAAAGCGAATAACTTTTCCAAATTATGATAGTGATTCTTCGGCTATAGTGAAAATGTATTTGAATGGTGACTTTGGAAAAAATCCGGAGGATGTAGATCCATATATATCATCAACTTTTTTCACTATAGATAGATATGCTAGTTTTAAAAAAGAATGGGAAAAATACTATAATGATGGATATATAATAATTTCCGATAGATATACTACATCAAATATGATTCATCAAAGTGCCAAGATGGATAAAATATCAGATATAGATGAGTATATAGAATGGTTAGAAGATTATGAATATAATTTTTATAAGATACCAAGACCAGACTTTGTAATATTCTTAGATGTCGATCCAGAGACTAGTTTCAAGCTTATAGAATCGAGAAAGAATGAGATAGATGGTTCGGATCAGAAGGATATACACGAAGCTAATAAAGAATATCTTAAGAAATCTTATAGAGCATCAAAATATATTTCAGAAAAATATAATTGGAATATAGTGAATTGTATGGATTTATACGGAATGAAAAGCATAGAGGATATTAATGAAAAAGTATATGAATTAGTTATGAGATATTTAGATAATTAGATTTAAAAGCTACTCAATATAGCTTGAGAAGAGGTGCTATTTTGTATGATATAATAGGTCAGGATAAGATACTGAATAAGTTCAAAAATAATATTAAAAACAATAAATTAGTCCATGCATATATACTAAATGGTGAAAAAGGACAAGGAAAGAAACTAATATCTAAAGAGGTATCTGCTATGATATTATGTAAAGATGAGGATATAGATAGTAGGCCTTGCTGTAAATGCAGTTCATGTAAAAAAATTGTGTCCAAAAACCATCCGGATTTGCATATATTTACTCCTAGCAAAAAAGAATATACAGTAGAGCAATTAGAGGATATACAGAAGATAATGAGAAGAAAACCTAATGAGAGTAAAAATAGTGTATTTATATTTGAAGAAGGAGAAAAACTATCTATTAGTTTTCAAAACAAATTTTTAAAGCTTCTAGAAGAGCCACCAGAATCCGTTATAATAATGATCTTAGTAGACAATTTAGATAGATTATTAGACACTACAGTATCTAGAGCTAGAGTTATTAATGTGAATCGCATATCAGATGACGAATTTAAAGAATATATGAGAACTCAATTAAGCAATGAAGAAGATATAGATTTTATAGCTTCTTTTGCTAATGGAAATATAGGCAAAGCTATGGACCTTGTAAATGATATGGCTTTTAAGAAATTAAGAGAAGATGTAATAGATATGGCTAATGCAATAATATCAAAGAAAAAAACTAAAATTATAGAGTATTTAGATTTTTTTGAAGAGAATGAAGAATTTATAGAGGATATATTCGATATAATGCTTTTATGGTATAGAGATATATTAATTTATTCAAAAACAAATAGTGAATATGCTTTAGTCAATAGGGATAAATATGATATTATAAAAGTAGAAGAATCTAATATATCTGATAAGAATATTTATTTAATTATAGAAAAATTAGAAGAGACAAAAAATAGATTAGCTCATAATGCAAATTTCACTAATACTATAAGTGATTTTTTGGTGAGTTCTTCATTTTTGTAATTTCTAGATTATGATGGATGTGGTTATAAATGGCAAAAGTACTTGGAGTTAGATTTAAAAAGGCAGGAAAAATATATCATTATTATCCGAATAAGGAAGAAGATATAAAAGTAGGATGCAATGTAATCGTGGAAACTCCGAGAGGAATAGAGATGGGATATATTGTCTATAAAGATAAAGAAATCGAGGATTCTGAATTAGAAGGTTCGATAGAGCCTATAATAAGAGTTGCAACAAATCGCGATGAAAAGCGATATTTTGAACTTGAATCTAAAGAGAGTGAAGCATTTACTATATGCATGCACAAAATAAAAGAACACCGTTTAGGTATGAGATTAATAGATGTCGAGTTTACCTTTGATAGAAAGAAAGTTATATTTTACTTTACAGCTGATGGAAGAGTGGATTTTAGAGAATTAGTAAGAGATTTAGCATCTATATTTAGAATGAGAATAGAATTGAGACAGATAGGTGTTAGGGATGAGGCTAAATTAATAGGTGGAATAGGTCCTTGTGGACGCCCATTATGCTGTTCAACTTTTTTAGGAGAGTTTAATCCAGTAACTATAAAGATGGCAAAAGATCAAGATTTATCACTTAATCCGTCAAAGATATCAGGAGTATGCGGTAGATTGATGTGTTGCTTAAAAAATGAACATGAAAATTATAGTGAGATTCTAGAAAATATGCCATTAGAAGGAATGGTAGTAGAGACACCTCTAGGAAAAGGAATAGTTCAATCTACTTCTACGCTAATGGAACTTGTAAAAGTCAAAGTAAGAATGCCGGATAAATCAGAAGAAATAATGCCTTTCTTAATTCAAGAAATTGAATTCGATAAATCAGAGCGTGAAAAAATAAAGAGAAGGAGATTGGATTTTAAGAAAGTAGCTGAAGCAGAAGGAATAGATTCTCATGATGTGAAATTTCTCAGAGAACTTATGGAAGAGGATTAGTTTAAAAAAACGCTTTCAAACTACAATAATTATGTTATAATAGAGATGAGGTTTATTTAAATATAATTACTAGGAGGAGTTAAAAATGGCTTACAAAATTACAGAGGCTTGCATCAGTTGTGGTGCTTGTGAACCAGAATGTCCAGTAGGAGTTATAAGTTCAGGAGATGACAGATATGTAATTGATGAATCAGGCTGCATTTCATGTGGAGCTTGTGCAAATGTTTGTCCTGTGGACGCTCCAGTTGAGCAATAAAATTATCATTAGTTAAAAAAAGACCCTGAAAAGGGTCTTTTTTAATATTCAATATATAATAAAGATTAAACTTGGAGGATGGTATGATAAAAGAAGATGAGAGAATAGATGATCTACAGTTAAAAGGATATAAGATAATACAGAAGAAAGATGGATTTTGTTTTGGTATGGATGCTGTATTAGTAGCAAATTATCTTAAAACGAAAAGAAATGATATAGTAGTCGACTTAGGAACAGGAACAGGAATAATTCCGCTGATAGTGAATGCAAAGAATGATTTAAAGAAAATATATGCTATTGAAATACAAAAAGAAATGGCAGAAATGACAGAAAGAACAATTAAGCTGAATAGATTAGAGGATAAAATTGAGGTAATAAATATAGATTTAAAAGATTCATTAGAATATCTCGATAAGAACAGAATAGATATTGTAGTATCGAATCCACCCTATATGTCGATTGGTGAAGGCCTAGTTAATGAAACTGATATGAAGAAAGTTTCTAGACATGAGATTAAATGTAATATAGATGATATATGTAGAGTAGCTAGTGCTTTATTAAGACATAATGGACATTTTTTTATGGTTCATAGACCATCAAGACTTGCTGATATAATAACTAATTTAAGAAAGTATAAATTAGAGCCCAAAGAGATGAGATTCGTCTACCCTAAAATTGAAAGAGAATCTAATCTTGTATTGATAAAAGCGATAAAAGCAGCAAGGCCAGAGCTCAGATTATTAAAACCACTGATTGTATATAATCAAAAAGGAGATTATACTGATGAAATTAGAGAGATATATGGATTAGATTATTAGGAGGTTTTATGATGAATGAAATTGGAAGATTATATATATGTCCAACCCCTATAGGTAATTTAGAAGATATAACTATAAGGACATTAAATACTTTAAAAGAAGTTGATTTAATAATAGCTGAAGATACGAGACATTCATTAAAACTATTAAATCATTTTGGCATAAAAAAGCCCTTGAGTTCATATCATGAGCATAATAAATTTAGTAAAGAAGGATACATAATAGATAGATTAATGAGAGGAGAGAATATCGCCTTAGTATCAGATGCGGGAATGCCTGGTATATCAGATCCAGGAGAAGAGATAATAAAGACTTGTATAGAGAATGGTATAGAAGTAATAGGATTACCGGGACCAACGGCATCCATATTAGCTTTAGTAATATCAGGACTTTGTACAAAAAAGTTTGTCTTTGAAGGATTTTTACCTTCAAAGAAGAGTGAAAGGATAAAGCATCTAGAAGAAATAAAATATGAAGGAAGAACTTTGATTTTTTATGAATCACCACATAGGCTACTAAAGACTTTAAAAGATATTTTAAATACCTTTGGAGATAGAAATATTTCACTAGCCAGGGAATTAACTAAGAAGTTTGAAGAGATTAATAGAGGAAGAATTACAGAAATAATAGAGATCTATTCAAATCGAGATATAAAGGGAGAGATAGTAATAGTGATAGAAGGCTCTAGTGAAAAAGAAAATAATGAAGAGATATCTGTAGAAGATGAATTAAAAAAATTATTATCAGAAGGATTTAGCAAAAAGGATGCGGTAAAAAAGCTCTCAAAAGAAAAAAACCTTCCTAGAAATGAGGTATATAAGTATTCAGTCAATTTAGAGTGATTAAAGCTCTGATCAAGTAAAAAAATAGCTTAAAATATCGTTTTATGTTATAATAAATCTATATTTTAATAATTAATTGATTTAAAATTCGAATAGGTTTTCGTCTTAGAATAGATGAGGGCTTTTTTTTTGTATAAATGGGGAGTGAATAGATAGTGAATGATTCAAATAATAGAAAGACATTTTATATAACTACGCCGATCTATTATCCAAGTGATAATCTTCATATTGGTCATACATTCTGCACAGTAGCAACGGATGCAGTAGCAAGATTTAAAAGACTGATGGGTTATGATGTAAGATTTTTAACTGGAACTGATGAGCATGGTCAAAAGATAGAAACAGTAGCTAAAGAAAAGGGTTTATTACCGAAAGAATTTTTAGATGAAATAGTTGGTAATATAAAAAAGCTATGGGCTAAGTTAGATATAACTTATGATTATTTTATAAGAACGACTGATAAAGATCATGAAGAAGCAGTACAAAAGATATTCGTAGAACTATATGAAAAAGGCGATATATATAAAGATGTTTATGAGGGGCATTATTGTACTCCGTGTGAGGCATTTTGGACTGATAGTCAATTAATAGATGGAAAATGTCCAGATTGTATGAGAGAAGTAAAGCTTGCAAAAGAAGAAGCTTATTTTTTCAGACTTTCAAAATATCAAGACAGAATATTAGAGCTCTTAGAGAGTGGAGATTTCTTATTGCCAGAATCTAGAAAAAATGAAATGATTAATAATTTTATAAAACCTGGACTAGACGATCTTTGTGTTACAAGATCTTCTTTCGATTGGGGAGTGAAAGTACCATTTGATCCGGATCATGTTATATATGTATGGATAGATGCACTATCTAATTATATTACCTATCTAGGTTATGGTTCTGATGATGATAGTGATTTTAAGAAGTATTGGCCAGCAGATGTTCATTTTGTTGGTAAAGAAATTGTGAGATTTCATTCTATAATATGGCCTGCTATTTTAATGGCTTTAGATATAGAGATGCCTAAAAAAATATTCGGACATGGATGGATATTATTTGAGAACGATAAGATGTCAAAATCAAAAGGTAATGTAATATATCCAGAACCACTTATAGAGCTTTATGGTGTGGATGCACTTAAATACTTTCTTTTAAGAGAATTTGCTTTTGGAAGCGATGGTTCTTTTTCTAAAGAAAAGTTTTTAAAGAGGATAAATTCAGATTTAGCAAATGATCTAGGGAACCTTTTGAGCAGAACAGTTTCAATGATAGAGAAATATAATGGAGGAATTATAAATTCACCTTCCGAAAAAGCTGATATAGATAACGAATTAATAGAATTAGCATTAGAAACTCCAAAAAAAGTGGAAGAATTTATAGATAAATATGAATTCAGTCATGCTCTTGAGAGTATTTGGAAGTTCATATCTAGAGCAAATAAATACGTTGATGAAACGACTCCTTGGATATTGGGTAAGGATGAGAGCAAGAAGGAAAGATTAGATACTGTTCTATATAATTTAGCAGAATCTCTTAGAATAATTTCTATTATGATAAAACCTTTTATGGAGCATACATCAGATAATATAAGAAAGCAATTAGGCATAGATAAAGAAGCTAGTTGGAATGATTTGTCTGAATGGGGAGGATTAGAGCCTGGAAAGTCTGTTAACAAAGGTGAGGTTATGTTCCCAAGACTTGATTTGGAGAAAGAATTAGTTAGATTGAATGAAGAAAATGATAAATTAATAGAAGAAAGAAAAGGAAAATCATCAGACTCTAAAGAAGAGAAGGTTGAAAATCTAATAACTATAGATGATTTTGATAAATTAGATTTAAGAGTGGCTAAAATAAAAGATGTAGAAAAACATCCTAATGCAGATAGATTATTAGTGATTCAGTTAGATCTAGGTGATGAGAGTAGGCAGGTTGTTTCTGGGATTGCTGAATACTATGATAGAGAAGATTTAATTGGGAAATCAGTAGTATTAGTTTATAATTTAAAACCTGTTAAATTAAGAGGAGTAGAATCTCATGGAATGATATTAGCAGCAGATAAGGCAAAAAAGCTAACCCTTATAAGTACTTTAGAAGATATAGATAGTGGTGCTAAAGTTAGATA
>JAUNVB010000025.1 GCA_030537835.1 Andreesenia angusta | reverse complement strand
CCTTAATACGGTTGGATATGTAGCTAATAGTGTAAATACTGTTGCTAAGGGCACAAAGAGTGCAGGAAGAATTTATGATGATTTTGAAGATGAGATTAAAGGCTATATAAGATTTATAGTTAAGGATGTAGCGATTATAGAATTAGATATTGTAGAAGAAAAATTGACATTAGAGGATTTACTAATGGATGAGGGAGAGATCGATAGCATCAAGATAATGGAGATAGGAGTTTATAATAAGAATAGATTTTAAATACAGTCCAGTGAAAACTGGACTTTTACTGTGGGGTGAAGTTTTGAGTAAGAAAATAAAACCAATAGCCGTATTCATACTATTCAGTATATTAGTGATGAGCTTGAATTTAAGGGCGCCTTTGACATCTGCTTCGGCAATTTTAGATTTTATAGCAAAAGATTTAAATATAAGTGAAACTTATTCAGGTTTTGTTATGACAGTTCCATTATTAGCATTTGCAATATCTTCATTATTTATTCCAAGTCTAGGTATTAAATACGGTTATTCTATAACGATATTTATAAGCAGTATTTTAATATTTTTAGGAGAGATTTTGAGAATAAGCTTTGGATTTAAAGCATTATTATTTGGAACAGCTTTAATAGGACTTGGTATATCTACAGGGAATGTATTAATTCCATCCATTATAAAACTTAAATTTCCAAATAGATTGGGATTAGTTACAGGCCTTTATGGAGTAGCAATGAATTTAATATCTGCTAGTTTCACAGGTACGAGTCTCTATCTTGTAACGAAGAAAGAGATAGGCTGGAGGGTTATTTTATCAGTATGGATAATTATTTCATTTATAACAATGATACTATGGTTTATAAATCTCTTCATAAGAAAGGATAAGATGATAGAAACTGGAGATAGGAGAAATCTTTTTGAGAGAAAAGGAATTTTAAAATCGAAGATATCTTGGGCAATAATAATCTATATGGGCTCGCAATCATTCCTATTTTACACAACTGTAACTTGGTTGCCTAAAATCTTGTATTTAAAAGGATTTGATTATAGTTTTTCAAGCTATATGATAACAGTATTTCAGATATCGGCTCTTCCACTATCGCTTTTAATACCTATAATAGCAGATAAGATGAAGAATCAGAAATTAATAGCAGTATTTGCAGCATTAGGATATCTACTAGGCTCTATAGGACTTCTATTTGGTAGAAAGGAAATCCATATAATTATAACTATGGTAATAATGGCAATAGGGTGTTCTGGAGCTTATGCTGCAGCAATAATACTAATTGAATTGAGATCTAAGACATCTAGTACTGTCTCATTAATATCAGGATTATCTCAATCAATAGGCTATATAATTGCAGCAATAGGACCGGTTCTACTTGGTTATCTATTAGGTCATTTTGGAAACTATCAAATACCTCTATTAATTTTCATATTAATATCTTCATTTTTAGTAATTACAGGGCTAATTGCTGGTAAACCAGGCTATATTGATGATGAAAATTAAATATGTAAATAGAATATCAGTATGATATAATTATATTATAGTAAATATTATTTACTAATTATTAGTGAAAGACAGGAGATGCTTTATGAGCGAAAATTGCAAACCTACAGATTGCTCTGGATGTCCATCGGCATCGACATGTGGACAAGACAAAAAGAGCTTAGAAGATTTTAGAGAAGAAACACATAGATTATCAGATATTAAGAAGAAAATAGGGGTTGTCAGTGGTAAAGGTGGAGTAGGAAAATCACTTATAACTTCAATGCTTGCAATAGCTATGAATAGAAAGAATTATTCTACAGCTATATTAGATGCAGATATAACAGGACCATCTATACCTAAAGTATTTGGAATCCATCAAAAAGCAGTTGCGAATGAAGATGGACTATTACCTATAAATACTAGGAGAGGAATACAGATAATGTCTTCAAATTTATTATTAGAAAATGAGACAGATCCTGTTATATGGAGAGGTCCAGTCATAGCTGGAATGGTTAAACAGTTCTGGACTGATGTAATATGGGGAGAAGTCGATTATATGTTCATCGATATGCCACCTGGAACGGGAGATGTGCCACTTACAGTATTTCAATCGATACCAGTAGAAGGAATAGTTATAGTGACATCGCCTCAGCAATTAGTATCTATGATAGTTGAAAAGGCTGTTAAAATGGCTAAAATGATGAATGTACCAATTCTCGGCATAGTAGAAAATATGTCGTATTTTAATTGTCCAGATTGCAATAAAGAGATAAATATATTTGGAAAGAGCAATATAGAAGAAATTGCTAAAGAAAATGGAATTGATGTATATAGTAGAGTGCCAATAGACCCTGAAATTGCTAAATCGGTAGATAATGGAGATTTAGAGAATTATAAGGGCGAATGGTTGAAAGATATAGTGGATAGAATAGAGAAATTATAGATTAAAGTGAACCTAATAGGTTCACTTTATAAATTTTATACGGGAGATTCTAAAAATGGATGAAAAATTTATCAGATCTGCAATGCTCTTAGGTGAAGATGGAATAGAAATTCTTAAAAATTCTAATATCATGGTTTTTGGAATAGGTGGAGTTGGCAGTTTTACTGTTGAAGCACTTGCAAGGACAGGTGTAGGAAAATTAAGCCTAGTCGATTATGACCAGATATCAATTTCAAATCTTAATAGACAGATTCATTCTGATATAAATACTATAGGTGAATTTAAAGTTGATATTATGAAAGAAAGAATTTTAAATATAAATCCAGAAATGGAAGTAAGAGCTATAAGAGAGATATTAGTTGAGGAAAATATAGATCAATTGATATCAGAAGATATAGATTATATTGTAGATGCTATAGATATGGTGAAATCGAAAATAAGTCTTATAGAATATGCGAAGAATAAAGATATTCCAATAATATCTGCTATGGGAGCAGGTAATAAGTTAAATCCAACAGATTTAGAAATAGCAGATATTTATAATACCACCATATGTCCGCTAGCTAGAGTGATTAGAAGAGAATTGAGAAAAAGAAATATCAAAGATTTAAAAGTCGTCTATTCTAAAGAAAAACCTTTAGAATCTAAAATTGATTTTCATGAAAGAGTACCAGGTAGTGTTTCTTTCGTTCCTTCAGTTTCGGGACTTATAATTGCATCAGAGGTTATTAAGGATTTGATAGAAAAGAATAAGAGGTGATAATTATGGAAGAAAAGGGAATTGTATTATCACAAAAAGGTAATATAGCTGAAGTAGCAGTTCTTAGGGTTTCTGCTTGAGGAGATAGTTGCAAAAGCTGTGGGAGCAGCTGTGATACGAGTCAGATAGTAGTAAATGCTATATCTAAATTCGAACTTAAGAAAGGAGATATAGTTATATTAGAAGCAGCAACGAATAGAATACTTTTATCTGCTTTAATAGCTTATTTAATACCATTAATATTTTTGATTTTAGGTTCTATAGGAGGATCTTATATATTAAAATCCTATAATATAGAGTATTATGAAGCATTAGGATTTATTATAGGAATAATATTTCTAGCTCTCAGTTTTTTTGCTGTGAGATATTTTGGCAATAAGATATCAGATGACGAATTCGAAATTGTAAGAATTGAAAAAAAAGCTTAAAAAGACTGCCCTAGGGCAGTCTTTTCTATCTAGATCTCTTCTTTATAATATCTACATATCCTCTTCTTTTATCTATTCCTCTTATGACAAATCTTGATAGTGAAGAAGCAACTATTACAGCTATAGCTATAGAGATAGCTGTGAATATAGCATCACTTCCAATCTCTATCGTCTTAGAAAAATTATTATTTATAAAATTGATCATTGTATAATACATTCCTGCACCAGGAACTAAGGGGATTATACCTGGAATTATGAATACAGTTGCAGGTTTTTTATTTTTTCTAGCTAAAGCTTCACCTATTATACCAACAGTCATTGCACCAAAAAAAGTACCACCCACATTCGAATTGAAGCTTGAAGTCAGACTCATCTTTACAAGCCAACCGGCCATACCACAGAAACTCGCTTTCATTATACAATCCTTAGGTGAATTAAATAATACGGAGAATCCTAATGTTGATAAAAAGGAATAAAGAGCCTGTTGAAATATGAACATTATATTCCTCCTCCTAATTCAAAATGAGTTATGAATTTAATAGCAAGTCCAACTCCAAATGCTATTGAAAGAGCAGATATGATGGCTTCAGAAGCTCTCGACATACCGGCTAAAAAATCTCCACTTATAGAATCTCTAGTCGCATTAGTTATCGCAAATCCAGGAACTAATGGCATTAAGCAACCTATTATTATCTCGTTTAAATTTTCTCCTATACCGAAGCTGACGGAGATAAATGAAAAGAGACCAATTAATAGGGAGGCAAAAAAATCATTAATATAACTGATCATGCTGAATTTTGGACCGAAGACGGTCTTTATACCGATAACTATAGTACTTACAAAGAAGGCTGCGATTAAATCTTGATAAGAACCTCCAAAAAGCATAGCGGAGAAACTACCTATTAATCCACCACCTAGTACGGCTTTTGTGAAGAATTTATACGGTTCAATCCTTTGTATTCTTTTAAGTCTAGACATACCCTCTGCAACAGTCATATCAGAACTCGTAAAATCACGGGAAAATTCATTAACTAAAGTAATTTTATTCAGATCTATAGATCTTATTTGAGTTCTCTTAATTATAGTATTTATATTATTATCATAACCAAAGGTTAAGAATATTCCTGTAGGGATTACGAATACATCTACATAATTAACGATATCTATAGATTTAGCAAGTCTTATTATAGTGTCTTCAACTCTATACGTTTCTGCCCCCGATTGTAGCATTATCTCGCCGGCGAGTACTATCATATTCATGCTTCTCCTTGCTTTAGCTTTTCTTTCCTTCTTCTCTTTTATTGTTAAATTTAAATCAATATCATCATAATGTTCGGAATTATAAGCAGGGATATTATATGGCATATTTACTTCCCCTTTCGTATGAATTTATATTATCTATATAAGTATTATAGATGTCAAAGGTATTTTACTTGTCAATATGATACTATCATATTTTAATATAAAAAAAAATAGTTAAACAGAAAAAGAATATTAATATTAATATTTATAACAAGATTATAAATATGCAAAAAATCAGTTATATACAGTATAAATATTAGGAAAACGTTATGACTATGTTTATAAAATAACAAAGCTCAAGATACTTGTACTTTATCTACAATAAAAAGGCTAATATCATAAATATAATTATATACTTATAACAATTGTATAAAAAGGGAATATCTTGTATCGTATTAGGTAAACAGAGCAATAAAGTTCTTGTATACTTGTTAAAAAGTGAAAGAGAAGTTCATAATAAAATGCTTTGTATACTTAATAATTTTTTAAAATAACTCTTGAATTAAATCATAATAGAGTTTATATTGTAATTAGGGTTTAATGAAAATACTTTTTTCGATTAAAACTTTAATTAAACAATTTGTTTAGGAATACCATAAAAAGTCTCTACACTAAATTATATATGGTCGAGATTTGGTATGTGAGGAGAGTTGATTTATTCAACTCGCAAAATAAAATGATTGACTTTACGAAAGGGGATTATTAAATGGATTTCAAAAATCTTAAGAATTCAGATCCAGCTATAATGGAGGCAATAGAAAACGAATTAAAAAGACAGCAAGATAATATCGAGCTTATAGCTTCAGAGAATATCGTTACTGAAAGCGTTATGGAAGCTATGGGATCATATTTAACAAATAAGTATGCAGAAGGATATCCAGGAAGAAGATATTATGGTGGATGTGAATACGTTGATGTTGTTGAGAATTTAGCAATAGACAGACTAAAAGAACTATTTGGATGCGATCATGCTAACGTACAACCACATTCTGGAGCAAATGCTAACTTAGGAGTTTATTTTGCTACACTTAAACCTGGAGATAAGGTATTAGGAATGAACCTTTCACATGGTGGACATTTAACTCATGGTAGCCCTGTAAACATTTCAGGAGTTTATTATGATTTCGTAGACTACGGAGTTGAAGAAGGTTCAGAGCAAGTAGATTATGATAAGATTGAGAAAATAGCATTAGAAGAAAAGCCAAAAATGATAGTTGCAGGATTCTCTGCATATGCGAGAACTTTAGATTTTGCAAAATTCAGAGAGATAGCTGATAAAGTAGGAGCTTATTTATTAGTAGATATGGCTCACTTTGCAGGTTTAGTTGCGGCTGGATTATATCCAAACCCAGTACCACATGCAGATTTCGTTACTAGTACTACACATAAGACATTAAGAGGACCTAGAGGAGGAATTATACTTTGTAAAGAGAAGTATGCTAAGATGATTGACAAAGCTATATTCCCAGGACTACAAGGTGGACCATTAATGCATGTTATAGCTGGTAAAGCAGTTGCATTTGGAGAAGCACTAAAGCCTGAGTTCAAATCTTACCAAGAGCAAGTAGTTAAGAATGCTAAAGCATTAGCTTCAGCTCTACAAGATGAAGGATTCAGAATAGTAACTGGTGGAACTGATAACCACTTAATGCTTGTTGATGTTAAAGCTATAGGCTTAACAGGAAAAGAAGCAGAAGCTCTATTAGATGAGTACAAAGTTACTGTAAACAAAAATACAATACCTTTCGATGAAGAAAGTCCATTCGTAACTAGTGGATTAAGAATAGGAACTCCAGCAGTTACAACTAGAGGAATGGTTGAAGATGATATGAAGACAATAGCTAAAGTTATGAAATTAATCTTAATCGACAAAAAAGGTGAAGAAGCAGAAAAAATGGTTAATGAGCTAATAGAGAAATATCCTCTATATGCATAATATAGAAAATAATTATATTTAAATACAATAGACTACATAGAGAAGACTCTCTATGTAGTTTTTTTATGCCATGGATCAAGGAATTATCTCTAAAGATTGTATTAATAATGACCTTGGGGTATAATTAATTTGGTGGAATTTAATCTAATTATGAAAATTATTATTTTAGAGTATATAGATCAATATATGATTTAGGGAAATATATTGATATTGATAAGAGGAGATGATTTAGATGGGGAGACCCGTTGTTGCGATAGTTGGGAGGCCGAATGTAGGTAAATCAACTTTATTCAATAAATTAGCAGGACATAGGATATCTATTGTAGAAGATACTCCAGGAGTTACTAGAGATAGAATATATGCAGAAGGTGAATGGCTTAATAAATATTATACACTTATAGATACTGGGGGAATTGAACCGGATTCAGATGATATAATATTATCACAGATGAGAAGACAAGCAGAAATAGCTATAGAAACGGGGGATGTAATTGTTTTTGTAGTCGATGGAAAACAAGGTATTACACCATCTGATAGTGAAATTGCTTTAATGCTCAGAAAATCGAATAAACCTATAATAATTGCATGCAATAAAATTGATGATTTTAAAAAGGTTGATGCTATTTACGATTTCTATGAATTAGGAATGGACAATGTCATACCTATTTCTGCTGGTCAAGGCTTAGGATTAGGTGAATTACTCGACGAGATAGTAAGGCATTTTCCTGAGGATAAAGATACTGAATACGATGAAGATATTATAAAAGTAGCTATAATAGGTAAGCCTAATGTAGGAAAATCTTCAATAATAAATAAGATCTTAGGAGAAGAAAGAGTTATAGTATCGGATATAGCGGGAACTACAAGAGATGCAATAGATACCTATTATGAGACAGAGGACAATAAGTTCTTATTCATAGATACGGCTGGACTCAGAAGACAGAAAAAAGTTTTCGAGGATATTGAGAGATATTCAGTTATAAGAACACTTACAGCAATAGAAAGAGCAGATATATGTGTAATTATGATAGATGCAACTACTGGAGTTACAGAGCAGGACTCTAAAATTGCTGGATATGCTCATAATAATGGTAAGGCATCTATAATACTTGTAAATAAATGGGATTTAGTTGAAAAAGGAGATAAAACCTATCTCAGATTTGAAGAAGAGATAAGAAGGGAATTAGGATTTTTATCTTATGCTCCTATAATTTTTATTTCTGTTAAAACTGGTCAAAGGGTTAATAAACTGATGGATTCAATAGAAGAGGTATATGAGAATTATAATCTAAGAATAAGTACAGGTGTCTTAAACGATATAATCGGAAGGGCCGTATTGATGAATCAACCTCCTAGTGATAAGGGTAAGAGGTTAAAAATATATTATAGTACTCAAGTGGGGATAAAACCACCAAAATTCGTGCTATTTGTAAATGATAAAGAACTTTCTCATTTTTCATACGAAAGATATTTAGAAAATAAGATAAGAGAATCATTTGAATACAAAGGCACTCCAATACAGTTTGAACTTAATGAAAAGAAAGAGGGTTAATCTTGCAAGAGAAAATTATTATAATAGTTGTTTTAGCATATTTAATAGGTAATATACAGGGCTCATATATATTAGGAAAGCTATTTTATAAAAAAGATATTAGAAAATATGGAAGCTCAAATGCTGGAACTACTAATGCGTTAAGAGTTTTTGGAAAGAAATTTGCTATAGCTACTCTTTTAATCGATCTATTAAAAGGGGTTTTAGCTGTTATATTAGGTCGAATGCTATTAGGAGATATAGGAGCTAATATGGGTGGTTTTTTCGTTATAATTGGTCATATATGGCCGGTGGTAATGGGCTTTAAAGGAGGTAAAGGTGTTGCTACATCGATAGGTGTAGGGCTTAGCTTAACCCCTTTAACGGCTATAATTTCACTGTTTATAGGAATTGCTATATTAATTAAGACTAAATACGTATCCCTAGGAGCTATTGTCTCTGTAGTTATATGGCCGTTTTTGAATATCTATTTTTACTTAAATACAAGAGGAAAGACTTTAATTATAGTTTCCTTTTTAATTACGATAATAGTGATTTTAAAACATAGAGATAATATAACTAGATTAATAGAAGGTAAAGAGAATAAAGTGAATAAAAAGATTGATATAGATAAAAATGATTAAGGAGGGTTAGAGTGAAGGATATAGTCGTCTTAGGTGGTGGCAGTTGGGGTACTGCTATAGCTAATTTATTAGGTAATAAAGGATATAGAGTTACTATTTGGTTAAGAGATGAAATGCAAGCTAAAGAAATCAATAAGACAAGAGTTAATAAAAAATATCTTCCTGATATAGAATTATCTGAGAATTTAAACTTCACTTCAAAGCTAGATATATTTGAAGGGGTAGATATAATAATATCTGCAATTCCTACACAGAGTTGTAGAGAAGTTTTTAAGAAGATAAAGAACTTTGTAGAAAAGGACGCTATAATAGTCAACCTTTCTAAGGGTTTAGAAATAGGAACATTGTATAGAATTTCTGAAATAGTTGAGCAAGAGCTTAAAGATCTAAGATACTGTGTACTATCTGGTCCATCGCATGCTGAAGAAGTTGCAAAAGATCTACCAACTACTGTAGTCGCTTCTTCAAAATCTAGAGAAGTAGCAGAGCGCATTCAAGATTTATTTATGACGAATAGATTTAGAGTATATACGAATCCTGATGTAATAGGAGTTGAAATAGGTGGAGCTCTAAAAAATATAATAGCTTTAGGAGCTGGAATAACGGATGGCTATGGCTATGGAGATAATACTAAAGCAGCACTTATGAGCAGAGGATTTATCGAAATGGCAAAGCTTGGAATCAAGATGGGAGCTTCAGGAGCAACTTTTTCAGGACTTTCAGGCATAGGAGATCTAATTGTGACTTGCACTAGTATTCATAGTCGTAATAGAAGAGCAGGTATACTAATGGGAAAAGGTCATACTTCTAAAGAAGCAACAGAAGAAATCGGAATGGTTGTAGAAGGAATAAAGACGACTAAGGCAGCATATGAGATTTCTAAGAAATATGGTGTAGAAATGCCTATAACTACTGAACTCTATAAGATGATATTTGAAGACAATCCACTAGATGATGCTGTTTATAGTCTTATGTCTAGGAGTAAGAAGCATGAATTAGAAGAGATATTGAATAATAAAACAATTGAATGGGATAAATAAAGATTATTGCTGAGAATAGACCTGAATTATGTTATAATAAAAGATAAGAATTATTTTTATTAGAATATTATATATGAATAAAAGAAGGTAGATTTATGCAAATTAACTTTTTAATTAAAATTACTTTCATACTACTAGTCCTATCTATACTTGGCTATATTATTTCGGTTTTAAAAGAGAAAATTAGCTTAATTCAAGGTACGATTGTTCTTAAAAATATAAAGGCTAATCAAGATACAATAAATAAAATTGATTCTATTGAAATGGAATTAAAAAATAAATTATTGAGGACTGGAGATGAGGTAAAGCTTAAACTCTTCAGTGGAAAAGTTGTAAAAGGTATTGTAATTGGATTTTCGGAAGAGGAAAACAAAACACTTTTTATGAACACGAAGACTAAGTTAAAAGAAGTTAAATTTAAAGATATTAGAAAAGTAAAAATTATAAGCAAATATGGGAAGTTTTTCAGTTTCTGATAGCCCCCTTTTGTTTTTAAGTTTTATCTATTAGGGGTGATTTTATGGATGTAGACAAGAGATCCCGAAGAGAAAAAAAAAGGAGCCCAAAACAGAAGAAAGTTAATAGGAGGTTCATTTTATTTTCTATAATTCTATTCGTATTGGCTTATTTTGTAGTCTTAAGAGGCATTCCTTTCCTAATAACTTCTAATGTCTCTACAGTGACGGCAGAAAAAAAGTCTTATACTGATGAGGAAGAGGCTAAGGCATTATTAATTAGAGATGAATACGTTCAAAAAGTCAAGACTGATAATTTGAAATTCAAAGTTGATAGTGGAGAAAAAGTCGCTAAAAATCAGATAATAGCAACTGCAAGAGCTAAGCTTGGTGAAGAAGATAGAGAAGAACTTGATATATATTTAGATAGAATAAGTAAGTATAAGGAGTTATTCGATAATTATAAATATTATCTAGAATTAGAAAAAATTGATAAGGAAGAGCTCAATTCTTATATAAAAAAATTAAAAGAAGATCTAGAAGATAAGGATCAGAATAAAGTCGATAGTATAAAAACAGATTTATTGAATAGAGAAGACAATAATTCCGAATTCTTTCAAAAAGAGATTAAAATCTTAGAAGAAAGAGTTGATGATTTAAAGAAAAAATCGGGAAATGGAGTTAAAAAATATAGAGCTAAAAAATCTGGGATTTTATGTCAGGATACTGATAGCTTTGAAAAGAGCTTAAAAGTAAAAGATGTAGACGAGATGAATCTAGAAGAATTTAATGATTTAGTAAAGGATGTTGAAAAGTCTAATATAAAGACGAATAAAATATTAGATTTTTTTAAGGGAAAAAAAGATAAAAAGGAAAAAGAAAAGAGTATAAAGGTAGTAGACAATAGTTATTGGTATGCTTGGGTTGAAACGAATATAAATTATAAGAGGTATATCGATGACAGAGATTATATTAATTTTAATATGGAGTCCAAAGAGCTGAAATTGCCTGGAAAAGTAATAAAGGTAGAAGAGTTTGAAAAAGAAAATAAATTACTCATTCTGCTTAGATTTGAGGAGGGACTTTATAATTCTTATGATATTAGAGTAGCTGATGTTAAGCTTGAAAGAGAGAGGTATAATGGTATAGAGGTACCGAGATCGGCATTAACTAGAAAAGATGAACAAAATGGAGTTTACATAAAAGATGTAAATGGAATTGTAAGATTCGTACCTGTTAATATCAAATACTCTGATAATCTATCAGCTATTATAAATATAGAAGAAACCGGTCTCATAAGAGCGACTATAGATGGAAAAGTAGTAGATAGACCTGCACTTAAGATCTATGATGAAGTGATTAAAAATGGTAGTTTAGCAAAGGAAAATATTATAATAAAATAATCTGGGGGTAATTAAAATTAATTTAAAAGAAAATTTAAAAATAGTAAATGATAAAATAGAAGAGATAGTAAAAAAACAGAATAGATCAAGAGAGGATATTACTCTCATAGCTGTTTCGAAGACGATATCAGAAGATATAGTAAATGAAGCTATTGCTTTAGGAATAAAGGATCTTGGTGAGAATAAAGCACAAGAGATTGAAAGAAAAATGCCTTTATTAGAAGGTGATTATGATATGCATATGATAGGCTCTCTTCAGACTAATAAAGTCAGACATTTAATAGATAAGGTTAAGATGATTCATTCTTTAGATAGAATTAGTCTAGCAAAGGAAATTAATAAAAGAGCAGCTAGAATTGATAGAGTTATGGATGTACTTATTCAAGTTAATATTTCTGGAGAAGAGACGAAATCAGGATTTGCAGCAGATGAGGTATTAGGTTTTTTAAAAGAGATAGAAGATTATGAAAATATAAGAATAAAGGGCCTTATGACTATGGCACCACATGCGGAGAATCCTGAAGATATAAGATATGTATTTAGAGATCTTAAAAAGCTTTTCGAGGATTTAAAGAAAGAAGATATTAAAAATGTTGATATGCAATACTTATCTATGGGAATGACTAATGATTATCATATAGCGCTAGAAGAGGGTTCGAATATGATACGTGTTGGTACAGCGATTTTTGGTGAAAGAGATTATTCAAAATAGAATATTGGAGGGAATGAAATGGCAGGTTTTTTTGATAAATTAAAAGCATTTACAGGATTTGATGATGACGATTATGATGATTACGATGATGTTGTAGAGATAAGTACAGAAGCTGAAGATATTGATTTTGACAATTCGGAATACGATAGAGGAATAGATAGCAGTACTAGCAATGTTGTAGATATAAAAAAGACTAATCATAAAAAGGTACAGAGTAGAAATATTGTTAAGGTTATGATATATGAACCAAAGAGCTACGATGAAGTGACTAAGCTCATTGATGAACTGAAGAGAAATAAGATAATAGTTATAAATATGTTGGAATTAGAGACGAATTTAAAGACTAATATATTCCACTGTATGAGTGGAGCGGTTTATGCATTAGAAGGTAGTATGCAAAAAGTAGCTAAAGATATATTTGTAATAGCACCTATGAATGTTGAAGTTGATTCTAGAAAGATATCGGAAGAAATGGAAAACAAAGGTTTTTTTCGTTGGTAAATAGATTTTAAAATAAGATGAGATAATGGTTATAAGAGCATTTTATGCGCTTATAACCATTATGCATTAATAGAAAGAATGAGGTAAATTATGAATGCATTTTTTAGAGCTCTATATATGTTTTCAGAGATACTTATCTGGGCTATACTGATAAGATCCTTTTTATTTATGGTGACTAGGAATATAAACAACCCAATCGTTAAGGCATTATTTATATTCACAGAACCGATATTACAGCCGACTAGAAATTTAATGGCGAGGTTGAATTTAAATACAGGTATGCTCGATTTTTCACCTTTAATTGCAATAATATTGATAAATATAATTAGAGGAATAATATTTAAAATGGTGATATAGATTATGTATCTAGATAGCGAATTTTATTTAAAACATATAAACGATGATGAACAGATAGAAGTATTAAAGAAGATTATAGATAAGATAAATATTGTATTAAAAGATTATACTCTTGAATACACTGATTTTTTAGATCCGTATCAGAGAAGGCTAGCAGAATCTATATTAAATAGGATAGACGGTATAGACTATAGCTATGAAGGTGGAATAGAAGAGGCGGAGAGAAAGAGTATAATTATATATCCTGATTATTTAGATTACGATAGAAAAGATTCACCGATTAAAGTCTTAAAGATATCGGGTAATTTTAAATTCAATAGATCTTCTCATGGAGATTATCTTGGCTCTATAATGGGTCTTGGAATTAAACGTGATAAATTAGGGGATATATTTCCATTCGAAAATCGCGCATATATAGTAATCTCTAGAGATATATCCGATTATATTATTATGAATCTAGATAAGATAGGTAAGGAGACAGTGAAGGTAGAGCAAGTAGAATTTAAGGATATAGAATATAGTGAATTAGAATTTGAAAGGAAGATAGTTAGCATTTCATCGAATAGATTAGATAATTTTCTTTCGGAAGTTTTTAATCTATCTAGAAAGAAAGCTACATCTCTTATTGAGAGTAAAAGAGTAAAAGTTGATTTTCAGTTTATAGATAATAAAGCTCATAGAGTAGAATCAAATAGCTTATTATCTGTTAGAGGTTTCGGAAGAGCTAAAGTCCTAGAATGTATAGGTGAGAGCAGAAAGGGAAAGCTCAGATATGAAATAGATAAATATATATAAAATATAAAGGTGATAATTGTATGAAGATAAGTAAAGTGAAAGATCGCTTAAAAGATAGACATGAATACTATAGAAGTGAAGAAGAGAATATAAAAATTAGTATTGAAGAAAATCAAATGGAGAGAGAAAGATTAAAAGAAAAAGTTTTAGAAGTTGAAGATATTATTGAATCTATGAAGAATGAAAAGAGAGAGATGTATGTATTAGCTAGTAAATTAGATATGATAGCAGATAAATTAGAGAGAAATCAATTGCAAGAATATCTTCATCTGATAAATAATAGAAAAAAACTGCTTTTAGTCAATTTTTTATCTGGACTGGCTAAAGGATTTGGAACAGTAATAGGATTTACTATCTTAGCGGGGGTTGTGCTCTATATTTTAAAGAGTATGATTTCGCTACCAATAATAGGAGATTTCATAGCAAATATTATAGAGATAGTGCAGAGCAATCTAGCGAATAGATAATAGGAGATAGATATGAATATAATAATGATTATAATATTGTTTTTAGATCAGATAACTAAATTTTTGGCTACTAAATTATTAAAGGGAAATGAATCTATCCATCTTATAAGGAAGTTTTTAAACTTTACCTATGTTGAGAATAGAGGAGCTGCATTTGGAATATTAGAAGAAAAGAAAATATTCTTTATACTGACTACAATTATTATAGTATTTCTATTAATAACTGCATTGATCTATTATAGAAAGACTATGACTAAGAAATTTGAGATATCTCTTAAGCTTATAATGGTAGGATCGATAGGGAATTTAATTGATAGGATACTTAATTCATACGTAATAGATTTCATAGATATAAAATTTGGAGGACTTTATGATTTTCCAGTATTCAATATTGCTGATATATCAATAGTAATTGGAACAATATTGCTTATGTATTTAATCTTAACTGATAAATTAGAGAAGGAAGAAGATATATTTGAATGATGAGAGATTAGTATTTAAATCAGAGGATGAAGGAGAGCGCTTAGATATTTATTTAAAAGGAAAATTAAAAGAGTATTCAAGATCTCAAATCCAAAAACTGATAAAGAGTGGAAATGTTTTAGTTAATAGAGAAGAGAAGAATCCAAGATATAAGGTTAAAAGAGAAGATATTATAGAAGTATTGATTGAATCTGAAGAAGAAAGTGATTTGAAAGCAGAGAATATAGATTTAGATATAATATATGAAGATGATGATTTAGCTGTAGTATTTAAGCCACAGGGGATGGTTGTACATCCTGCTAATGGAAATAGAGAAAATACATTAGTAAATGCACTATTATACCATTTTGATTCACTTTCTGATATAAATGATCCTGAAATCAGGCCAGGTATCGTTCACAGGATAGATAAGGATACTTCAGGTATATTGATGATAGCTAAAAACAATATGGCCCATAAATCGCTTGCAAGACAATTAAAAGACCATACTGTTGTAAGAAAATATATTGCATTAGTAGAAGGAAATATAAGCGAAGAAAATGGAATTATTGATTCACCGATAGGAAGATCTAGATCTGATCGTAAAAAAATGGATATAGTTGAAGATGGTAGAAGAGCTATAACTCATTATAGAGTTTTAGAGAGGTATGAAAGAAATACATTAATAGAAGCAAAATTAGAGACAGGTAGAACACATCAGATAAGAGTTCATATGAAATCTATCAATCATCCTGTAGTTGGAGATTCAACTTATGGCATAAAGAAACAGAGATTTACATTAGAAGGACAATTGCTTCATGCTGAAACTATAGGTTTTATACATCCAAGAACGGGGGAATATATGGAATTTAACTATCCATTACCCGAATATTTTAAAGATCTAATAGAAAAACTTAAAAAACTGAGTTTAAAGAGGTGAAATTATGAATGCAAAAGCTTTAATAATGGATAATGACTCTGTAGAAAGGGCCATTACTAGGATATCTCATGAAATTATTGAAAGAAATAAAGGAATAGAAGGATTAGTAATACTAGGAATTGTAGGAAAAGGAATACCATTATCTAAGAAATTAGGTGCTAAGATATCACAGATAACGGGAACAGAAATAGATATAAGACATGTAGATATAAAGGGACATAGAGATGATATAGATAGAAATAGCAGTGATAAATTTAAATTTGATTTCGATATAGAAAATAAGACTATAATAATAGTCGATGATGTACTCTATACAGGCAGAACGGTTAGAGCTGCTCTAGATGCTATAGTTTATAATGGAAGACCTAAAAAAGTCCAATTAGCAGTTCTAATAGATAGAGGACATAGAGAACTCCCTATTAGGCCGGATTATGTTGGTAAGAATGTGCCTACATCTAGAGAGGAAAGAATCGTAGTAGTATTAGAAGATGAAAACAATAAAGTTTTAATAGAATAAAAAAAGCTATAGGGGATTAATCCATAGCTTTTTTTATTTTCTCTATATCCGATTTATTTGGAGTTATATATATTGTATTATTATTTTCATATATTACCATTCCAGGCTTTGCTCCATTAGGTTTTCTGACATTTCGTCTTTCTGTATAGTCTACTGCAACATTTTCTGACATATTTCCTTTGCTAAAATGAGCTGCTAATAGAGCAGCTTCTCTAATAGAATTCTCAGGAAAGACTCCGCCATCAGATTTTAGAATAACATGAGAACCTGGAATATCCTTAGTATGAAACCAAAGATCAGTTTTATATGCTGTCTTCATAGTCAATTTATCATTCTGCTTATTGTTTTTCCCTACAAATATATCAAGACCATCACTAGATATAAAATGATGGGGTTTCGATATCTTCTTCATCTTAGATTTACTCTTATTATATGATTTTAGATATTTTTCTCCAATCAATTCATCTCTTATCTCTTCAATATCTTCAATACTATTAGAACTATCGATTGAATAAACAATATTTTGCAAATATTCTATCTCCATATTTGATTTATCAATCTGCTTTTGAAGTAGTCTACCAGCATGTTTTAATTTATTGTACTTCTTATAATATTTCTGTGCATTGTCTGAGGCAGAAAATTTTGGATTCAAATTTATCTTCATTTTTTTCATCTCAGGATCATAGAAATTTTCAACTTCTACAGAAGTATCACCTCTATTTATTTTATACAGATTTGCCATCAATAGATCGGCCTTGATTTTGAATATATCTCTGTTTTTTGATTCTCTCAATTCTAATTCCTGCTTAGATACCTTGTTCTTCAATCTATCTATTTTTGTGATTATATTTTTTCTAAGATCATTCGATTTTTGTTTTATTCTATCCTGATTATCTCTTTTTCTAAAATAGTAATCAAGCATTTCAGATATAGAATCATAATATTCTCTATCTGAATCACCGAACTGATTTAATTTAATAGATGAAAAAGCCAATAATTTCTCTTCATCCTTAGTCTTAACTATATTATTTATAAATCTTCTATCTTCTATTTTTCTATAAATGCGATTAAAAGCATTCCAAAGCGCTATAATTTCATCTTCAATTAAGTCCTTAGTCAGTTTATCAGAATCTATTTTAGATTCATATACTATTTCTCTAGCTACTAATGGACTCATTCCTAAAAAGGTCTTATACAGGAATTTAAAGGACTGTTCGGCTTTAGAATTTTCTTTTAATAAATTTATAAATTTATTAATATCTATATCTATTGGATTCTCTTTATTTTGAGAAGGAGGTAGTTTATAATCTAAATTGGGTAGGACTTGACGCAAGGAACTAGTCTCTATTGAAACTCTTTTTATAGAATCTATTATCTTATTATCTTCTTTCCTGACTAATATTATATTAGAATGTTTATTCATAATCTCTATTATAATTTGTTTAATTGACATAATTCCTAATTCATCCATAGATTCGATTTCAAAGATTAAAATTCTCTCTAAATCGATTTGCTTTATTGATTTTATAATTCCACCCTGTATATGTTTTCTCAATAACATACAGAACATAGGCGGGGAAAGGGGATTTGATTTATTTACATTAGTAATATAAGCTCTTGGATTATTGCTACTTGCAGAGAGCAATAATTTTAAACTCTGTCCCTTTCCTCTTAGACTCATTATTAGTTCATCTCTTTCTGGTTGATGAATCTTATCAATCTTCATACCTATTAATCTATTCTGGAATTCTGTTTCAATAGCTCTCAATACTATACCGTCTAATGCCATAGAATCACCTCTATACCGCTTTCTTTTATTTAAAATTAATTATAATTATACTTAATACTACCATATATGAAAATTAAAATAAAGATTGGCTATAATATAGAATATATAAAATTTGTATTAAAATAATTAGAATAAATGACTATATCTTAGTATAGTGAATTTATGATATAATAAATATACTTCTTTGAATAATATAATTCATATATGAAGGGAGGCAGCTATTGAATAGTTCAATAGCGTTAATAATTTGAAAAGTATGACCGGTTATGGGCGAGCAGAGGTCGAAAGAGATGGCAATATAATAACAGTTGAAATAAAATCTGTTAATCATAGATATTGTGATATAGTGACAAGATTTCCTAGACATATGGCTTGCTTAGAAGATAAGATCAAAACAAAAATAAAGAAAATATTAGATAGGGGTAGAATTGAGATTTTTCTCTATACCGAGGCGAGTGAAAATAAAGATTATGATATTGAGACGAATCTTTCATTAGCTAGAGCTTATCTTGATGCAATAGAAGAGCTAGGTAGGAGTTTAGGGATTTATTCTGATATAACTATGGATAGATTTTTAAATTTTCCCGATATAATAAGTCCTAAAAAAGAAGATTACGATATAGATTTAATTTGGTCTATTGTAGAAGATGCTGTAGATACTGCTCTAGATAGTCTCTTAGAGATGCGAAAGGCAGAAGGAGAAAATCTACGCTATAATATAGAAAAAAGTCTTAATGAAATAGAAGATGAAATTTCTCAAATAATGAAATATAAAGAAAAGCTAGTCATAGACTATAAAAAGAAATTAAAAGAGAGAATAGAAGATCTATTAGAAGATAAGAGCATATTAGATGAGAATAGACTTGAAAATGAAATAGTATATTATGTTGATAAATCGAATATAACAGAAGAATTAGTGAGATTAGAATCTCATATAGATCAGTTTAGAAAGACTATTGAATCGCAAAAAAGCATGGGGAAAAAATTGGATTTTATAATCCAGGAGATGAATAGAGAAACTAATACAATAAGTTCGAAATCGAATAATATGGATATAACTAATTCTATTGTAGAAATAAAAACTAAGATAGAAGAGATTAGAGAACAAATACAGAATGTGGAATAGGAGGAATTTTTATGGGAATTCAATTGATTAATATTGGATTTGGAAATATGGCTTCAGCAAATAGAATAGTGGCAATAGTAAGTCCTGAATCCGCTCCTATAAAGAGAATAATTCAAGAAGCTAGAGAAAGAGGTATGCTAATAGATGCTACTTATGGAAGAAGAACGAGAGCCGTTGTAATAACAGATAGTGATCATATTATTTTATCGGCAGTTCAACCAGAAACAGTTTCGCATAGATTAGATAATAGAGATAATATTTCAGAAACTGAGTAAAGGAGGATTTAAATGAAGAGAAAAGGCATTCTTTTAGTAGTTTCGGGACCATCAGGAGCAGGAAAGGGGACTGTTTGCAAGGAATTACTTAATAGAAATGACAATATAGATCTTTCAATTTCAGTCACTACAAGAGAACCAAGACCTGGGGAAATAGATGGTGTGAGTTACTATTTCACTGAAAAAGATGATTTTAAAAAAAAGATAGATGAAGAAGCATTTTTAGAGTATGCAGAAGTCTATGGTAATTTTTATGGGACTCCAAAAGAAAAGGTCTTTGAGAAATTAGAAAGTGGAAGAGATGTATTATTAGAAATTGATATACAAGGAGCCCTTAAAGTCAAAAAAATATATAAGGATGGTGTTTTCATCTTTATAGTACCACCATCGATGCAGGAGTTGAAAAGCAGATTAGAATTGAGAGGAACAGAGACTAGAGAATCAATGATCAATAGATTTGAATCTGCATATAGAGAAATAAATTTTGTGTTTTCTTATGACTATGTAGTAGTAAATGATGAGGTGGATTTGGCTACTAATAAATTAGAAGCTATAATAGAAGCTGAGAAATGCAGAGTTCATAGAGAGAAAAATTTCATAGAAGGATTATGATTAGAATACGAGAGAATGAGGTGTTTTAGATG
>JAUNVB010000051.1 GCA_030537835.1 Andreesenia angusta | reverse complement strand
TATGAATAATAATCATTGGGCATATTTAGATATAATAGCAGCGACAAATAAATAAAATTCAAAGGAACTGCCCCTTTTGATGGGGTAGTTCCTTTACATATTCAAACTTTTTTGCTCTAAAAATAATAGTTGACAATCTCAAACATTATGGTATAGAATATTATTAAATTAATTAGATTGATTTTTAGAATATTTTAATGCTTTTGGAGGATTTTATAATGGAAAGACTTATTAGTAAAATAGAAAGTGTGACAAGTGAAAAATATTTTTACTTTTTTAGCTGGGGCTATTATTATAGTGCCGGAGCTTTGTCATACAAAAAAATAGAGAACTATAATACTAATGAGTCAGTACTAGGAGTAGGTTTATAAAATTACGAGAATAGATTAAACTTAGATTTAACAGTCTATTTATATAAAATTATAAATAAGAGTCTCATTAGAGGCTCTTTTTTTTATGAAAAAAATAAAATTAGGAGATGATTAAATGATTTTAGTATTGAGCAATGAAATGCCTGATGAAGAGAGATTAGAATTAATAAAAAAGATGGAGGAGATAGGCCTCAGAGTTCATGAATCACAAGGAGAGAGATATAGACTATTAGGCTTAATAGGTAATACATCAACTATAGATAGAAATCGCCTAAATGCCATAAGACATATAGAAAAAATCATACCAGTACAAGAAAGCTATAAGCTTGCTAATAAAGCATTTCACACTAAAGACTCTACAATTATAGATGTAAAGGGAAATAAAATTGGTGGAGAGAATATAGCTTTAATAGCAGGACCTTGTTCAGTAGAATCAGAAGAGCAGATAGTTTCTATAGCAAAAGATATTAAAAAATCAGGAGCTAAGTTCTTAAGAGGAGGAGCCTTCAAACCAAGAACGTCTCCATATAGTTTTCAGGGATTAGGTTCAGAAGGATTAGACCTTCTAAAAATAGCAAGAGAAGAAACAGGATTACCAATTGTGAGCGAGATAATGTCTGTAAGATATATAGATGAATTTGCAGAAAATGTAGATATAATTCAAGTAGGAGCAAGAAATATGCAGAATTTTGATCTCTTAAAGGAATTAGGAGAATTAAAAACTCCAATTCTATTAAAAAGAGGATTATCTTCAACAATAGATGAATTATTAATGTCTGCTGAATATATAATGGCAGGTGGTAATGAAAATGTAATTCTATGTGAGAGAGGAATTAGAACTTTTGAAACTCAGACAAGAAATACATTAGATTTATCAGCTATACCAGTATTGAAAAAACACACTCATCTACCTATTATAGTCGATCCTAGCCATGCTGGAGGTATGTGGTGGTTAGTAGAGCCTCTATCAAAAGCAGCAGTTGCAGTAGGTGCTGATGGACTTATAATAGAAGTTCATAATGATCCTGAGAATGCAAAATGTGATGGACAGCAGTCAATCGTACCTGAAAGATTCGATACATTGACTAAGCAATTAAGAAAAATAGCAGAATTAGATAATAGAATAATATAAATGAGAGGTTGAAATATGGATTTATCTGAATTTAATATTGCGATTGTTGGCTTAGGTTTAATAGGGGGAACTTATGCAGAAGGAATAAAGAAACTAAATCCCAAAAATCTTTGGGGGATAGATTTATCGAATGAAGTCTTAAAAAAAGCAGTTAGAAAGGGTATAATAGATGAAGGATTTACTAATCCTTCTGAAATCCTTTCAGAATGTGATTTAGTTTATCTAACCATATATCCAGAAGCAACAGAAAGGTTTATAATAGATAATATGGATGAATTTAAATCGGGAGCTGTAATAACTGATGGTGTTGGAATAAAGGCCCATATAGTAAATACTGTATTAGAAAGTATTAGAGATGATATAGATTTTATAGGTGGCCATCCGATGGCTGGAAAAGAAGATGTAGGCCTTGATCATGCTGAAATTGAAATGTTCAAGGGTGCAAACTATATAATTACACCTAATCAGAGAAATAAGGAAAAGAATATTCTTCTAATTGAGAAGATTGCAAAAGCCATAGGATTTGGAAATGTAGTCAGGACTACCCCAGAGATACATGATGAGAATATTGCATATGTTTCCCAATTACCACATATAGTTGCAGTGGGAATGGTCAATTGTAAAGATATAGATGATGTTGATTTCTATGCGGGAGGCTCTTATAGAGATACGACTAGAATCGCTAAAATTAATAGTGAATTATGGACAGAATTATTCATAAAGAATAGAGAAAAATTAGTAGAGCAGATCGATTTATTTTTAGACTATACAAAGAATTTAAGAGACGCAATAGATGATGAGGATGAAGAGAAAGTAAAAGCAATCCTTCATGAATCTTTTGAAAAAAAGAAAGTAAAAGCAAATTACTGATAATGAGGAGGAAGATAAGTGAGAGTATTAAGAGTCAATATTCCTAATAACTCCTATGATATAAAGATAGAAAAAGGGCTTAGAAAATCATTCGCTAAAGAAATAACCGAAATCTATTCAGGAGATAAGATTTTTATTATAACGGATTTAAATGTATATAAATTATATGGTGAAGACTTCGATAAAAGTTTAAGAGCAGAAGGGATAGAACCTTTTTTTACAGTCGTAGAGCCTGGTGAAAAAAGCAAATCTATGGAAATACTGATAAAAGTTTATGATGATTTATTATCTAATGAGATAAACAGGGGTCATATGATAGTTGCTCTAGGTGGTGGTGTAGTAGGAGATTTAACAGGTTTTGTAGCTGCAACATTATTAAGAGGAATAGA
>JAUNVB010000050.1 GCA_030537835.1 Andreesenia angusta | reverse complement strand
TTATCTCATCAAAGACATTTATAGCACCAATAGAAGTATGAGTTAGTACCATAGCAAATGAAGGTAAAAGCAATGGCAGAGTTATCTTAAAAAAAGAATATACTTTCCCCGCACCATCAATACTTGCAGATTCATAAATTTCTTTTGGTACTGATTGAAGTGCCGACAGAAATATAATTGAACAAAATGGAATTATTCTCCAAGCTAATACAATTGATATTAATATCAGTAATGTCCATCTATTCACAGTCCATTGAATAGGTTCAGATATAAATCCTAATTTAATAAGAAACTTATTAGCTAAGCCAAAGCCAGGATAGAATATCCATTTCCATATTATCCCATTAACTATTGGTGGCAAGGCCCAAGGAAGTATTGCTATAGCTGTTAAAAATCCACTTATCTTAGTATCTCTATTCAAAATAAGTGATATCAAAAGACTCATTATTACAGAAATAATTATAACAGTAAATAATATCACCAAAGTATTTTTGAGAGAGTATATGAATTCAGGATCCTTTAAAACATTCGAATAGTTTTCTAAACCAATAAATCTCTCATTTTCAGGTTCAGTCAATTTAAAATACTTAAGACTATAAGAAAATGTCACAATAATTGGATAGAATACAAGTCCAACCATTATGATTATCGTAGGAATTAATAATATCCAAGACAGTTTATTCTTTTTATTCATTTATAATATCAATCCTTTTAATAATATTTAATATTAAATAGAAATACCTCCAATATAATGGAGGTATTTCTATTATTTAGCTAGTTCCTTTACTTTAGAATCCATTTCATTGAATGCTTCTTCAGGACTAGATTGATCAATTGCCATTTTATTTATTGCATCGAAAATAGCCTTACTCATTTCAGAATAGTATTTCGGTACGCCATTTGGAAATGGTGATTTAATCAATTTTGATTCCTCAAGCATAGCACCTGTATTCTCTATCTTCTCATCTTCAATCAATTTTTCTAATACGGAAGTTCTCGTTGGTATAACATTCAATTCATCGTAAAGTGATTCTTGTATTTTTTCAGAATTATACCATTTTACAAACTCCATAGCTTCATCCTTATTTTCAGAGTATTTTGAAACTCCTACACCTTCAGGAAGTGCAAATGTCTGTTTAGCAGTATTATCTTTTCCTGGCACTAATATAGGACTAACTTCTCCAACTACATCTGATTCTTCTTCATCATTTACACGTCCAACAAAAGATGTCGGTCCAACCATAAAACTTGCCTCTCCTGAAGTAAGCTTTCTATATGAATCCATTCCTGATGATGTTCTATTCGAAGGGTCTAATAATCCTTCTTTATTCATCTTATCCATATATTCTAGAGTACTTAAAACTGCATCTTTATTCAATGTATTATCGTCATTAAATACTTTTCCTTCTCTGGCAAATGTTAACCAAATCAATGCTGTTGTTGATGACTCTTCAGCACTAAGTGGTATTGAGAAAGGATAGTCTACTACTTTCTTTTCTTTTAATAATTTAGCATTTTGATAGACTTCATCCCAAGTCTTAGGAGCATTTTCAATTCCTGCTTCTTTATAATGCTCAGTATTATAATAGGCAATTCTATAATCATTTGCATAAGGCAGTGCTAATACCTTATCTCCAACCATAAAGGATTGTATCGATGGCATCGCTTCAATATCTTCTTCAGAAATTTCAATAGGCTCTAACCAGTCAGCTGAATCGAATTCTCCAACCCAAGACCAATCCACTTCAATAACATCAGCAGGTGCTTTTCCTCCTGCTGCTGCAATAGAGACTTTATCTCTTATATCATCCCAGGCAACTGCTTCAACATCTACATTTATACCTGTTTCTTCCTCAAATTCTTCTAAAAGCTCTTCAGAAGGGACACCCCATTCTGGAATCATAAGAGTTATCTCTTTATCGCTCTTCTTATCTGTTTTTCCTGAACTTTCTTCATTACTACCTGAACACCCTACTACAGTAACTGACAATAAACCAATCGCAGTCAGCAGAGCTAATAATCTTTTCTTTCTATTCATTATCTCACTCCTGTTCAATATTCTATATTAATTATATAATAAGTTCTCACTAAAGTAGTATTATAACAATTTTTATCAATCAAAATTATCTATAAATATTTCTATATAAATAGAATATATTTATATCTATTGATAATTTAAATTTTCCATATAAGGAAGTGGAACAGGCAATGATTTTTTTATAAAAGAATATATCCTAGTATTTTCAGAAATATCTAAATCATAATTATTTCCAAATATTAATTTAGTCATATTTCCAGCACCTACAATATCTAATATTTCATCATATATTTTTATTCTATAAATAGCTTTAGACTCCTCCATGTTCTGCTCTATTTCAATAAACTCAATATCATCAGCATATTCACAATATTGTCTGAAATAATTTCTGAGTGAATTCATCAGCTTCTCATAATTAATTATCTTAAAACTTCCTCTATTATATATTCCAGATATAAAATCCCTTTCTAATTCATTCAATCTATCATCAGTATTTATATCGTATATAGTTTTATCTAAATTTAATTCTTTAGTAAGTTTTGAAATAGAGATATCTATAGCATCTCTCTTTCCAAATGCTTCAACTACTACTCCAAGCTTTTTATCTATTATCTGTAGAATAATATAAGCTACTATTTTCCCATTTCTTCTTATGACTTTAGTTTTATATTCTAACTCTCCCCAATTAAATGGTCTAGAATTTATAATAGTTTTAAACTCTGAAATACTTCTT
>JAUNVB010000003.1 GCA_030537835.1 Andreesenia angusta | reverse complement strand
GGCTTAGAATTTAGAAAGTTAAATAAATCTATATTGTAAATTTATAGTTTTTATTTATAAAAAAGGAGGAAAACAATTGTTAAATACAAACGATTTAAAAATGGTAGCAGATAGATTACATTGTGTTGATGCTTTGATGTCAGATGTAGTATTTGCTGATAAGGTATTAAAAGGTGGAAATGTTGTAAACGTAATAACTAGAGAGATTTATGAAGCGGATATAGCAATAGCAGGAGAGTTCATACTCATGGTTGGAGATTGCTCTAAGCTAATTGGAGATAAGACAGAAGTAATAGATGTGAAAGGCAAATATTTAACACCAGGATTTATAGATTCACATATGCATTTTGAATCTGCAATGCTTACAGCAACAGAATTCTCAAGACTTTCATTACCAACAGGAACTACATGTCTAATATCGGATCCACATGAAGTAGGAAATGTTCTAGGTAAAGATGCGATTAAAGCAATGGCTGAAGAATGTGCAACATTACCTCATCATGTATATCTAAGAGTACCTGCCTTGACACCAGATTGTCCTGGACTTGAGACAGCAGGAAGAAATCTTGACTCAAAAGATATTCCAGAGATGTTCGAATATCCAACAGTTACAGGAATAGGAGAAATACAAGGTGTTACAGGAATAAAATTTGTTTATGACAATAAATATGATGTTGTAAAAGATACTATAGCAGCATCAACTTATGCAGAATCATTAGGTAAAAAAGTTGATGGTAATGCTGCAGAAATATTTGGAGAAGAATTAGCATCTCATATAATATGTGGAGGAACAGAAATATCTTGTCATGAGACGACGACTAAAGAAGAATGCGTTGAAAAACTGAGATATGGTGTATACGTATTGATGAGAGAAGGTTCTACTCAAAGTAATATGCCTGAATGTATAAAAGCTATAACAGAAGAAGGTTTAGATTCAAGAAGAGCATTATTAGCAACAGACGATATGTTAGCTGAAGATATAATAAAAAAGGGTCATATGAATGATATAGTTAGAAGAACTATAAAAGAAGGAGTAGATCCAGTAGAAGCAATACAAATGGTTACAATAAATGCGTCAACTTGGCATAATCTCCATTTAATAGGAGTATTAGCACCAGGTAAGTATGCTGATATAAATATAATAGATGGAAAATTAGAAGATATGAATGTAGCAGATGTTTATCTAAAAGGAGAGCATATAGCTAGTAACGGAGAATTATTAATGGATTTACAGCCATATACTTATCCAGAGTCAGTTAAGCACAGCGTATTAAGAGATAAAATTTCAGCAGATGACTTAAAAATAGCTTCAGATGAAAAAGAAGTAATGGCTAATTGTATAGGCCTTATAGTACTTCAAAACTTATCAGAAGACTATAGAGTAAAATTACCTGTTGAAGATGGATTCGTAAAATCAAATGAAGAAGATCTACTTCCGGTAGCCGTTATTGGAAGACATGGTCAGAAGGATATAGGAAAATCATTTATAAAAGGCTTTAATATAAAAGACGGAGCTTTTGCAGAAACAGTTTCTCATGATACACATAATCTAATAGTAATAGGTACAAACTATGAAGATATGGCAGCTGCAGCAAATAGAGTAATAGAAATGCAAGGTGGAGTAGCTGTAGCAAAAGGCGGTAAAGTAATAGAAGAATTGCCACTTAGAATATGTGGACTTATGACAGATGAGATGAAAGGACAGGAATTAGTTGATAAGACTATAGAATTACACGAGATAGTAAAAACAGAATTAGGATGCGATATACCAGCACCATTCATGCATCTTGCATTCTTATCTCTTGCAACAAGTCCAAAGTGGAAGATAACAGATAAAGGTGTTGTAGATGTTAAAAACTATAAAGTTCTTCCATCTATAGAGCCTGTAAAATAAATTTAGAAATAAAATATCAGAATAGATTAAAATATATAATATTGGGTAATAAAGATTTATAGTATGGTATAATGATTATATGGAGGGAAATCCTTTTCTCTCCATATAATTTATAATAAAGTATTTTAAGAGAGGGAGAGAATTATGGATACATCAAATTTTGAATTAATAGACTTGACACAGGATATATATCAAGGAATGCCTTTATTTGGTATTCACCAACCAACTTTTATAATGACGAATCAAACGCATGAAGAAAATATGGAAATGACAGGTAGTAAGACATTAGGATTCTATGCAAGAAACTTATTGATAAGTGAACATGCAGGAACTCATAGTGATGGAGTAATTGAATATAAGCCAGGCGGTGCAACAGTAGATAAGATGCCATTTAAGCATTTCTGGGGTTCAGCTATATGTGTAGATTTATCTCATAAAAGATATCCTGATTATATTGAGGTTAAAGATATAGAAGAAGCATTAGATAAACATGGATTAGAGATAAGAGATGGGGATATATTCTTAATGTATACAGGACTTTACAATAGAGAATATCCAGGTGAAGGATATAAAAATTATTATACTGGCGTTAGTTATGAAGCAGCAAAATATCTTGCAGAAAAAGGAGTAGTTAATATAGGTGTTGATGCTCCAGCAATAGATCAAACTCCGGATGATTTAGATTTCTCAGGTCATCTAGTTTGTGGAGAATATGATATAACTAATACAGAAAATCTTGCTAATTTAGATAAAGTAGCAGGAAAGAGATTCCTATATATAGGACTGCCATTAAAAATAAGAGGTGGAACAGGTTCACCTATAAGAGCAATAGCATTAGTAGAGAAATAAAATTAAATTATTATAGATTAGAGGACTTAGCTTTTAGCTAGGTCCTCTTTTAGATATGACTACTGAGTCGTAGAATAATATTTAGAAGGTGTTTATTTATGAAGAAAATATTAGTTATAGGAAGTTTAAATATGGATGTGACATTAAAAGTTCCTCATATTCCAATAGAAGGGGAGACCATATTAGCAAAAGATAAGAGTCATAATAGAGGCGGAAAAGGAGCAAATCAAGCCGTTGCAATAAGAAGATTAGGAGCTAATACTTCAATGATTGGAGCTGTAGGAAACGATGACTTTGGAAAAGAGCTTTTGAAAGGATTAAAAGATGAAGGAATCGACACAGAAGGTATAATAATAAAAGAATCGGATACCGGAACTGCTTATATAAATTTAGATGATGATGGAAAAAATAATATTGTAGTATATACTGGAGCAAATTTTGAATTGACTCCCGAGGATATTAGAAGTAAAGAAAAGATTATAAAAGAGTCAGACTATTGTGTGTTCCAATTAGAGATTCCTCAAGAGACAGTAAAAGAGGCTGTAAGAATTTGTAAGAAACATGGAGTAAAAGTCATAATGAATCCAGCACCAGCAATAAAAGATTTAGATGATTATATAATAAATAACTCTGATTATATGATGCCAAATGAATCAGAACTAGAGATACTATCAGGACAGAAATTATCTGAAGATAATCTCTTAGATATTTGTAAATTACAGATAGAAAGAGGTATGGAAAACTTAATAGTAACTCTTGGAGATAAAGGAAGCTTATACTATAATTCAGAAGGATATGAATTCATAGATATTATTCCGACAGAAGTTATAGATACTACAGGAGCAGGAGATTCTTTCATAGGAGCATTTACTAATATGATATCAGAAGGAAAGACTGATTTAGAAGCCTTAGACTATGCAAGATATGTTGCTAGTCTTACTGTCAGTAGAGCAGGGGCTCAAAAATCACTTCCTAATAGAGATGAAGCAGATGAGTTTTATAGAAATAATAAAATGAATGTTTAAGAGGTGGTAGGATGAAAAAACCAATTATAATTGATACCGATCCAGGTAAAGATGATGCTATAGCTTTAGCCATGGCATTATATAGTGAGGATATAGATATAAAGTTAATAACTACTGTCGCAGGAAATGTAAGTTTAAAGAAAGTCAGCTATAATGCATTGAGATTACTAAAATATTTAGAAAGAGAAGATATACCAATAGCAATGGGAGCATGTAGACCATTAATAAATCCATATAAGGATAGATTCAATGAAGATGCTTCCTCAATACATGGGGAGTCTGGATTAGGAGATTTTGAATTTGAGGAGCCAGAAAAAGAGCCACTTGAAATCAATGCAATAGATGCGATGAGAGAAGTTATATTAGAGAGCGAAGTAAAAGTGACGATATTAGCTCTAGGGCCATTAACGAATTTGGCTATTCTATTTAAAGCATTTCCTGAAGTGAAAGAGAATATAGAAGAAATAATTTTCATGGGTGGATCAATTAATAGAGGCAATTTAGGTGTTATGACTGAGTTCAATATAGGAACAGATCCAGAAGCTGCTAAGATAGTCATAGATAGTGGTCTAAAAGTCACTATGGTAGGATTAGATATAGGAAATAAGGCTAGAATATTTTTAAAAGATTTAGAAGAATTAAAAGACTATAACAAATCTACTAGATTAACTTATTCACTATTCAAAGATTATAAAGGGATGGATAAAGAATCAGCAATAAAAGTTTATGATAGTACGGCAATAGCTTATTTATTAAAACCAGATATATTTAAACTAGAATATACTTATGTTGATGTAGAATTAAGAGGTCAATATACATTAGGCTGTACTATAGTGGATTTAGACAATCGTTTAGAAGAGAAGCCGAATATATATGTATGTACAGATATAGATGAAGACGAATTTAGAAAATACTTTTTAGATTCTTTAAAAAATTGCATTTAAAATCAGAATAAAATAGAGGAGAAATTATATGGCTGTAAATATTGGAAACGACTGGGATGATATATTAAAAGAAGAATTTGAAAAGGAATACTATTTAAAACTAAGAGAATTTCTAATAAAAGAATATAGAACTAAGAAGATATATCCAAATATGCATGATATATTTAATGCATTAAAATATACATCATTTAAAAATACAAAAGTAATAATACTTGGACAAGATCCATATCATGGAGAAAACCAAGCACATGGACTCAGTTTTTCAGTTAATAAAGGCATTAGAACACCACCATCACTTAGGAATATATATAAAGAACTTAAAGCAGATTTAGGCTGTGAAATACCTAATAATGGATATCTTAAAAAATGGGCAGATCAAGGAATATTATTACTCAATACATCGTTTACAGTAATTGCAGGAAATGCAAACTCCCATAGAGGAAAAGGATGGGAAATATTAACGGATAGAATAATAGAATTATTGAGTGATAGAAAGAATAATTTGGTTTTTATACTATGGGGAAACAACGCCATAAGCAAAGAGAAATTAATAGATGGGAAGAAGCATTTAATACTTAAATCTGTGCATCCAAGCCCTTTATCAGCTTCTAGAGGTTTTTTTGGCACGAAACCATTTTCAAAGACGAATGAATACTTAGCTTCTAACAATAAAGAAATAATAGATTGGCAGATTGAAAATATATAGTGGACTAGAAAAGGTGATTAGATGTTTGAAAAAATTACTAAAAATATAGATATAATGAATTATGATGACGATAAGGCAAGACCTTTATTAGCAATTGTAAGAGGTAAAGAGAGTTCTTTAGTAGTTGATGCAGGAAACTCCAAATCTCATGCTGAGGAGTTTATAGATTATTTAAATAAGGAGAATATAGATAATATTAAATATATTGGTATAACCCATTGGCATTGGGATCATATATACGGTATGCAGTATATGGGATTAATTAATATAGGGTCTGAAAAGACTAAAGAAAAGATAAAAAGACTTAATAATATATTAAATGGAGAGATTCAGGTAGAAATAGAGGAAAAAAGTACAATATCAAAAATAAAACCTTTATTTAGAGATTTTGGAAAAATTAAAAACTTAGATTTAAGTTTTGATGGAATGCTTAGATTAGATCTTGGAGGAATAAACTGTATATTTGAAAACTTAGGAGGAGATCATGCTGAGGACTCCACGCTTATTTTCATAGTAGAAGATAAAACTATGTTTTTAGGAGATATGCCTTATAGAGGATTTGAAGGAGTATATAGAACACATCATCTTAATAATGTTAAAAAATTAAGAAAAGAGATTTTAAAATATGATTGTGAGAGATTTTATACTGCGCATAAAGATATGTATAGCAGAAAAGAAATGGAAAACTTATTAGATCTAATGGTGAAATTAGGAGAATATGTAGGTGAATCAGTTAAATATGAAGAGATATATATGAGATTTAAAAATGATTATAATAGAGAACCGAACGAAGAAGAAGAATTTTTTCTAAAAGCATATATAGATGGGAATAAATATGATTCAGAAAAATAAAATAAAAAGAGATACCATTAATATTGCATCAGTAAGACTTTAATGGTATACTCTATTTAACGTTATATATATTGTAGTATATAGCGTATGATAATCTCGTATAGGAGTTTAAAAATAGAACTCCTCGTAATTATATAATTATAATTTATAGAGAAGAGGGAAAAAATGAATAGATTAAAAAAACTTATACTTCCTTTTTTACTTACAGGATTATTATCTCTTAGTATAGTAGGATGTACATCAGATGATAAGGACACAGATACAAATGTAAAATCGGATACACAACAAACTGAAGAACAAAAAGATAATAAAGGCAATGCTGAAAAAAAGGAAGACTCAGATAATTCTGAGACTAGAATGTTTACAGATCAATTCGGAAATGAAGTAGAGTTACCAAAAAAAATAGAGAAAGTTGCAGACGTATGGGATGCTCATAGTCAAGTTATGCTATTATTAGGTCAAGCAGATAAATTAGTAACGACAACAGAGAGAATCCAAAGAACACCTTGGTTTGCAGAAGTATATCCAGGGATAAAAGATGTTATTGCACCAATAAAAAATGATACTATACAATTAGAAGAATTAGTAGCCCAAAACCCTGATGTTGTAATATGCTTAAAAGAAGATGAAGTAGCTCAAGTTGAAGGAGCAGGATTGAAGGCAGTTAGATTAGGATTTCAAGATTTTGATGGCTTGAAAGAAACTATAAGACTTACAGGGGAATTAATGGGAGAAGAAGCAGAAGAAAAAGCAGATGAATATATTAAATATCTTGAAGGAAATATTGAGAAATTAGCAGAAAAAACTAAAGATATAGAAGATTCAGAAAGACCAAAAATACTCCATATATTCAGTGGAGAAGACTTAACTAAAGTTGATGGTGCTAAGAGTATAATTGGTGAGTGGATGAAACTTGCTGGAGGAATAAATGCAATAGAGTCAGAAGCTAATCATGTTGATGTGAATTTAGAAGAAATTATAGCTACTAACCCAGATATAATAATAATCGGAGGTACTGGTGCTGCTAAGGGGATTGAAACTATAAAGAATGATCCAGCTTGGGCAGATGTAAAAGCAGTTCAAGAAGATAAATTATATTGCAATCCAGTAGGAACTTGGAAATGGGATAGATATAGTGCAGAAGAGGCATTACAAGTATTGTGGGCAGGAACATTAATCCATCCTGAATTATTTGGAGATATAGATATGGTAAAAGAGACGAAAGAATTTTATAAAAAATTCTATGATTTTGAATTATCAGATGATCAGGCTCAAAGAATTCTAGATTGTAAAAACCCAGAAGGTGTAGATCAAGACGGTCCATCAAATTAAATTAGATACGATTATTATACGAGATTATAATATTAAAAACTCCAGAGAAAAATTTTTCTCTGGAGTTTTAATTTGCTATACTTTAATCCCTATGATAGAATCAGATTATTGAATTAATATTAAAATCGAGGGTATATATAGAATATCCAGTTAGACATAAGAATTAATTAATAATACTTAATGATTTGGAGGATGAAGATGGCTAGAAAAAGAATGCAAAACAATAGAAATATAACTAGAGTTTATATAACAGATTATGAAGGTGAAGTAAGAGAAATGCTCGATGAACTCAATGAGTATTTAGAAGAAAGAGATAGAATAATCAATGCTTTATATGTAAAGAGAAAGAATTTTTTACTTTCAAAAAAAGAAGTTATTAAACAGTTTTTGGAAGAAAGAGATTACAGACCTTCTAGATCTTATGAACCAGATAGGATGAATGAAACTTTTTATTGCGAAGAGAATGCTCATCTATTAACATTATTTATATTTAACTTCCTTCATATCGTAGTGAGTTCAGGAAGTCAAATTAGAAATTATAGAATTGATGTTTTAATTGGTGGAGAAAAACCAGATTTTAGAAATACAGTTCTGGTCGAAGGGATAGATAAGACGATTGGATTCTATGGAGTACCACCGAAAGAAGTGACATCAGAATTTATAAAAGATCAATTAGAAAAAGCTAGACATAATATTAAAATATTTAGAGAGAAGCTAGAAAATTTCAATGAAGATGATTTGATATATAGCTATAACGATATTGAAAGGATAAGTCTTGTAGAAACACTATCTATGATTTTGAACGAGACTAGAATATAAATTATATGAGCAATTGAATTCAAAAGCAGACAAAATTAGATCTAAAAGAAAAACGAGAAAAAAGCATCTTAAGAGATAAAAAATCTCATTAAGATGCTTTTTTTTATATTCTATTGGGTATATATTATTAAAAGGTGGGTGATAACTATGGGAATAAAATCTGTTATAAAAGCAGAATCGGATTCTAATTTCGATAGAGATGAATATCTATCATACAGTTATTCAAATAATTTTGAATTAATAAAAAGATATAAAAAGACAAAGGAAGAAGAATTATTAAATATAATACTCGTAGTTAACTATAGACTTATAAAAAGACAGGCAAAGAGATATATGAAGGTTATAGAAGGGTCTTGTTTAAATATAGATGATTTAATACAAGTAGGGTATATAGGTCTTATTAGAGCTTTAGAAAAATATGAAATAGAAAGGAATATATCATTTTCTACTTATGCATTGTATTGGATAAAACAAAAGATGACTAGAGAGATATCTAATAAATTAAATTCAATCAGAATACCAGTTTATATGGGAGAAGAATTTTTAAAGCTCAGAAAAGCAGAACAATCTATAGACAATAGTTTAAATATGAAGGAAAGAATAAAATCCATATGTGAAATAATGGATATAAACGAAGAAAAATATGAGGAAATAAAAGCTTATGAATCGCTTTTTGGTGGTAGATTAACCTCACTTCATATGGAAATCGGAGAAGAAGAAGCTGTCCCTCTTATAGAGATGATATCATTAGATGAAACGGATACAGTCTTTGATAGTGTATCTAATGGACTATTGCAAGATCAGATAAGAGCAGCATTAGGAAAACTTTCCGAAAGAGAAGCAAATATTTTAACGCTTCGCTATGGAATAGAAGATGGAAATCAGATGACTTTAGAAGAGATAGGAAAAATATACGGTCTTACTAGAGAGAGGATTAGACAGATAGAAGCTAGAGCATTAGAAAAACTGAAAGAAGATAAGAGATTAAAGGGTTTAAAAGAAGGATATATAGAATAAAAGCATTAGATAAAAAACTTATCTAATGCTTTTAAAGCTTATCTATATCGTTCGATGAATTCATCGTAGGTAGTCATCTTATCAATAACCTTATCGGGACGTATATCTATTATTCTATTTGCAATAGTTTGTATGAACTGATGGTCATGAGAAGCAAAAAGAATGACAGATTTATAATCTTTTAGCCCGTTATTAACTGCAGTTATAGATTCAAGATCTAGATGATTCGTTGGCTGATCTAATATGAGGACATTTGCATTTTTAAGCATCATCTTAGATAGCATACATCTTACCTTTTCTCCTCCAGATAATACTGAAACTTTTTTTAGTGGTTCATCACCAGAGAAGAGCATTCTTCCAAGAAAACCTCTAATATAAGTTTCCGATTTTTCTTCAGAATACTGACGCAACCAATCTATAAGATTTAATTCACTGCCTTCAAAATATTTTGTATTGTCCATTGGAAAATAGCTAGTATTTATTGTAATACCCCATTTATAGCTTCCACTATCAGGCTCCATTTCGCCTGAAATTATTTTTAATATAGTAGAGTTAACTATATCGTTTTCAGATACGAAAGCTATTTTATCCCCTTTATTCACTGTAAAACTCAAATTATCTATGACTTTAACACCATCTATAGTTTTCGTTAAATTTTCAACAGTTAATATTTCCTTTCCAACTTCCCTATCCATAGTAAATCCTACAAAAGGATATCTTCTAGAAGAAGGTTGAATATCATCTAAAGTTATCTTCTCTAGTAATTTTTTTCTAGAAGTAGCTTGCTTAGATTTAGATGCATTAGCACTAAATCTTGCGATGAAATTCTGAAGCTCTTTAACTTTTTCTTCTTTCTTTTTATTCTGATCCTTCATCATTTGAAGCGCTAATTGACTAGATTCATACCAGAAATCATAATTACCCACATATAGTTTTATTTTTCCAAAATCTATATCAGCAATATGAGTACATACTTGATTTAGAAAATATCTATCATGAGATACTACTATTACTATTCCTTCGAAATTTGCAAGAAAATTCTCAAGCCATTTTATTGATTTTAAATCTAAATGGTTAGTAGGCTCATCAAGTATAAGAATATCAGGATTTCCGAAAAGAGCTTGTGCAAGAAGCACTTTTACTTTATCAGAGCCATCTAGTTCAGCAACTTTCTTATAATGCATTTCTGTACCTATACCTAGTCCTTGTAATAGAGTTGAAGCATCAGATTCAGCCTCCCATCCATTTAAATCGGCAAACTCTGCTTCTAATTCAGCAGCTTTTATACCATCCTCATCAGAAAAATCAGATTTTGAATATATCTCATCTTTCTCTTTCATTATTTCGAAAAGTCTCATATTGCCCATTATTACAGTTTCTAGAACCTCGTTATCATCATATTGGAAATGATCTTGCTTTAATACAGACATTCTAGATTCTTTATCTATTCCAATTTCTCCAGTAGTAGGATCAATTTCACCTGAAAGTATCTTCAAGAAAGTCGATTTTCCGGCACCATTAGCACCTATAATTCCATAGCAATTTCCTGGAGTAAATTTTAAATTCACATCTTCAAATAATTTCTTATCACTGAATGCGAGAGATAAATTAGTTACTGTTATCATATAGTTCACTCTCCCTTTATTAAGAATTTTATAAAACTTAAATTATATAATATATCCCGAATATTATACCATATTATAAAAAATATAGTCATAATATGCTAAAATAATATTTAATGATTTAGGATGATTATGATTGAATATAGAATAGGGTTTGAAAGGAGATAATATATTGAGAAGTATAATATGGATTCTAGAGTTCATAATAAGTCTTTTATTTACATTGCCTTTCCTAATAAAAGCGAAAAGTATAAAAAAGAAAAAGGGAAAAACTGAAGCGGCAGAATATGCATATAAGATCACTAAGAAATGGGTTTCGAGTAAATTAAAATTAGCAGGTGCAGATATAAAGATTGAAGGATTAGATAAAATTCCTCAAAATGAAAAAATTGTATTTATAGCTAATCATCAGAGTGATTTTGATATAGCGCTATTAATGAACTATATACCAGGGCCGAAGGGCTTTGTAGCCAAAATAGAAATGGAAAATTTACCAATAATATCATCATGGATGAAAATTATGGGTTGTGTATTCATAGATAGAAAAAGTGCTAGAAAGTCTGTAGAATCAATAGTAGAAGCTACAAATAATGTAAAAAAAGGGATAAATATGGTGGTATTTCCTGAGGGAAGTAGAAGTAAAGGAAAGCCTGTTTCAGATTTTAAGCTTGGTAGCTTTAGGATAGCATTAAAATCTAAAGCTATAATAGTTCCTATAACTATAGATGGCTCTTATAAGCTTTTAGAGGAAAATATGAGAATTAGACCAGCTAAGGTAAAGATAAAAATTCATAATCCCATAGACACTAAAGAACTGACAAAAGAAGAAAAAGAAAATATAAATAATATCGTAAGGGAAGAAATTTTATCAGCGATGTAATAGTATGATATAATATTAACCATAATAATATTTAATTTAAATATTATTATGGTTTTTTATTTTACTATATAAAAATCCTATCAGATAGAACACATATTCAATATATAATATATTCTAATACGTATTGTTTATAAAAAAATCCAGTAAAAAAAGATAAAGATTGAATTAAGAAAATAATGTTCATAAATATTTAAAGAATATTGATATATAGCTTTAATAGTTTATCTTAGACAAAGAGGAGAGTGATATTTTGAAAATTAGCGGAAGGATATGGTTAGAAAATGATGATAAAGAGAAATTATTCGGAATAGGAATATGTGATCTATTAAAGGGTGTTGGAAAATATGGCTCTCTATCAGAAGCAGCAAAACAGATGGGTATGTCTTATAATAAAGCACATAATCTAGTTAAAATAATGGAGAAGAGATTAGGATTTAGTGTTATAACTACACAAATTGGTGGAGTTAGAGGAGGAGGATCAACCCTAACTGAAAAAGGCTTTTCAATGATAGAAAGATACGATAAGTTGATGGAAAAGTTAAATAAAGATATGGAGGAAGGATTCAATTTATACTTTTCAGACTTAGATAAAGAAAGAGAAATAGAGTAATAATATTATAAAAAAGACAGATAATTGCTTATCTGTCTTTTTTATTTTGGATTAGTTTAAAATAGAATTCGTAATTCTAAAATTCACTTTACATTGTATTAGCGATACGCTATACTATAAGATGTATATAGATAAAATTTAAATACGGAGGAGAGTTTATGAAAAGATTTAAGAAGGCAGTAATAGTTGGAGGTGTGTTATTAGCACTTACATCTGTATATGGATGTGGAGCGAATAACGATAAGAACGATAGTGCTAATACGGAAAATAAAGTAGAAACATCGACAGATAAAGAAAAAGAAGAGAGTCAAAAAGACGAAAAGGATGAAGAAGAAAAAGAAGAAAAGAAATTAGATCCTGAAATAACAGTATCTGCAGCAGCGAGCTTAAGAGAGTCATTTACAGAGATAGCTGAGAACTTTGAAAAGGAATATGGAACAAAAGTTAATCTAAACTTTGGAAGTTCGGGAGCTTTACAAAAGCAGATAGAAGAAGGAGCACCTTCAGATTATTTCGTGTCTGCTGGACAAAAACAGATGAAAGCATTAGAAGAGGCTTCATTAGTAGATTCTGATTCAGTAAAAGATTTTCTTGGAAATAAATTAGTACTTGCAGTACCAAAAGATTCAGACGAAATAAAGACAGTAGAAGATTTAGAGGGAACTGATGGAAAGATAGCAATAGCAGAGATTGACTCAGTACCAGTAGGTCAATATACTAAAGAAGCTTTAGACAATTTAAATATATGGGATAAAATCGAAGATAAAATAGTATTTGCAAAAGATGTAAAGGCTACAACAGCTTATATAGAGCAAGGAGAAGCTGTAGCAGGATTTATATATAAATCGGATGCGATAGCAGCTCCGGGCGTTGATATAGCAGAAGAGATAGATGAGAGTACTCATAAGCCAATAACTTATCCAGAGGGAATAGTTACAGCAAGTGAAAAGAAAGAAACAGTGAAAGAGTTCAGTGAATTCTTAAAAACTGATGAATCTAAAGCTATATTAGAAAAATATGGTTTTGAAGTAAAATAGGAAAATAATATGACGAATTTTTTTGGGAGTATAGATAGTTCAGTTATAAGTCCCATAATAATATCGATAAAAATAGCCTTAGTAGCAACAGTTATAACGGTTATATTTGGTACGGCATTAGGGCTTCTATTCGTGAGAAAGAACTTTCCTGGTAAGGATATATTAGAAGTTATAATAACCTTACCTATGATAATGCCTCCTTCCATTACAGGTTATATACTATTACTTATAATAGGAAGAAAAGGTATAATAGGAAAATTTCTACAGGATTTTTTCGGCATAAATCTAATTTTCACTTGGCAAGCTGCATGTATTGCAGCAGCAGTAGTTTCTCTGCCACTTATGTATCAGAGCTGTAAATCTGCTTTTATGGGAATAGATAAGACTTTTGAAGATGCAGCAAGAACATTAGGAGCTGATGAGTGGAAAGTCTTTAGAAAGGTGACTTTACCATTAGCTTGGCCAGGTCTTGTGAGTGGATTAGTATTGTCTTTTGCCAGAGCATTAGGTGAATTTGGTGCTACTCTTATGGTTGCAGGAAATATTCCTGGCAAGACAGAGAATATACCAATAGCTACTTATTTTGCAGTTGAATCGAATAATCTACAGAAAGCAAACTTTTTAATGGGTGTAGTCGTTTTATTTAGCTTTATAACTATATTCTCATTAAATAGATGGCTTAGGAGTAGAAGGATAAATTAGGTGATTGTATGGAATATGTATGCACAAAAAGAAATAGAATAGATATGTCTTGTGAAAAAGAGGAAATAGATATAAATACTAGTTCCAATCTTTTAGAGGCGAGAATATATAAGAAGCTTAGATTTTTTGATTTAGATATGGATCTCAATTTAAAAAAAGAGGTTTTAGTAATACAAGGGCATTCTGGTTCTGGAAAGACTACACTTTTGAACTGTATATCTGGTATAGCTCAGCCAGATAAGGGATTTGTTAATATTGAATCGGATATATTGTATTCTGATGAAAAGAAAATAAATAAGCCCATAAGAGATAGAAATATAGGTTATATGTTTCAAAATTATGCACTTTTTCCAAATATGACAGTAGAAAAAAACTTAATATTTGGGATAAATAAGAAGAACTTAGGTCATATGAAATATCTAAATGATCTAATGGAGATATTTAAAATCTCTCATTTAAAGAATAGATATCCAGGCGATATATCTGGTGGAGAGAAACAGAGAGTTGCATTAGCAAGATCATTGACGACTAGACCAAAAGTTATGCTTATGGATGAACCTTTTTCTGCATTAGATACAGAGACAAAAGATATTTTATACAGAGAGTTTTTGGAGTTTAAAAAAGAGTTCGATATAGGTGTAATGCTCATAACTCATAATGATGAGGAAGCTAGATATTTAGGTGATAGAATAATAAAAATAGATAATGGAAAGATTATATCAATAGAGGATAAAAATATAGATTGGTAAAATTTGTTCATAATATAAAAGAATTGAATACCTGAATTCAGGTATTCAATTTTTTTTATTAAAAATCGGTATTATATAGAAAGACAGTTTATGATAATATATTTAGAAATGATACCTTTTATATCTCTATTTTGATTTAAACAATATGAAAGAGGGTAAAATATATCATAGAAATTCATATAAGGAAAGTGGGAAATATATAATGATAATAACAGAGAATTTGACAAAAAGCTTTAAAGATATAAAAGCTGTAGATGGAATAAATTTTCGAATAGATAGAGGAGAGATATATGGTTTAATTGGAGAAAATGGTGCGGGAAAGACGACTACATTAAGACTTTTAGCGACCATGTTATCTCCGACAGAGGGAACTGCTGTTATAAATGGAAATGATATAAATAAAAATCCTGATAAGGTCAGAGAAAATATTGGAATACTATTCGGCGGAGAAACGGGCCTTTATGATAGATTATCAGCTAGGGAAAATATCGAATACTTTGGGAGATTAAATGGATTTAGCAAGAAAAATATAGACAGAAGAATTTCAGAACTCTCAGATATTTTTCAAATGAATGAATACATAGATAGAAGAATTGGGGGATTTTCAAAAGGAATGAAACAAAAAGTAGCAATAGCTAGAAGCATTGTTCACGATCCAGATATATTATTATTAGATGAGCCAACTTCGGGACTAGATATAGGTGTGACTAGAATAGTTCATGAGTTTATAAAGAGATTGACTAAAAACGGTAAGACAGTCATATTTTCTTCACATAATATGGATGAGGTGAAGAAATTATGCGATAAGATACTAGTAATGAATAAGGGTAGAATAATTTACGATGGGTATATTAAAGATTTAGAAGAGCAAAAAGGAAAGAATTTAGACGATGCATTTATAGATATGGTCGGTGATAGAAATGTTTAAATATGCTGGAATAGTATTAAAAAAAGAGATGAAAGATATCTTTAGGGATAAAAAGACTATAATAATGCAAATATTAATTCCTCTATTAATATTTCCTATTATGGCTATAGTGATGACATTCGTAATGGGAAGTATGCAAAAAGATATGGATACGGTATCAGAAGTAGCAATAATATCTAATGGCAATCTGAATTTAGAGAACTATTTAAAGAAAAATAAGGATTCTATAAAGATTGTTCAGAGTAAAGATATAGAAGGAGATATTAAATCTAATGATGTAAAAGCAGCGATTTATATCGATAAAGATTTTGAAAAAGATATAGAAGAAGGAAGAAAAGGAAAAATAGAAATAAAATATATGGATTCAAGTTTAAAATCTGCAGCAGCAGAATCTAAGATAAGAAATATTATAGATAGTTATTCAAAAGAGATTACTAAAAAGAGATTAGCTGATAGAGGAATAGGAGAAGATATATTAGAACCAGTTGAAACTATAAGCAAGATAGTTAAATCTAGTGAAAATGAAGAATCAGGAGCTGGATTAATGGTATTTTCAATAGTAGTACCGATGATATTAGCAATATATGCAGTTACAGCATCTATACCGGCAGCAGTCGATTTAGGTGCAGGAGAAAAAGAAAGACAGACATTAGAACCACTTCTTACTACAAAAGCTAATAGAGGTTCTATATTATTAGGAAAATACCTTGCTGTTTTATTGAGTTCTGTAATAGGGACAACGGCATCTATAATAGGACTTATTATATCTACGATAATATCGCCTGATATCATTGGAACGACAGGAGGGTTTAATGCTAAAATAGGAATTTTTGCATTAATACTTTTCCTAAGCTTATCTTTAGTCTTTTCTGGAATAGAATTAGCTATAAGTTTTTATGCGAGAAATTTCAAAGAGGCACAGACATATCTTTCACCTATAAGTGTATTAGTAATAATACCTGCCTATATGTCTGCCGGGATAGATGCATTTTCTATACCAACTAAATACTTCCATATGCCTATTATAAATATAATAGTTTTATTTAAAGAAATGATATATGGAATATATAATCCTATTCATATAGGAATTGTATTTACTTGGATTGTAATATATATAATTTTATCAATATTATTTATTATAAATATGTTTAAAAGTGAAAAAGTCATATTTAGAAATTAAAAATCATAAAAAAGAGAGTGGAATATTTAAATTTTACTCTCTTTTTTTTATTTTATATTAAATAAACTAAACTAATCTTAAATAATCTAAAGAAAGATAATCTTTCCTATGATATACTGATATCGTTTATTATTGAATAAAGATTATCAATATTAGAGGTGATCATTTTGAATATGATAAAGATCAAAAGAGGAAGAGCATATAAAATTGTATCAACACCTGATGACATGCTTTTAAAGTCTTTAGGATTGAGAAAAGATACTAAATTAAAATTGATGACTAAACAACCTTTTAGAGGTCCTTTAGTAGTCAAGATAGGAAGTCGAAATATAGCTCTTTGTAGAAGTATAGCATCAAAAATAAAAGTAGAGGAGGTATAAACATTGTCTTGTCATGAAATGAAAGGTGGTAATATTGATTTAGAGGATAAGAAGAGAATACTTCTTATGGGAAACCCTAATGTGGGAAAATCTGTTTTTTTCTCAAAAATGACGGGAGTAAATGTTATAAGTTCTAATTATATTGGAACAACAGTAGACTATACAATTGGAGAATTAGAATATAAAGGTGAAAAAGCTGTTATGATAGACGTGCCTGGAACTTATTCTCTAGAAGCTACATCAGAAGCGGAAGAGGTAGCTGTAAATCTTTTAAATGAAGGTGCAGATCTTATAATATGCGTATTAGATGCGACTCATCTAGAGAGAAATTTAGATTTAGCACTTAATCTAAAAGAATACGATATTCCAATAGTATATTGTTTAAATCTAATAGATATAGCAGAACGTGAAGGAATAAATATAGATATAGATATGTTAGAGATGCTCCTAGGTGAAAGAGTAATACCGACTATAGCTGTTAAAGACAAAGGGTTAGATGAATTATTTGAAGAATCATTTAAACATATGGGAAGAAAAAGGTCAGGAGTAGTCCATATAGATGCAGATGAAAGATGGAAAAGAGCAGAAGAGATAGCAAGAGAAGTACAGACTAATACTGAAATAAAGGAAAAATTTATTCATAAATTAGAAAGATGGACATTGAAGCCTTGGCCAGGAATACCAATTGCATTCTTAGTACTAGCTATTGCAATTGGAGTAGTAGTAGGTGGAGGAAAAGGCCTTAGAGCTGCGATTTTATTACCACTTATTAAAAATGTAATACATCCGTTTTTATTCAGTGCAGTAAGTTCAGTAATTCCACCAGGAATTGCTAGAAATATTTTAGTTGGAGAATTCGGTATATTAAATATTGGAATTGAGTGGCCGTTTGCATTAATACTTCCATACGTTCTTTTATTTTATGTAGTATTTTCTTTTCTAGAGGACTGTGGATATCTACCTAGACTCGGAGTTTTAGTAGATGGAATATTGAGTAAACTTGGTTTACAAGGTGGAAATATAATAACTATAATGATGGCTTATGGTTGTGCAGTGCCTGCAATATTAGGTACTAGAGCAGCTGTAACTGAGAAAGAAAGAATAATGGTCGCATCATTAATATGCTTTGGAGTGCCTTGCGCATCTCAGAGTGCAGCCTTTGTATCATTATTAGGAGATCAGTCTATAATAGCTTTAATTATGATATTTGTAATATCGCTAATAACTATGTTTGGAGTAGGAATAATTTTAAATAAAACTATAAAAGGAAAATATCAACCAATGATGTTAGAAGTACCAAATCTACTGATGCCAGATAGAAAAGCTTATTTTAAGAAACTTAAGATGAGAATGAAGCATTTCCTACTAGATGCAGAAGGGGCAATGTTCTTAGGTATATTAATAGCAGCATTAGTAGCTGAGACTGGTGTATTGAATAGTGTTAGCTCGGCATTAGAGCCTGTAGTAACAGGATGGCTAGGATTGCCTAAAGAGGCAAGTTTAGCACTTATACTTGGAATTATAAGAAGAGAGCTTGCAGTATTACCGCTATTAGATCTTAATTTAAATACATTACAATTATTAGTTGGATCAGTAGTAGCATTATTCTATCTACCGTGCTTATCAGTATTTGGAGTGCTTGCGAAAGAATTTTCTGCTAAAAAGGCAGTTATAATTGCAATTGCTACAACAGTATCTGCATTTATATTTGCAGGATTATTAAATAAAGTAGTTCTATTTTTTTCTAATGTTATATAGAAATATTTGTTAAAAAAATTAGCGGATTAAATCCGCTAATTTTCTTTAGAAATAAAATTTAAAAAAGAAACGGATGATAATAGTATTCGTTAACTTTAAATAGTATAATATATTGATAAAGAAAAAAAAATATAAAAGAATAGCTTCTAAATAAGATATGAGAAAGGATAAGAGATAATGATAGCTAGTATAACTAAAAATATAGAATATCAATTTTCAGGATTCGGTATATTAGTAAAGATTATAGAGCGTTACTATCAGAATATAGTAAAAAATGAAATAAGAGTTTCAGGGATTAAGTCGAGCGATAGAGTTTTATGTATAGGTGGCGGTTCTGTACCGTGCACAGCAATACTTATAAACAAATTGACGAATGCAAAAGTGAAAGTCATAGATGTAGATCTTAAGGCTTTGAGAAAAGCAGAAAACCTTATAAAAAAATTAAATTTAGAAAAAGAAATTGATATAGAATATGGGAATGGGAATTCTATTGATTGTAAAAAATTCGATATAATTCATATAGCATTACAAGTTCATCCTAGAGAGAAGATAATAAGAAATGTTTTAAATACTTGTAAATATGGCAATAAAGTCATAGTTAGAATGCCTAAAGATTGTTTAAAGGGATTTTATAGTGATGTGAAAAAAGAAAAACTAGGAATAGATAATGTGAATATAGTAACAGAAAGTTTTAGCTCAAAATTTAACACTATGAAAGAGGTCTTATTAATTGAGAAAGCTGAGGGGATTGAAAGAGAATATTAAAAAAATAGTTTATTTTATACTATTCATACTATTTATATATCTATTGAAGACTATTGATTTTAAAGAAACTTTTGAGAGCTTAAAGAGCATGAATGTAAAATATCTATGTTTAGCATTATTTTTTCAAATAATAACTATTATACTCGTAAATATTCAATGGAAGAGTATAGGAAGATGGACGGGACGTAAGATAAGATTTATGGATATTTTCAAAATTAATTGTATCGGGAATATTGTAGACTCATTGACTCCAGGAGTTAAAGTCGGTGGAGAATTAGCCAGAATTTATAGGATGGAAACAATATTGAAAATAAATAGAACGGAAGCTATTGCTATAACGGGAGTACAGAAGTCAGTATCTCTTTTTTCCTTTTTAATACTTACTATACTATCGTCATTATTCCTATTTATAGATAAATGGAATAAATTAGAAACATTTAGATCGATAATGATTTTATCTATATTTATCAGCATCTTATTTCTATTTATTACAATACTTATATTTTTTAGACCAAATTTAAGTATTAAATATGTAAAGCGATTTATAAAATCTGAAAAGATGAAGAAGAATATAGAAAATAGTATAAAAAATTATATGAATATATCTAAGAATATAATTAATAATAGAAGTTTATTATTCAATCAAATAGTATTAGGATTTGTTATTTGGCTATTATTTGCATTCAAACTCTATATAGTTCTCATAGGATTCGGTATTAATATAAATTTTATAGATATATTTCCTATAACTTATATAACTTATGCTATAGGAATGATACCTTTACTTCCAGGAAGTATAGGAAGCTTTGAAGCTTCAATGACTTTTTTATTAAAACTAAGCTCTGTATTGGTATATCAAGGATTCATGATATCTATAGTTTTTAGATTTATAACATTTTGGTTTGAATTTATAATCAGTGGATTATATCTTTTATTAGATAAACTACTTAAGAGGAAAGGATTATAGGTGATACTTTGTTTGAAGCAGAACAAGAAATAATAAAAAGCATATATTTAAATGATGAGATAAAGGCAAAAAAAAGATTTGAAGAAATTATAAATAATTTATCTGAATACGACCTAGGTTCGTATTCATATATAAGAGCTATGAAAAATTACCTTATATCTTTAAATACATTATTATATCAAAACTTTTATTGTAGAAATTGTAAGAAAGAAGCATTTAAAAAAAGAAATAGTTTTATGAAGGAGATAGAGCTAGCATCAGACTTTATGGAGACATATGATATAGGATTTAAGATGATAGAGTATTATATATATCTTTATTCGAAAAATTCTATAAAAACGGATAATCAGATAATCAATGATATCCTCTGCTATATAAACTCTAATTCATCAAGAGAATTAGAACTAGGAGATATAGCAAAAAAGTATAATATGAGTACAAATTATCTTTCTACAATATTTAAAGAATATGTAGGAGAGAGTTTCAGCAAGTATTTGAATATAGTGAGAATAAAAAAAGCTAAAGATTACCTATTGAATACAAATAATAGTATATTAGAAATATCTATAGAATGTGGATTTAATAGTCAATCATATTTTAACTATGTATTTAAAAAGCTTGAAGGCATAAGTCCTGGAGAATATAGAAAGATATCAGTAAAGAATGAATTAGCAGAAGAGAATATAGATAAGAAGAAAGAAAAGAATAGTATCAAAGATAAATTAATTAAGAATAGAATAATGAACTCTATAATTTTCGATGGAAGTTAAAAAAGATAAATCAGATTCTGATTTATCTTTTTTTTATTTCGGATCTCTTATAGAATCGAAATTCTATGAACTTTAAATACAGAGTTTCGAATAATTTCATTACAAAAAAAGAAATAAAGGTCAATACTAGAGCATAGACTATATATTTTAAAGGCATATAGGTAAATGAGAAAGCCTTTCTACCTAAAGGAAATGTAAAAGCAAATAAAAATAGAGCAGTTACAGTCAATACGATTATTGACTTTAGTTTATTTAATGGCATTGACATTATTGCAAGCACCATAATACCCATAAATCCTAATAATAGTGTGGAGAAGGTTCTAATAGTATCTAAATCTAGGCCCATTGACTCCATGAAGATAAAGGTAAGAATCAATATAAAGGCTATTCCAAATCCTTTAGGAATAGTAGATGCCATAACTCTCTTAAGAAATCCCTTTTTAACCTTCTCAAAATTTGCCTCAAAAGCCAAAATAAAAGAAGGAATACCTATAGTCAGTCCACCTATTAATGTTAGTTGAATAGGAATGAAAGGATAAGGGTTTAGAGTCAATGCAAAGAATAGAGAAAGAAGTATAGAGTATATCGTTTTTGACAGATATAGACATGCATTCTTCTCAAGATTATTTATAATTCTTCTGCCTTCATCTACTACATGAGTTAGATTAGAGAAGTCCTCATCTAAAAGCACTAAATGAGCTATAGATTTAGTTGCTTCATTTCCATTAGCAAGAGCAATAGCACAGTCAGCTTTTTTTAGAGCTAGCACATCATTTATTCCATCACCAGTCATTGCTACTGTTCGTCCCATTTCTTGTAAAGCTTCGACTATATCTCGCTTTTGTTCAGGCCTTACACGACCGAAAACTGATTTAGTATTTAATATTTTTTTCAATTCTTCTTTATCCTTAGGAAGCTCATAAGCATCGATATAATTTTCTGCATTATCTACTCCAGCAGCTTTAGCAATATTAGATACTGTAATCGGATTATCACCTGATATTATTTTTATATCGACACCTTGATTTTCAAAATAATCGATAGTTTTATTAGCACTCTCTCTTATTTCATCTTCAAAAATCAATAATGCTGAAAGCTTATTTTCAGAACTACCAAGAAGCAATACACGCTTACCAAGAGAATTATACTTTTCGCAAAGTGCTTTTATTCTTTGATACTCACCGTTTAATATGATCTCAGGAGCACCAAGATAAATTTCTAATCCATCTTTTAATACGACAGCACTGTATTTTCTTTCAGAATTAAAAGGAATTAATTCTTTTATAGAATTATTTAATTCTATATCTGAAAACTTATCTATATCTATATTTTCATTCACATAATTTATTACTGCAGTTTGTGTTGGATTAGCAATATCAAAAGCGGAGGCGATTACGAATAGTTCAAAATCTACTTTTGAATCATCATCAGATAAATTTATAAGTTCTGAGAGAATAATACTCCCTTTAGTTATAGTGCCTGTTTTATCTAAGCATAGAGTATCGACTCTTGCTAAGACCTCAGTAGCGGGAAGCTCTTGTACTAATGTATTCCATTTTGCAAGCCTTATGACCCCCATAAAGAAGGAGAGCGTTGTCAGAAGTATCAAACCCTCAGGTATCATACTTATGATCCCTGCAATAGTACTTAGAAGAGCTTCTCTCCAAGGTTTTTCAGCAAAGACCATTTGTGATATTATTAGCATCAATCCTAGAGGTATTATTATTCTGACTAAAAAACGAATTACTTTATCTATAGAGTTTTTAAGTTCGGAATTGACTATTTTAAATTCTTTTACGCTATCAGATAATTTCGTAATATAGGTATCTTTTCCTATTTTATCAGTCTTTAGATAGCCAGAACCAGCAAATACTAGACTTCCCGATAGTATATAATCACCCTTTTTATAGATTTCAGGATCTGATTCACCAGTTAAAGAAGATATATCAACTTCTATAGGATTATCAGTTATTAAGATTCCATCAGCCATTACTTCATCCCCTGGCTCTAGGACTAATATATCATCTAAGACTAGATCCTTTAAAGGAATGCTGATTTTTTCACTATTTCTAATAACTTTTACATTATGCTTATTTATAAGAGAAAGCTCTTTTAATACTTTTCGAGCTTTTAATTCTTGATATATACCTGTAAGAGTATTAGTTAAGATTACACCGGCAAAGAGCATATTTTTAGGGGAGCCTGCTATTATTACTAAAATGGCAAGAGCTAGATTTAAGCCATTGAAGAAAGTGAAAGTATTCGTCTTTATAATATCCGAAATAGATCTTCCGGCTTCTTCAGGCTCTCCATTGACTAGATTTTTTCTAATTCTTTCTTCAACTTCCTCTGAAGAAAGTCCTGAAATATTATTAATCATCTATTCACACCTTAAATTTATTTGTAAATTACTATATAATATTATATAGTCGAAGAATGCATATATCAAGCGATAGAAGATTAAATGAAAATAAATATATTCTTAATAATTTTAATAATAATGATTAAGAGAGGAATGATTAAAATTGAAGAGCAAGATTACAGGGAATAATTTGCCAGGTGCAGATTTAGATATCGACACAGTATCTGTTGAAGAAATGAATAAGCATTTCAATATAATAGAAAAGAATATTCCAATATTGAAAGAAAAACTATCTAGAGAATTAAGACAAAGCAATGGAGAATTGAAATCTAGAGATATAGAAAGGATTTTAGATGAATCGCTAGATGAAGCTTCTCTTGCACCAAAAGGGAGAAGAATACTTGAAGGCTTTTTTGAGATGTGGATGGGTGTATTTATGATGATAGGAAGCGATAAAGAGTCATTAATAGTTGCACTGAGGATGCTTGGAAAGGAAATATAGAATTGGAAGATAAATTAGAATTAAAAGAGATAGAGAGAAGCATAATTAAGAAGTACAGAAAAAAGATATGGTCAAAATTCGTAAAAGGAATAAAGGAGTATGAATTAATAGAACCAGGAGATAAAATTGCTATAGCAGTATCAGGAGGAAAGGACAGTCTATTATTAGCAAAATTATTTCAAGAGCTTAGAAGACATGGTCAATTTGAATTTGATTTGGAATTTATAGCCTTAGATCCAGGATATCATCAGGATGTAAGAGAGCTTTTGATTGAGAACTGTGAATACTTAAATATTCCAATTAAGATATTTGAAACAGGGATTTTTGAAGCAGCAGATAGAATAGCCGGAGATTATCCTTGCTATATATGCGCTAGGATGAGAAGAGGGGCTCTATATGCAAGAGCAGAAGAATTAGGATGTAATAAGGTTGCATTAGGTCATCATTTCAATGATGTGATAGAGACAACAATGCTAAACGTACTATATTCTGGTAATTTTAAGACTATGCTTCCAAAATTAAAATCAGATAATTTTGAAAATATGGAACTTATAAGACCTATGTATTTAATTGAAGAAAAAGATATAATAAGATTTACGAATAATAGTGGAATAATGCCTTTAAATTGCGCATGCATGGTTGCAGCTAAGAGAATAGGGAATAAGAGGTTTGAAATTAAGGATTTAATAGAGGATTTAAAAAAGAATTTCAATAATGTAGATAAATCTATATTCAGAGCTGCTCAGAATGTGAATCTAGATGGTGTTTTAGGATTTGAAAAAGATAGAGAGAAATATTTTTTCTTAGATTATTATTCTGAAGAAGATTTAATAAATCCAGAGGTGAAAAAAGAAAGAAAAGATAAAAAAACATTAAATGAGTAGGCTTTGTATTTACTGGGATAAAGAGGTGAAATAAAAAAACATAAAAAAATTTAAAAAAAAGACTTGACTATGACAATGAATTCTATTATCATTGTTTATAGAAAGAAATATTTAAAACCTCAATTTATCATTTGCTTTTATAAATCGTAAGGTTTATAATAGCTAACCGTGAGACGGCGGGGATTGCTCTTAGGAGAATCTCGAAAGAGAAGTCTAACTGCTAATAAATACTTACTTAATATTTCTGTCGAGAAAATTAAAATTAAGTTAACCTCTTTTAAAATTTAAATTTTAAGCCTCAAAACCCGAAAATACAAGCCTCAATCGGCAGAAAGCGTATCCCCTATAAACGTAGTAAGAAGCAGATGCTCCCAGAGATGGGAGCTTTTTTTATGCTTTAATTTGATTTTAATTAAATAGTTATATTTTTATAATTAAATAAATAATCTATGATATATTAGATATAGAGAGGTGAAATATGTGTTTAGCAAATTCAAATGGTTTATATCTTATTATAAAAAGAAATATATATTAGCTATAATATTTCTTTTATTAAGCGATATTGTTGGATTATTTCCACCTTATATAACTGGAAAACTTACAGATTTAATATTTACAAATTCAGTGAGTTTGAATAGATTCTTTTTCATAATAGGTATAACTTTTGTGATAATAATAATAAAGTATTTCTTAGCAATGGGCTGGTCATACTTTACATTTAGAGGCGCAGATGAAATAGAGTATAAGTCTAGAGAGAACCTTATGAATAAATTTCTCAGACAGTCTTTAAAATTTTTTGAAAAGAATTCAACAGGCTCACTTATGGGAAAAGCTACGAATGATGTCACAAGTCTTACTGATTTAGCTGGTTTTGGGCTTTTGAATTTTTTTGATTCAACAGTATTTCCAATATGTATAATAATAGTTATGATGATAGTTGTGGATTTTAAATTGACATTATTTTCTATAATTCCACTACCTATATTAGCTTATCTATGTATATGGATTGGAAAGAAAATCTATACTAGATGGACTCTTGTTCAGGAAGCTTTTGATAAACTAAATGATAGTGCATTAGAAGATGTTGAAGGTATAAGAATTATTAGAGTTTTCAATCTTCAGAAACTTCGAAATCTAGAATTTGAAAAAAGAGGAGAAGAGCTATGTGATAGAAATATCGATGTAGTAAAATATGAAGCTCTGATGACTCCTATACAGAAGATAATACCTGCTATGACATTCGTAATAGCTTTAGGTTATGGCTCATATCTTATATCTATTGGTGATATAACTGTAGGGCAATTGGTATCCTTCACATATTATTTAAATATGCTTGTATGGCCTATGTATGCATTTGGTAATTTCATAAATATGAGACAACAGGCTAATGCGTCTATGGATAGAATACAGGAAGTCTTAGATTACAAAGAAGATATTGTAGAAAAGGATAATGTAATTGATATAGGAAAGGATCCAGATATAGAGTTTAAAGGCTTTAATTTTAGATATCCATCTTCTAAAGAAGATATATTGAAAAATATAAATATTAAGTTAAAAAGAGGAAGCTCTTTAGGTGTTCTCGGGAAGACCGGATCTGGAAAGAGCACATTATTAAAGCAATTGTTATCATTCTATCCAGCCGATACGAGTAAGATATACCTAAATGGTCAATCTATGGATAATTATAGTATTAAGAGCATAAGAGATAATATAGCCTATGCACCTCAGAATCATATGATATTTTCTAAGAGTATAAAAGACAATATAAGACTTTCAAAACCAGAAGCAACAGATTTTGAGATAGAAGAAGCTGTTAGACTCTCTGATTTAGAGAAAGATATATCGAAATTTCCAGAGGGATTAAATACACTATGTGGAGAGAAGGGAGTTTCTTTATCTGGAGGACAGAAGCAGAGGATTGCAATAGCAAGAGCATTATTGAAAAATCCTGAAATATTGATATTAGATGATTGTATGAGTGCAGTAGATGGTAATACTGAGAAAAATATAATAGAAAATATAAATAAGAAGAGAAAGAATAAGACTACAATAATAGCTAGTCACAGAATATCTCAGATAAAAGATCTCGATGAAATAATCGTCTTAAAAGATGGGAAAATTGTAGAAAGAGGTACTGATGAAGAACTTATGAGAGTTGGGAAATGGTATAGAGAACAGTATTTAAATCAGATGTCTAGGAGGCGATTCGATGAAAAACAAGATACACAATAGTTTTGTAAATCAAAAACTAAAGGAATATGCAAAAAAAGAATCAAAACCTCTAGCATTTGGATTGATATTGACTTTTATCAGAACAGCTATGGAGATAATAGGACCGATAATAATAGGTCATATATTGAATAATTATATAAAACTTGATATGGGTAGAGATGATATAAAGCCGATAGCAATTCTATTGACATTATACCTAATAGTATATGTATTAGCAGGATTATTTAGCAATCTTACAAGAATTGCATTTGAAAAAGCAGCAAATTCTATAGCTTTTAATGCTCAGAAGGATGTTTATAATCATATTCAAGAATTGCCGATATCATACTTCGACAGTTTACCTGCTGGAAATATAGTTTCTAGAATAACTAATGATACCAAAAAATTAAAGAGAATGTTTCAATTGATATTAGCAGAACTTACAACGTCTAGCATAATAGTAATCGGTATAAGTATTATGATAATAATTAGAAATCCAATAGTAGCATTATTATTATTGATATTAGTACCAGCTATATACTATATTTTCACTGATTTGAGAAGAAAAACTTCTAAATACAGCAGATTAGTAAGAGAATATACTGGTGAAATCAATGCTACAATTAATGAGAGTATTCAGAATATGGAAATAATTCAAGCTTACAATAAAGAAGATTTCATAAGAGGAGAATTTAAAGAGATAAACGACAATATATTTATGAATAATCTTGAACTGACAAAATTGAGAAGTTATGGTGGATTTAGAGCAATAGATGGACTTCAATATATTGGAATACTTCTAGTAATAGTCTATTTTGGTTTTGGTAGGATTACAGAGAATTATCCTGTTACTATTGGAAGTATGTATATAATAATAGATTATGTTTCTAAGATATTTGACAATCTTAAAACAGTAGTATTGAGACTTGCTGAATTAGAACAATCTTATGCTTCAGCAACTCATGTCTTTGATCTTTTAAAGCTAGATACAGCCGAAAAGCTTCCAGAAGATATTGGAGATATCAAAGGAAATGTCAAATTTGAAGATGTATACTTTGCTTATAAAGAAGAGGATGTATTAAAAGGAATAAATTTTGAAGTGAGTAGTGGAGAGAGTATAGCATTCGTCGGCTCAACAGGAAGTGGAAAGAGCACAATTATAAATCTACTTTTAAACTTTTATCAACCTAGAGAAGGAAATATATATTTAGATGGAAAAAATATAAAGGATATAGATAGATCTTCTCTTAGAAAAGATATGGCTGTGGTATTACAGGACTCTTTTCTATTTGAATCAGATATTAGAGAAAATATAAGATTAGGAGATCAGAGATTCACTGATGAGGATATAAAAAAAGCGCTTATAGAAGTCGGAGGAGACAGTATAGTTGAAAGAGGAATAGATGAAAAGATTTTAGAAAAGGGGAATAATTTAAGTCAAGGAGAAAAACAGCTTATATCATTTGCAAGGGCTTATATAAGAAATCCTAAGATATTAATTCTTGACGAAGCGACTTCTAATATTGATACAGAGACAGAGAAGATAATTCAAAGAGGAATAGATAAATTAAAAGAAGATAGAACAACATTTATAATAGCTCATAGGTTATCTACTATAAAAGATGTAGATAAAATTTTAGTTTTAAATAGAGGAAGAATAATAGAATCGGGAAATCATGATGATTTAATGAAGATGAAGGGGTTCTATAGAAATATGTATAATGAGCAGATAAGAAATGGTTAAAATATTATTGAGAAATGATTAATGAAAGAAATCCGACTACTAGTCGGATTTCTTATGCTTTTTTAACGAATTCTGATTTTAAATAGACTTTACCAACACCATCTATACGAACCTCTATATCATGTCCGTCTATTTCTTCAATCAATTGGATCTTTCTTCCTTTTGTACCTCTTTTTAAATTAGTAGATCCCATTTTTAAATCTTTGATAAGTGTAATATCGTCCCCATCATTTAATTCATTTCCAAAGGCATCCTTTACTTTAGCTTCTTCTAAGCAGAGATCAGTCCACATATGTCCGCATTCTGGACAATTATAAGATACTCCATCATCGTATCCATATTCACAATTACATCTTGGACATTTTAACATTTAATCACCCTTTCAATTAAAGAGTATAGCATAAATCTCTAAGAGATTCTCTTTTTAGGAATAAGATTATTATTATTTAGTGTATTAAAAAAAATATTTAAAATATTTTTAAAAAGGCTTGACTTTTACAGTGAAATGAATTATCATTGATTATAGAAAATGAAATTAAACCTCAATTGGTAAATATGTAGTTTTAAGTAATTAAGTCATTAACCTCACATATTTAAATAAAACCTCAAATAAGCCTCAATGACTGAAACTATATATTAACAGGCACAAGTATCTTATATCCAAAAGGATTAATTACTTGATTTATCATGTAGAAAACACTCCTAGAGTTGAAAATAATTCAATCTTAGGAGTGTTTTTATTTTGCAAAGGGCAAAAGTGATATATCATACTAAAATACTTCGGATTAAATGAATTAATATTTTAAATAAAATTTCAAATAAAATGTGCAAAAATAATAGCTGTAAATAGATAGCTCAAATTAAGTGATTTACACATTATATAATACATAGTTAAATAGTAGGAAAAAAATTTAAAAAAAATTCGAAAAAAGGCTTGACTTATTTCGCGAAATCGATTATCATTAACATATGGAAAGAAACATTTAAAACCTCAATTAAATTTACTGCTATAAATACTTAACTTTCTACTCAATAAATAAGTCATTAGCCTCTTATTAATTAAGTTTAAGCCTCAAAAATAAATAACCCGTAAAGTTAAGTAGAAAGTGTATCCCCTAAATACATGGACAGTAAAACGGAAAAACCCTTCTAATCATAGAAGGGTTTTTTTGTGCTTAAATCATATAGAAAATAATTATACTATATTGTATAATGTATAGAGTTGAAAGGAGTTGTTATTTTTGAATCTAGAGAATGCTATAAGATCGGTATACGATTTTCCGATATCAGGAATAGATTTTAAAGATATAACTACATTACTTAAAGATAGAAAAGCCTTTAGAGAATCTATAAAGCAATTAGCAGAGATATCAGGATACGATATAGATATAGTAGTTGGTATGGAAGCTAGAGGATTCATATTTGGAGCCCCTTTAGCTTATGAGATAGGAGCTGGATTTGTACCAGTTAGAAAACCAGGAAAACTTCCAGCAGAGACAATACATTATGAATATTCATTAGAATACGGTACAGATAAGCTTGAGATGCATAAGGATGCGATTAAAAAAGGGCAGAAGGTATTAGTAGTAGATGATTTACTAGCGACAGGAGGGACGGCTCTAGCTACTATAAAAATGATAGAAAAGCTTGGAGGTATAGTAGAAGCCTGTCTTTTCTTGATAGAACTTGAAGATTTACATGGAAGAGACGAGTTAGAAGGGTATAAAATAGAATCTATTATAAAATATTGATATGATAAAAAAAGAGGTTAATCTTAACCTCTTTTTTTACTTATACTACCACTATCCAAGGTCTATCATTTCTCCAACTGAGTTCTATATTGACACAATAAACTTTAGATAGATTCTGTTCAGTTAGAACTTCTTTTTTAGGACCTTGATCAATTATTTCACCATTATATAGTAAAGCTATATGAGTTATGAATGGAGCTATCTCTTCAATTTGATGAGTTATATATATTATATTAGAATTTGTCTTTTTAACTTGTTCTTCTAAAGCAGATAGAAGAGTTTCTCTTGCTCTAATATCTAAGCCTGAACAAGGTTCATCTAATACTAATATATCAGGAGAGTTCATGAATGCTCTTGAAAGGAGAGATAGTCTCTGTTCACCTTGAGATAGAGTATTATATCTATTGTTTTTCACATGCTCTAATCTAAAATTTCTTATAAGCTCATTTGCTTTTTCAATATCAGTTTCTTCTATATCCTTATAAAGGCCTATCGAACTATATTTTCCACTTAATACAATATTTTCCACTTTTTGGCTATTTAAAGTATTTATGAATCTATTCAAAGTATTACTTACAAAGCCAATTCTCGATTTTATATTTGACCAATTATATGAACCAAATCTTTTACCAAAGACATAAAGACTTCCCATAGTAGGGGATTCATAAGCATTTAACATATTTATTATACTAGATTTTCCCGAGCCATTAAGTCCTAGTATTGCCCAATTTTCACCTCGATTTACAGTCCAATTTATATTATTTAATATTTTTCTACCATCTCTTATGAAGAAGACATCTTCATATTTTATGATTTCCATAATATACCTTCTTTCAAATATAAGTTTTGAATATAATTATATACTAATTTTAATAAACTTAGTATAAGAAAAGACAGTATAGACATAATTTTGCTCAATTGACAGAGGGCAGAAGATATGGTTATAATTTGATTATAAGTGAATGAGGTTTTAAGGTATTGATATTTTTTTAATTTAATAGGGAAATCGGTTAGAATCCGATGCAGCCCCCGCTACTGTATTTGATGACGAATCTTTATAGCCACTGGGAAACTGGGAAGGAAAGAGGAGGATGAATCATAAGCCAGGAGACCTGCCTTTTAATCTATGCAAATAGCTTCGGTGGGAAGTGAAAGCTTTAAGAGCTTCAAAAAATATTATAGAGGAGAATATTAATTGAAGCAAAAATTAAAGACTTTATATTTTTTAATAGCCTTTATGCTTATATCTAATAATTCTTATGCTATGCATATTGCTGAAGGAGTGCTTCCGATATCACATGCATTAATTTACTTTATAATATGCATACCATTCTTTATATTAGGAATTAGAGATTTAAAAAATATAAATCAAAAGAGTAAAAATACGAATTTATTTATAGCATTAGCAGGAGCGTATTGTTTCGTACTATCTGCATTAAAATTGCCATCTGTAACAGGCAGTTGTTCGCACCCTACAGGGGTAGGATTCGGAGCAATAGTATTAGGACCTTATATAATGACTGTAATTGGAGTTATAGTATTATTATTTCAAGCCATATTCTTAGCACATGGTGGACTTACAACATTAGGAGCAAATACTTTTTCTATGGGAATAATAGGTCCAATAGTAGCATTTTTAGTTTATAAGCTATTTAGAAAAAAGAATAAGAATATAGCGATATTTTTAGCAGCAGCTTTAGGCGATCTTTTAACTTATGTTATAACCTCTTTACAATTAGGAATAGCTTTTCCATCAGTAACAGGTGGTATATTGGCATCAGTTGAGAAGTTTGGAGCGGTTTTTGCCATAACTCAGATACCGCTTGCGATAGCAGAAGGAATATTAACAGTATTTCTTTTTAATATAATAGAAAAATATTCTAAATCTGATCTAGATAGATTGATGGAGGTGCAGTACGATGAGAAATAGAAATATAGTTCTTACTATTATACTAATAGCATTAATACTTGCATCTCTGATTATTGGAGCTAATAATGGAGATTTAGAAGGCGCAGATGATAAAGCAGAAGATATAGTTATGGAAATAGATCCAGATTATGAGCCGTGGTTTGAACATATATGGGAGCCGCCATCAGGAGAGATTGAATCTGCTATATTTGCGATTCAAGCTGCAATAGGCGGGATAATAATAGGATATGTAATAGGTGTGATGAAAGGTGCTAAGAATAATAATTAATTTATCGAAGATAAATATTCTTAGCGAAAACAGAATAAAAGAAAAGCTCTTAGTTTTTATTCTTCCAATAATAATTTTAGGATTTACCGAATCTATTATACCTTCACTTATGAATATATTATTTTGTATCTTTATGATAAATAGATTAGAAATTCCTTTTAAAATCTATAGAAGATTTATAAGAGGAGTTTCTCTTTTTATAATAATGGGAATGATACCACTATTATTAGATGGTCAGATGAATAAAGCATTGACAATAATATTTAGGTCTATATCTTCAGTTTCATCTATATTTTTATTTAGCACTACGACACCATTAGAATATATCTTTTATGAATTTCATAAAATAAATTTTTTGAAGGAATTTTCAGAAATTGCAAGAACTATGATTAGGTTTCTAATAATGATAGAAGATGAGTATCGAAGAATAAGGTATGCTATGGAGTCGAGACTTGGATTCAGTAAAAATAGTGAAAAAATTAAGAACTATGCTAAATTATTAGGTGTACTATTCATTAATTCGATGATGAAGTGGAAAGATATAGAGAATTCACTGATCAGTAGAGGATATAGAGGTGAACTCAAGTTTTCTGAGATAGAAAAAAGAGAATCGACGAAATTATTAATTACAGGATTTTTATACAATAGCTTATTATTAATTATTATATTGAAAGGATAGATGAGATTGAAGGGTGTTTTAGTTATTGGACATGGTAGTAGAGCTAAGGGAACAAAGGAGATATTTCAAGAAACTGTTAGCAAATTAAGAGAAAAGATGAAAGAGGATATAGTCGAGGGCTGTTTTATGGAGCTTTCAGAGCCCCTGATACCAGAAACAGTGGATAATATGTATGAAAAAGGAGTTAGGAAAATAGTAGTGCTTCCATATTTCTTATTTCCAGGTATTCATATATTAAACGATATTCCGGAGATACTTCGTGCTAAAAAAGAAGAGCATGAGGGCTTAGAGATAGAATTTGCGTCTCCAATAGGTTATGACGATAAATTAGTAGAAATATTAAAAGATAGAGCGGAAGGAGATAAAGTTTGTATATAAAAAATCCAACAAAAATAGAAGATAGGAGCTTTGAGATAATAGGGGCTCATATGATAGATAAAGAAAGATTTAATGAAGATGAATTGAAAGTAGTTATGAGGACTATTCATACTACAGGGGATTATGATTATGAAAATATAGTTAAATTTAAAAATAATCCAATAGAAATAGCTAAAGAAAAACTAAAAAGTGGAGCGAAGATAATTACAGATACGAAGATGGCATTTTCAGGAATAAATAAAAAAGCTTTAGAGAAATTAAATTGTACAGTTGAAAACTATATAGATAGGGAAGAGGTCTATAAGATATCTAAAGAAAAAGGAATAACGCGCTCTATGGCAGCTATAGATTTTTCAGCAGAATTAGGTGCAGATATATATCTAGTTGGAAATGCACCGACAGCTCTATATAGAATTGGGGAGCTAATTGAGGATGAAAAGATAAAGCCTTCGATCGTAATAGCTGTACCAGTAGGCTTTGTAGGAGCGGCCGAGTCTAAAGAGTATATAAGAAATTTTAATATTCCGACTATAACTACAGTAGGAAATAAGGGTGGTAGTAATGTTGCTGCTTCAATTATAAATGCATTAATGTATATGCTTGTGGAAAGATAAAAATGAGAGAATTAGATCTGTATATAGTTAAAGACGGAAAGAAATTGAGATGTGGATATACTACTGGTAGTTGTGCAACTGCTGCTTCTAAAGCAGCAGTTCTGTTATTAGAAGGAAGACTTGACACAGATTTCATAAGTATTGACACTCCTAAAGGGATAGAGTTGAAGATAGATATTGAATGGACTGAAAAGACTGGAAATCATGCAATTGCGGCTGTTAAAAAAGATGCAGGAGACGATCCGGATATTACAGATGGACTAGAGATAATAGCAAAAGCAAAAAGACGTATTGACAATAATATAAATATAGATGGTGGAGAAGGTGTAGGAAGAATTACTATAGATGGATTCTGGGGAAAGTCTGGAGATGCAGCTATAAATCCTGCACCTAGAAAGATGATAGAATCAGAAATAAAATCTATATCAAATTCAGGATATGATATAGAGATAATAGTTCCTAAAGGTAGAGAAATAGGAAAGAAGACTTTTAATCAGAATATAGGAATATTAGATGGCATATCTATAATAGGGACGACTGGGATAGTTGAGCCTATGAGTGAAGATGCGTTTAAAAAATGTATTTTTATGGAGATAGATAATATAGTATCGGATAAAAGAAATAGTATAGTTCTATATCCTGGGAATTATGGAGAAAAATTGGGCAATGAACTCTTTCCTGATTTGAAAGGTGTTCAAATAGCTAATTTTGTAGGTGAGTCGGTTCTCTACTGTCAGATGAAGGGTATAGATAAGATAATATTATTAGGTCATATTGGGAAATTCTCAAAACTATCTTTAGGAGCATTTAATACTCATTCTAAAATATGTGATATGAGAATAGAAGCATTTATATACTATCTAGGTCTTAGAGGAGATTTTAAAGCCATAAATGATATAAAGAAATTTAGAACTTCCGAAGAGGTTATTAAGTATTTAAAATCTGAGGATAAGATGGATTTAATAGAGGATATGAGAGATGGCTGTATAAAAAGAGTTAAAACATATATGAAGGATGAAGATTATGATATTGAAGTGATAATATACTCTATGGAATATGGCGTCATCTCTTAATCTATATGGATTGAGGTGGAATGTAATTTTGAGTAATTGCATAGAATTAGTTGGCATTGGGCCTGGCGATTTAAAATATCTTACAGAAGAAGCAATGGATACTATTATCAGAGCAGATATAATAATATCCTTTGGTAGAGTTGCAAACTCTATATCAGATTTGAGAGAAGATATAAAAATAGTGAGGAAGATAGAAGATATAAAGAGATTTTTAGAAGAAGAAAATGAGAAAAAGATTGTAATTTTAGCTTCTGGAGATCCCTGCTATTACGGCATAAATGATTATTTAATAAGAAATAATATAAGTATAGATAGAGTAATAACCGGAATTTCATCACTTCAATATATGATGAGTAGATTGAAAAGAAACTATAATGATATAATTTCTATGAGTTTTCACGGTAGAGATATAGATTTCTCAAGATTTGAAAAAGGCAGATCTTATTTTCTATTGACGGATAAGATAAATACTGTAGATTCGATATCTAAGGGATTATTTGATAGAGAGTTTAGAGGTAAGATGACTATAGGAGCGAATTTATCATATGAAGATGAATTAATCGAAGAGAAAAATATTGGAGATAGATTTGGTTTGTTTAATCTTTCTGTAGTGGTGGTGGATATTGATGTGGATTAGAGATGAACAGTTCATTAGAGGTGAGATTCCTATGACTAAATTCGAGATAAGGGCTCTTATAATGGCTAATATGAATATACAAATTGGTGATGAACTTTTAGATATAGGAGCAGGTACTGGCTCTATTTCGATTCAAGCTGCAAAGTTAGGAGCTAAAGTGGTATCGATTGAAAGAGAAAGAGAAGGAATAGAGTTGATAAAGAAAAATTCAGAGAAGCATTCTGTAGATATTGAGATATTAGAAGGAGAAGCTCCTGATATAATTCCAGATAGGAAATATGATAAGGTTTTCATAGGTGGTAGTGGAAAACAGATGGAAGGAATTTTAAAGAAAGTTCTTCCTCTAATTGAGGAAGGTGGAATTATATTGGGAACTTTTATAACTTTAAAGAATTTAAATCTATTTACCAATATATTAAAAAAGCAGAATTTAAAAAAGATTGACATATCTTTAATCCAATCTAGTAGAGTCAGGACTAAAGCCGAGATGTTATTAGCTGAGAACCCCATATTCATAGTTAGGGGGGAATTATAATGAATAGATTCTATGGAATAGGGGTTGGACCAGGTGATCCTGAACTTTTAACTTTAAAGGCTATAAGAATTTTAAAAGAAGCAGAATACTTATTCATACCTAAGAGTAAGGATAATTCTATGGCCAAGAATATAGTATCAGAATATATAAAAGATAGAGAGATTATAGAATTAGAATTTCCTATGGGCGAGGATAATTCTAATAGATATAGAGAAGCTGCAAAAGATATTGAGGAGAAGCTGTTAAAAGGTAATGCTGCATTTATAACACTTGGTGATCCGATGACTTATAGTACTTATATATATCTATATAGAGAACTAAAAACTCTTGGTATAAAGGTTGAAACTATTCCTGGAATAAATGCTTACTCAGCTTCAGCTTCTAGACTGAATATTCCTTTAGCAATTAAGAGTGAGTCTATATATATAACAGATAGTATTCCTCCTAAGGCTGTATTAGATGAAGTTGAGACTGTATGTATATTTAAATGTAATAGAAGAAAAAAAGAGATTATTGAGATTTTAAGAGAAAAGAAGTTTAAATTTTATTTAATTAAAAGAGTTAGTCATATAGATGAAGAGATAATATCTGATATCGATGAAATGCTAAAGATAGATGATTATATGTCTATAATAATTGGAAGGAAGTGAGTTCTTTGTTCTATTTTGTAGGTGCAGGACCTGGAGATCTGGATTTAATAACGATAAAAGGAAGAAGACTATTAGAATCTGCCGATATAGTAATATTTACGGGCTCTTTAGTTTCTTCTGGGCATTTAGATTTTTGCAAATCAGACTGTGAAAAGTATAGCTCTGCTGATATGACGCTTGAAGAGGTAATGAATTTATCTATTAATGGTATAAAAGAAGGTAAAATGGTGGTAAGACTTCATACTGGAGATCCATCTATTTATGGTGCTATTAAGGAGCAGATGGATATTTTAGACAAGAATGATATAGATTATGAAGTCATTCCAGGGGTTAGCTCATTTACTGCGGCTTGTTCTGTTGTAAAAAAAGAATTCACAATACCTAATCTAACTCAGACAGTTATTATAACTAGGATAGAAGGAAGAACCCCTGTACCAGAAGAAGAGGATATAGAAAAGTTAGCTAGACATAAAGCTTCTATGGCTATATTCTTATCAGTTGGGAGCTTAGATAGAGTAGTTGAAAAGCTAATAAGAGGTTATGGTTCTGACGATATTGATATAGCTATTATATATAAGGCGACTTGGCCGGATCAAAAGATTATAAAGGGTAAATTAAATAATATTGTAGAGAAGGTTGAAAAAGAAGGGATAAAGAATTTTGCTCAGATTCTAGTTGGAAAATTCTTAGAAGGCGAATACGATAGATCACTTCTCTATGATCCTGAGTTTTCACATGGCTTTAGAAAGGCGGAAAAATAATGAGATTAGCAATAATATCTTTTACGAGCGCGGGTAAGAAGATAGCAGAGGATATAAAGAAATGTTTTGAAAATATTGGCATTAATTCTGATTTAAAGAATAAAGAGACTGTTAATGGCAAGATAAGCGATAATATGGAAGAGATATTTAAATCTTATGACGGATTGATATTCATATCTTCTACAGGAATTGCTATACGCCTTATAGCACCTTATATAGATTCAAAATTAACAGATCCTGCTGTAATAGTAATAGATGATCTAGGAAGGTATACGATATCATTATTATCTGGACATATAGGCGGCGCAAATAGACTATGTGAAACTGTGTCTGAAATGATTGGATCGAAATCTATTATTACTACTGCTTCTGATGGAAGAAATATAGATGCTGTAGATATTTTTGCCATTAGAAATCAATATGAAATTGAGTCTATGGAGGATGCTAAGAAATTGACTCAGTTAATGGTAGAAGGAAAAAATATTGCAATAATATCTGATGAAAGTGAAGATTTAAACTATGATAATAAGTTTTTTATGAATACATCTGATATGAATTATGATTTTTTTATTGATAATAATATAGAGGGAATAATAGCGATAAGTAGTTATATGAATATTAAGGATAAATTATCTATTCATATACCCTATAAATTGAAAGAAAATATCTGTGTACTAATTCCAAAGGAGCTTTATATAGGTATTGGATGTAGAAGAAATACTTCCGTCTATCAAATCAGAGATTTTGTATCCGAAATTTTTGAAAGAAATAATCTATCTTTAAGAGCGGTTAAAGCTATAGGGAGTATAGATATTAAAGAAGATGAATTCGGTATTATAGAATTAGCTGAGTTTCTAAATGCTGAGTACAGAGTTTTTTCTAAAGAAGCATTATTAGAATTTGAAGATTTATTTCCTGGAAGTGAATTCGTAAAAAAAACTGTTGGAGTGAGTTCTGTTTCTCAGACCGCAGCTTATAAGATGAGCAGAAATATAATAGTAGATATAGAGAAAAGAGAAGGCATGACTGTAACCATAGGTAGAAAGATTTAATATATAAAGGAAAGGTGTTTATGGATAAGGAAGAATTAATTTTAAGAAAAACAGAAAATTTTAAGTCTAATTTAAAAATGAATGATATTTTGTCTATAGAAAGAACTATATTAGCCAATGAAAGAACGGCCTTATCTTATATCAGAACTTTCATCGGAATATTAGGAAGTGGAATAGGACTGTTAAAATTATTTAATGAATCAAAACTATTGTATTATATAGGTATATCAGCTATGATATTTTCGGTATTTGCCTTAGTTCAAGGAATTAGAAGATATATTATAGTTAGAAAAACTACTTCGGAATTTGAAAAATTGATAAGACTTAATAGAAAAAAAGTATAGTAAATATCTAAGGAGTGATATATTATGTGTACTTTCTTTACTTATAAAAATGGAAATAATTATTTTGGTAGAAATATGGATATAAATACAAGGTTTGGAGAGAGTTTTTTATATATTCCTAAGGAATATAAATATTCTTGGGAAAGGAATAATAAATATTTTGTATTTGGAATAGGAGTTCTTAATGATGCGCAACCAGCCTTTTTTGATGCAATCAATGAAAAAGGCATATCAATGGCTCTTCTTAATTTTGAAGGATATAGTGAGATGAAAGAATATAGAGATTCTGAAGTGAAACTTACTATAGATCAATTTATAGCCTATATACTATCTCAATATGGTTCTTTAGACGAAATAAAAAGAGATTTAGAAAAAATTTATTTAAAGGATATATTTAATCTAAGTGGTTTAAAAGGACGAATTAGAGGACATATTCATTTTATAGTAGCTAAAGGAGATGAATCTATAGTTATTGAGCCTGATATTAATGGGCTAAATGTATATGACAATCCAATAGGTGTATTGACTAATAGTCCGGATTTCAAAGCTCAAATGACTAATCTTCAAAACTACTCGCATCTTAGAAGAAAAAATCCAGGACAATACTTCGGAGAGGTGGAGTTTTCTTCATATGGACAAGGATTAGGAGCTTTTGGGCTACCAGGTGATTCAACACCTATGAGTAGATTTGTTCGCGCAGCTTTTCTAAAATATAATTCTGTGAATGAAAAAGATGAGAATTCAAATATTGTTCAAATTTTTAGGATTTTAGATAAAGTATCAATGCTAAGAGGAGAAATTGAAGTAGATGAAAAACTAGAATCTTTAGGGAGATTTGATGAGACCACTTATTCTGTAGTCTGTAATATGGATGAATTCATATACTATTTAAAGACTTATGATAATCCTAATATACAGAAATTAGATATTAAAGAAATTGAAGATGAAAAAGGAGTACAGAAGTTTCCCTTTAAGAAAGATTTTGAATTTGAAAAAATAAATACAGGGGATATATAATGAGATATAAATTTCCAATAAAGAAGGTTAAGAATTGGTATGCTCTAGAGATTTCATGTGCTAAATGTAAAACTCCAATTGCTATTTATCAAAAAGCTGGAAAAGGGAATTTGATTAAAATGCAATTTCATAGAATTATTGAAGCTCAGAATGATATAAAAAATATTCCGGGACATTTGATTTGTCACAAATGCGATAATATTTTAGGGAATAGGGGAAAATATAAAAATAAAGATACATTTTGGATTGTTAGAGGACAGATAAACACTCAGGTATTAAGAAATTACAAATATAAAAAATAAAAGATCTTTTATTTACGAATATTTCTTTGATAGATAGATTAGATTCAAAAAATTCTATCGATAAACGAAGCTTTTGATTCTTGAAAGATTCTCTTAAGGAGAAGCTATTTTGATAAATTATGATAAAATTATCGAATTCTTTGACTAAAACTGCACATATCTAATCATAGAGTTTGATATGTATCTAATAGATATAGGAACCTGGTTTTATAATATTAGGAATATTTTTGAGAAGAATATATTTGAATAGAAAATGAGAAAAACATAGAGTGCAACTACTATTGATAGCTCTTTGTCAAATCATCTCGTTAAAATAATGTAGAAAAAATAAAGGACCAAGCAACTAAAATGGCTTGGTCCTTTATTTTTGATATATTAATATTTTACTAAGAATACCATATTTAAATATATAAACTATAAATTATACAACCGTTTAATCTTTAAGGATTTATTTTCTTATTTCCATAGGTATGAGATAAGCCAGAATCATAAAGATTATTCCCATTAGAATAAGACCAGAATGACCGAGATGAAAGATGGAGTCATATTTATTACTTATTTGAAAAAGAGATATTTTTCCAAAATCCATCTTTTGAAATATTCCTAGATTATCAAGGTTTTTATAAGAAATTGAAAATAAAAATGCACCGAATAGACCACCTATAAAAGCTATAACAGCATCTCTAAGGTCACCTGAGCCTATAGCAGCAGGACAAGTTCCAGGACAGCGGCCGATCATACCAAAACCTATACCAAAGATTAATCCACCTAAGATAACGCCAAGATGCATTGGTTTTACACTGAAATGGTCAATATTTAAAAGGCCTAATTCAGCAGTAAGTCCCGTCAGAAAAGCGGCAAAGCCAATAGCAAAGAAAATTATTTTTCCTAAAGTCATATTTCTTAAGCGAAGCATATCTAAAATATTGTGGAAATTATTTGCACCTACATAATATAGACTAAAACCAAAAAACAATCCGAGTAAAATAGGTTTTATCATTTCCCTTCACCTCCTATAGCAACAGGTATAGCTATAAGAAATACGAAGAAAGCAAAGACAAATCCTGACACAGAGGATTGCATCATGCCACTCATCATATGACCACTAGTACATCCACCAGCAAATCTTGCTCCATAGAGAAGCAGAGCTCCACTTATAAAAGATATAAGAACTCTCTTCTTATTCAATTTTCTTTTATAAGATTCTGAAGTATTTCTTTTCAATAAGATTTTACCTAAAAAAGCACCTATAAAAATACTGATAAAAAATAATATGCCATAATTATTTAAATTCATAATATTCTTTGCAATCTTTCCATCACTCTTATCATAATAAGCGTTTATAGAGTGATACCCATCATTTTCTACTATAAGGGGTTCATCAGATACGATATCATGAACGATTTGATGGGCTTTTCCACTCAGCACACTAAATTGAGTACTCACACCGATTGGTTTTGCAAAGTAAATTGCGATAAAAAAAGATAAGCCTAAGACGATTGCAGATATAATCCATTTATTTTTCATTTCGACCTCCTAATTATAATTAGATAAATTTTTTATATTGACTTTACCACATAATACTCAAATATTCCATATTATTATAAATTCTTCTTTTTATAAAAGGACAATTATGTTCTTAAAATGATAGGAGAAGACTAATGAAATATGAGTATTTTTTTCATTCTATCATAAGAGAAAAAAACGAACAATATGAAAGTTTAAATAAAAAAACCCCTGTGACTTATCTCACAGGGGAATACTTTATTTATTCGAAGCTTCAGCTATGCTTAGGATAGATTCATCGAATAGCTTATTGAATTCTTCATCTGTTTGCTTAACATTCAATCCTTCAGTTAAAGCACGTGAGAAAGAAGCTATCATTCCCTCGTTCTTCGCTAAAAGCTTATTTGCGTCTTCTCTAGTATATCCACCAGAAAGAGCAACTACTCTTAATATCTTAGGATTATCTATTAATTCTTTATATAGATTTGCTTCTGTAGGTATAGTAAGTTTAAGCATAACCTCCATACCTTCAGGTAGTTTATCTATTTCTTTTTGCATTTCTCTTTTTAGAATATCTTCACATTCTTTTTTATCAGCTGCATTTATATCTACTTCAGGCTCTATTATTGGCATTAATCCAGCTTCAGCTATTTGTTTACCGATTTCAAATTGTTGCTCAACTATAGCTTTGATACCTTCTTCATTAGCTTCCTTTATAACGGAACGCATTTTAGTACCAAATATATTTTTTTCTAAAGCTCTCTTAAGAGTAGAGTCAAGCTCAGGGATAGGCTTCATAAGCTGAACTCCATTTTTAAGTTCATCAAGACCTTTATCAACCTTTAAAAAAGCTACAATTCCTTTTTTATCCCATAAGTAATCAGCTGTAGGAACACCATCTATATCTCTATCCATAGTTTGTTCGAATAATATTGCTCCTAATATAGAATCAGAATTAAAAGCCTCTGACTTTATTATTCTGCTTCTCATTTCATGTACAAGATCAAACATTTCATCTTCTGATGAATATGAATCTTCAGCGATACCATAAAGCTTTAATGCTCTTGGAGTACTTCCACCACTTTGATCTAATGCTGCTATAAATCCTTTACCATTTTTAATTCTTTCTAATTTCTTTTGATCCAAAAAATCATCTCCTTAAAATATTTGAAACAAAATACGCTAATACCATTATACACTATATCCATACTTTTATATAGTCCTCTGAGCTCTATATTCTAAAGAAGAGAATAAAAAAAGATATTTAATTAAATATTTGATAAAATAGAGTGAGAGGAAAATTAATTAGATGGAGTGTTTGTTTATGAAAAAATTATTTATAGTTGGAATAGGACCAGGTAGTAGAGAACATATGACATTGAAGGCAGTAGAGATATTAAAGAAAGTTGATACAGTAGTAGGATATAATTATTATATAGATTTAATCAGAGATCTAATAGAAGATAAAGAAATTATAAGTACAGGAATGAGAGGAGAAATAGAAAGGTGCAAACTTGCAATAGAAGCAGTGAAAAATGGTAAGGATACTGCTATTATAAGTACAGGAGATGCGGGAATCTATGGTATGGCAGGGCCAATCTATGAGATGGCAAAAGGAATAGATATTGAAGTAGTACCTGGAGTAACTGCAGCTTTTTCTGCAGCATCAGAACTTGGTGCACCGATAATGCATGATTTTGCAATTATATCTCTATCTGATTTATTAACCCCGTGGGAATTGATAAAATCAAGAATAGAAGCAGCAGCAAAATCTGATTTTGTAATATCTCTATATAATCCAAGAAGTAAGAATAGACAGAGTCAGATAGTAGAAGCATTTGAAATAATAAGTAAGTATAAAGATGGGAATACACCTGTTGGAATAGTAAGACATTCAGGAAGAAAAGGAAGAGAGATAAAGATAAGCACTGTCAAAGATATAGATTTTGAAGAGATTGATATGATGACCGTTATAATTATAGGGAATAAAGAGAGCTTTATGAGAGATGGTAAGATAATAACGCCAAGAGGATATGATATTTGATCTGGATAATTGGAGGAACTAGTGAGACTAAAGAACTAGTCCGTAAACTTAAAGAAAAAAATTATAGAGATTTTTTAATAACGGTCGTATCTGAAGAAGGAGTAAATCAGATAAGAGAATATAAAGAGAATATTTTAATAAAGAGTATGGATTATCAAGAAATGAAAGAATTTATTATTGAAAAGAGTATAGAAAAGATAATAGATATTTCCCATCCGTTTGCAGATATAGTAAGCGAAAATGCAAAGAGAGCAGCAAAGGATTTAAATATAGAATATATAAGATATTTAAGAGATGAAATAGATATAGAAAAATATAAGAGTTTTGATAATATAGAAGAATTAAAAAGATATATTAATATATTAAAAGGTAATGTGTTTTTCACAACAGGGAGTAAATATATAGAGGAATTTGAATCTGTCAGAAATGATAATAGATTCATATATAGAATTTTACCTGCGAGCTTTGGAATTAATATATGCAAACAAAACAATATAAATTTAAGAGATATTGTAGCAGTCTTAGGACCATTCTCGATAGATTTCAATAAAGCTATGTTTAAAAATTATGGAGCAAAATATGTAGTAATGAAAAATAGTGGGAAATCTGGAGGGACAGAGGAGAAGATAAAGGCTTGCTTAGAATTAGGAATAGAGCCTTTGATTTTAAGAAGATCTAAGGAAGAAGGAATTAGCAGTATTGATGAGATTTTGGAGCTGATATTATGATTCAATCTATAGGAGTAGATCATAGATTACCTATAGACATAAGAGAAAAATTTTCTATAGTAAATAAGAGAATTGAGAGATATTTAGATATATTAAATGAGATAGCAGAAGAATCTGTAATTCTCAGTACATGCAATCGAACAGAAATATATTTTATTTCAGATGAAAAGAGTGAAGATATTAGGGATAATATTTTTGAAATAATGAATTGGGATAAGTCATTAAAAAGATATAGTTTCTATAAAGGAGAAGATGAGACAATTGAACATCTTATGAGACTCGTATGTGGCTTTGATTCCTTGATAAAAGGAGAAGATCAGATATTATCACAAGTTAAGAAGGCATATGAAAAATCATTAAACAATGGGAGTTTAAGTAGTGAGTTTTCAAGATTATTTAAAAAAGTAATAGCTTGTGGTAAAGAATTTAGAAAGAGTACGGAATTATATAAGATACCGATATCATATTCTTCTATTTCAGTTAAAGAGAGTATAAAGAGAAATTGTAAACGATTTATGATAATAGGTTATGGAGAAGTAGGAAAACTAAGCTTTAAATATCTTCTAGCAACTAATTTTGAAAAATTATATATAGTTGCTAGAGAAGAATGTGAGATAGATTATTTTGATGAAAAAGTTGAATTTATAAACTTTAAAGAGAGAGAAAATTACTATAATGATATAGACTGTATAATCTCAGCAACTTCTGCACCTCATACAGTTATAAAGAGGAATGAAGATTTAAAAGATAAATTGATTTTTGATCTTGCAGTCCCAAGAGATGTTGATGATAATGTCTATGATATAGAAGGAATAGAAGTTTTCAATATAGATAGACTCGATAAGATGGATCATGAGAATCAGATTAAGAGAGAGGAAATAATGGAAAACTACTATTATATTTTAGAGAAATATATTGAAGAGTTTAATAATTGGAAATCCACAAAAGATCTAATACCCTATATAATCGATATAAAAAATAGAAAGAAAGAAATCGTAGATAAAAGACATAGATCTTTCGTAAATAAGCTTGAGACGAAAGATATAATAGACTATTCATATACCTTAATGGATAGTGTTGCTAATGCATATATCAATAGAGCAATAGAAGTTCTAAAAGAAGAGTATCTAGAAGGGAATAGAGAAGAATGCATAAGGATAATAAAAAAAATATTCATATAAAAAATATTGAATATAAATCGGTATTTCTGAAAAATGATATAGATGTCCTAATCCTAGGAGGAGGAAGGGCAGCGGAGATAAAGATGAAATCTTTTAACAATCAAGGCATAAATCCAGATATATACTCTAAAAATATAGAATCTGAATATATAAAAAAAGGAATTAATAATGGAAATATAAAGAGATTAGATAGAAAAACGAAATTAGAGAGCATTATAGATAATTATCATATAATAAATATATTGACAAATGATGAAGAGTTTAATCTATATATTAAATCTCTTTGTGAGAAAAAGAAAAAACTATATTTATTTGGAGAGGACTATTCTCTAGGAAATACTATAATACCAATTCAAAAAGAGACAGATAGATTAGCTTTTTCAATGAGAACGATAGGAGCTTCTCCTATTAGTTCAAGATATATATCAGAGAAGATTGAAAATATATTATTTGAATACGATGATTTTATAGATTATATAATCAGTCTTAGAAAGAGATTAATAGAGATGAATATAGACGAATCTCTTAGATATGAGATAATGAAATTTATAAATTCTGATGATTTTTTTTATTTCTATAATGAGAATAAGGCAGATATGATTTTAAAGCTATTTTATGGAGGTGATATTTTTGAAGATGATAGTCGGAACTAGAAGATCGCTTTTAGCTCAAGCACAGGCTGACTATGTTATAGATAGAATAAGGTCTGATTTAGGCTATGAGGCAGAAAAGCTATTAATAGAAACATTAGGAGATAAAAGACTCGATATTACAATAGATAAAATAGGTGGAAAAGGAGTATTCATAAAGGAGATAGAATATTCTCTTTTAAAAAGGGAGTCTCATTGTGCCGTTCATAGTATGAAGGATATGCCGTTTGAATTATTAGATGATTTTTATTTATCAGCTATCCCTGTAAGAGAAGATACTACAGATGCTTTTATAGGAAGAGATGGTATTAGTTTTGATGATTTACCAAAATATGCGAGGATAGGAACATCGAGTATACGAAGAAGGGCTTTAGTAAAAGAATTAAGACCAGATATAGAAGTAGTACCAGTAAGAGGCAATATTCAGACTAGAATAGAAAAGATAGAGAGTGAGAACTTATCTGGGATAATTTTAGCAACAGCCGGTCTCGTAAGGATGAATCTTGAGAATTTAATAACACAAAAATTTAATCCAGAATCATTTATACCAGCAGTAGGACAAGGAGCATTAGGTATAGAGACTATAAAAAATAGCGAATATGATCTTGAATTAAGACGATTAGATAATGAAATTGAAAGATTGAGAATTGAATCTGAGAGAAGCTTCATGAGAGCATTAGATGGGAATTGTCATTCACCAATAGGAGCATATTCCATAGTAGAAAATTATGATCTATATATAATTGGTATGTTTGAATTAAATGGAAAATTGGTAAAAAAAGATATATCGGGTAATTTAGAAGATGGGCTGAGATTAGGTAGAGCTTTAGCAGATAAGATAATTAGAGGGTAGGTGATATTTTGGGGAAAGTCTATTTAATAGGAGCAGGGCCAGGAGACGAGGGATTAATTAGTTTAAAAGCAGTAAATGCAATAAAGAAATCGGATATATTACTCTATGATAGATTAGCACCAAAAGGACTTTTAAGATTTGCTAAAGACGATGCTGAAATATATTATTGTGGAAAAAGACCAGATAATCATTATAAGAGTCAGGAAGAAATAAATGAGATTTTAATACAATTCGCCAATAGGGGTAAAACTGTCGGCAGAATTAAGGGCGGAGATCCTTATGTATTTGGAAGAGGTGGAGAAGAGGCATTAGCTCTTTTTGAAGAAGGAATTGAATTTGAGACTATATCCGGAGTCACATCGCCCGTAGCTGTATTGAACTATGCTGGTATACCTATAACTCATAGAAAGCAGGCACAGAGTTTTCATATTTATACAGGAATGAGTGCAGAGCAGATAGATATTGATTGGGAATTAGTAGCAAAGCAAAGAGGAACCCTAGTATTTATGATGGGACTTGCAAAACTAGATGGTATAGTAAAGAATCTATTAAAATATGGGAAACCTAAAGATACACCATCTGCAGTTATAATGAATGGAACTAAGGCAAGTCAAAAAATTGTAATTGGAAGTCTTGAGAATATCTCTGAGAAAGTTAAATTAGCAAAATTAAAGTCTCCATGTATAATAGCCTTTGGAGATAATGTGAAATTATCTGAAAAATTGAATTGGTATAGTAGAAAACCTCTATCAGGACTAAATATATGTATAACTAGATCTAAGAAGCAGTCTTTAGAATTAAGAGAGAGGTTATACGATTTAGGGGCTGAAATAACGGAGATAAACTCTATAGAAATTGAGAGAATAGATAATGGAATAGATCCCTTTATAGACAAATTGAGTGGATACGATTATATTATCTTAAATAGTGTAAATGCAGTAGAAATATTTTTTGAAGAATTGATAGAAAGAAAGATAGATATTAGGAATATCTCAGCTAAATTTCCAGCAATAGGCAAAAAAACAGCAGAGGCGTTAGAAAAGAGAGGGATAATTCCTTCTATAATAGCAAAAGATTTCACTCTTGAAGGACTTTATGATTCAATGAAAAATTCGATTAAAAAGAATGAAAGAGCTCTATTTCCTAAGTCTGAGAATGGAAGAGATTATTTAATTAAAAAATTCGAAGCGAAAGGAGTTAAAGTTGATTCATTTTCTCTTTACAGGACTGTAACTGGTAAGATTAGAGGATATGAAAATTTAAAAGATGTAGATATAGTTATATTTACATCGCCATCAACCTTTAAAAATACTATTGAGATATTCGGTAAGTCAGAATTAGAAAAAAAGATACTGTTGAGTATTGGACCTATAACAGAAAAAGCTATAAGGAGCAAAAATCTAGACTGTATAGTTAGCGATAATTATTCAATAGATGGTATAATAGAAAAGCTAATCGATATTAAGAAGAATGGGGATGGAATTTTTGTTTAAAAGACATAGAAGATTGAGATCGAGTAAAAATATAAGGAATATGATAGCAGAGACAAAGTTGAGTATGGATGATTTTATATACCCTATATTCGTAATTGAGGGTGAGGATATTAAGGAAGAAATAGAGGGATTACCAAATAATCATCGCTATTCTGTAGATAGATTAAATGAAATAATTGATGAGGTTAGGAAAGCTAAGATAAACGCCATATTATTATTCGGAATACCAAAGGAAAAAGATTCTATAGGTAAATCTGCTTATCAAGATAATGGAATAGTTCAAAGGGCGATAAAAGAGATAAAAAAACTAGATCCGAATATATATATAATAACGGATGTGTGTATGTGCCAATATACAGATCACGGCCATTGTGGAATATTAAATGGAGAGAATATAGATAATGATCTGACTGTAGAGTATTTAGGCAAAATTGCACTATCTCATGCTAAGGCTGGTGCTGATATGGTTGCTCCTTCTGATATGATGGATGGAAGAGTCGATGCTATAAGAGAGATTTTAGATAATAGTGGATTTAAAGATATACCTATAATGGGATATAGTGCTAAATATGCATCATCTTTTTATGGTCCATTTAGATCTGCTGCAAACTCCAAACCAAGCTTTGGAGATAGAAAATCTTATCAAATGGATATTGCAAATTCAAGAGAGGCATTGAGCGAAATCGAAGAAGATATAGTTCAGGGTGCTGATATAGTTATGGTAAAACCGGCACTTTCATTTTTAGATATAATAGCTAAAGCTAGAGAAAGGTTCAATATTCCAATAGTAGCATATAATGTGAGTGGAGAATATGCGATGATAAAAAATGCTGGAAAAATGGGAATAATAGATGAGAAAAAAATAGCTATGGAAGTTCTAATTTCTATCAAAAGAGCTGGAGCAGATCTAATAATATCTTATTATGCATTAGAAGTAGCTAAATGGTTAAAAGAAGAGAATATAGATTAAGGATGATAATATGAATAAAGAATTGTTTAAAGAATCAGAAAGATATATGCCAGGTGGAGTTAATAGCCCTGTTAGAGCTTATAAGGGATTAGATATTACTCCTCCTATAATAAAAGAAGGTAAAGGAGCCTATATTTTTGATGAAGAGGGGAAGAAATATACTGATTATATAGGAGCATGGGGACCGGCTGTGTTAGGACAAGCCGATGACGATATTGTAAACGCTATAAAACTTACGGCAGATAAGGGAATTTCTTTTGGAAGCCCAACTAGATTAGAGCTCGATATGGCAAGACATATCTGTAGTACTATAGATAGCGTAGACATGATTAGAATGGTGAATTCTGGTACAGAAGCAACTATGAGTGCAGCAAGACTTGCAAGAGGCTATACTGATAGAAAAAAGATTATAAAGTTTGAAGGAAATTATCATGGACATTATGATGGATTTTTAATAAGCGCAGGTTCAGGAGTTTTAACTGAAGGAATACCTGGCTCAAAAGGTGTGCCCGAAGAGATAATATCGAATACTATACTTGCAAGATATAATGATATAGAAAGTATAGAGCAGGTTTTTAAAACTCATGGAGAAGAGATTGCTGGGGTTATAATAGAACCTATAGCTGGAAATATGGGCGTTATACCTGCAAAGGAAGATTTTTTATTGAGATTAAAAGAGCTGTGCATGGAATATAATTCCGTTTTGATATTCGACGAAGTTATGACTGGGTTTAGAGTTTCCTATAAAGGAGCTCAAGGTCTCTATAATATAGAGCCAGATCTGACTACTTTTGCTAAAGTTATGGGTGGAGGTCTTCCATCTGGAGCGTATGGAGGCAAAAGGAAGATAATGGAAAAGCTCTCTCCAATAGGTGAAGTCTATCAGGCTGGCACTATGTCCGGAAATCCAATAGTTATGGCAGCCGGATATACAGCTTTAAAAAAACTATTCGATAATCCAGAATACTATGACTATTTAGAAAATTTAGGAAGAAGATTAGAAAATGGAATTAATGAAATTTCAAAAGAAAAAGGGATACCGACAGTAATTAATAGAGTAGGTTCTATGATGACTATATTCTATAATGAATTAGAAAAGGTTGAGACTTATGAGGATGCATTGAAATCAGATATAGATATGTATAATTCAGTATTTAAATATATGTTGAATAAAGGAATCTATATTGCACCTTCTCAATTCGAAGGATTATTCTTATCAGTTAAGCACTCGAATGAGGATATAGATAGATTTTTAGAGATATTTAGAAAATATTAAGAGAAAGAAAGAATTTTTCGTCTTTTGATATTGACTTATTTTTGAATTGATATTATAATGAATTCACGATATACTCTTTCGCGCATATCGTCATTGTAAATAATTTGGAGGTAAGAATATGAAAAGAATTATAGCAATTGCATTATTATGTCTTAGTACTATATCTGTCATAGGCTGTGAAGATGCAAATGTGAATAATGATGTAGAAAAAAAGACTGAGACTGAACAGGCATTAAAAAAAGAAACTGATGATAATGGATCGGAAAAAGAATCAATAGAATTAACTGTATTTTCTGGTGCAGGCCTTAAAAAACCTATGGAAGAAATTAAATCTGAATTTGAAAATGAAAACCCTAATATAAAAATCAACTATATATTTGCTGGAGCTGGACAATTATTATCGCAATTGGAACTGGGCAACAAGGGCGATGTATTTATAACTGGCTCTATTAAATCATATGAATCGGCAAAAGAAAAAAATTTAGTAGGACCTTCTGTTGAAATAGCTCATCATACCCCTGTTATAGCTGTACAGAAGGGAAATCCTAAAGATATAAAATCTCTTGAAGATTTAAAGCAACCTGGACTCAAAATAATGGTCGGAGACGAAAAAGCTAATGCGATAGGAATGACTACTCAAAAAATCATAGAAAAAAATAACCTACCTGAAATTAATGATAACGTGATATCGAAAGCAGCTACTGTTAATGAAATAGTAGCACAATTTGGAGCGTCTGATTCAGTAGATGCAGCCATAGTTACAAAGGATTCTGTATTTAATAATGAGAATATAGAAATTATTGAGATACCAGAAGATAAAAATATTGATCAGATAATACCAATATCCATATTAGAAGATACTGAGCATAGAGATGAAGCTAATAAATTTGTTGACTACGTGTCATCTGAAATTGGCTTAAATGCTTTTGAAAAATATGGATTTAAACCTGTTAGTAAATAATGTAAATAATAAAATTTCCAAATTATTTCTCTTATCATATGTCAATGGAAAATAGACGCTTAATAATAGCGTCTATTTTTATGTTTAATATTATCAGATAAAAAAGAGAGGAGATTTTTTTGAGAGAAAAAAGTATAAAATTAACTACATATCTTTTTTTTACAATAAGTATATTATTGATAGTTTTTCCATTCGTTTATTTAATAATAGAGGGTTTGAATTTAGTTCCAAATTTAATAAGAACAGAAGAAGTTCTATTTTCAATAAAACTGAGTATGAAGACAACGAGTATATCCTCTATAATAGTTATGGTAATAGCAATACCAACTAGTATTTTTTTAAGTTCTACTGAATCGAGATTAAAACGATTTTTTGAATTGATACTATATATTCCTATGTCTTTACCGCATTTAGTAGCCGGACTTGCATTATTATATTTTTTTGGACAGACTCCTATAGGAAATTATTTATCAAATAAATTAAATCTTGATTTTATCTTTACCGTACAGGGTATAATAATAGCACAGGTATTTGTCAATTTACCATTGGCTTTAAAAAACTTGATAGATTTTTTAAGAAAGATAGATACGGAATATTATTTAGTCGCAAAATCGTATGGAGCTGATGAATGGCAAATAATGAAATACGTCATTCTACCTATGATGAAAAAAGATATATTATCTACAAGCTTAATTGTCTGGTATAGAGCAATTGGAGAATTTGGAGCTATAATGATGTTAGTTGGAACTACAAGGTTTAAGACGGAGCTTATACCAACAGCAATATTTTTAAATATGTCGACAGGAGATATAGATATAGCAATTGCACTTTCAGTAATTTTAATTTTACTTTCAGCTATGGTAATATCTATATATAATTTATTAGGAAAAAGTATTGAGTAGGAGGGATTATTTGGAATTCTATAATGAATTAAAAAAGAAATTTAAATATATAATGAGTAAGGAAAATTTTACAGATGAAAATATTATAATAAGGACGAAAAGCTTAACTCCAGATGAGGCTATAGGAAAAACTAAGAGAAAAGACTATCCTATACTTTCAGGAAAAGAAATAATGGTAGAGGCTGATTTTAGAGGTTCGAAAGGACAGGCATTTACATCATCGCCTTGTACTTATTCAGGCACTATAAAAGATATATTAGAATTAGATTTAAGAGATAATTATAATAAGAGCATATTCATATCATCTATGAATGCAATACTATCTTATTTAGGTCTGATAAATGGAACTATTCATTGCAGAGATGAGGAGCCCGAATTATGTGGAAAGTCATTTAGAGCTCATTTTATGGAAAATGATTATATCGGAAAAAATATTGCCTTAATAGGATTTCAACCATCTATTATGGATAATTTAAGAGAAGTAGCAAATTTAAGAGTATTAGATTTAAATGAGGATAATATAGGAAAAGTAAAATATGAAATACTTATAGAAGATGGAATTAAAGATTTTGATGATGTAATGGATTGGGCAGATTTAATACTGTGTACTGGCAGTACAATTTTAAATGGAAGTATAATAAATTTTATAAATAGAGAAGAGCCTGTGATATTCTATGGAACATCGATTGCAGGGGCAGCTTTTTTAATGGATTTAGATAGATTATGTTTTTATACATAAGAAAAGCCTCTAAAATGAGGCTTCTATTTAGCGTTTGGGATGTGATTGAATAGTGATATTATCCATCCTAATAATATTCCGTCTGAAATTGTTATTATGTATCTAGACGAAGTTAAAGGTCCTTCTAACATGAATCCTAATATTAGGAATACTATAGTACTCAAGATTAATGCAATAATAGTTTTTTCAAAGGTCTTAAATAGTATATTTTTCATATTTTTTAAGAAGATATTATTAAAAAAAGCGAATGAAAGTATGGTTATTAAAACTAATATAAGGCGATAAATCATAGAGTATCCCTCCCCTTAATATATTGATATTAACTATTATACCCTAAATTTTACGCAAAATTACAAGAAAGTGGTATAATAATATTATAAAATAGAAATGTATTATGGAGGAGTTATAAATGGATACCTTTACCGCTATTAATGAGCGAATGGTTACTATGGAATTTAAAGATTATTCACTTCCAAGGGTAATAATAGAGAATATAATTGATATGGCAATGAAAGCTCCATCGGCTAAGAATAGACAACCTTGGAAATTTGCAATTATAAGGGCTGATAAAGTTACAGAATTCAAAAATTTTATAAAAGAGAAAGATTTAGATTTCGATATAGATTGTAATATAATGGAAGATGCAGCAGCAATCATATTGATATTCAATAGGTATAAAAAAATTGATAGAGATTATAATGAAATTACTGAAGAAATGGATTTGATTTCAATAGGTTCAGCACTTCAGAATTTGGTTTTAGCAGCAGAAGGATTTAATCTAGGGTCAATGGTAATAGGAGATTTTGCAAAATATGAAAGAGAAATTGGAAAGTATTTAGATATTGAGAACTCTCTAGTCACAGGTATAATAATAGGATTTGCTGGAGAAAACTGTATTAAAAAAGAGAATGGGAATATAGAAGATATGACCATATGGTTCGAATAAAAAAGACCCCTAGGGGTCTTTTTTATTTTAAATTTATATGGTGTGGTATCATAGACTCTAAAAACTCTTCAGTCATATTCTTCCTTAGACAATAATCTTTTATCTGATCCTTATCTATTCTACCTAAGTCAAAATGCTTAGCATCTCTATTAGCTATATATATTCCACATGTAGAACTCTCAGGAATCATCATAAAACTTTCAGTTAATTTCACTTCTGTATGCTTATCTGTATCTAAGATTTTAAATAATTTTTGCTTTTCAGAATGATCAGGTAATGTAGGATAACCATAAGCAGGTCTTATTCCGATAGTCTCTCTGAAACTCCAATATTTATCAGAGAGATCTTTATTCATCTTCTCAGATATTGCTTCGGCAATTCTATCACCTATTATTTTTATCAATAAGGCACTGTATTCATCATTATCTTCTCTAAACTCATCATAGAGCTCATATATTCTCTTTCCTGCGGTAGTCATAAAGCCACCGATAAAATCTTTTCCTTCACTTTTATCGCGAACATAGTCAGCAGCTGATATATATATATTATCATCATTCTTTCTCTGCTGTCTTAAGCAATTTAAAGTCTCAATTAATTCATCGTCTTCATTATAGAGCTCAATATCCTCACCATTAGAATTAGCTCTATATAAACCGAATACACCATGAGGTTTAAACTTTTGATCTTTTTCTAATTCATCTAACATTTCATTGGCATCTTTTAAAAGCTTTTTAGCTTCTTCACCATATTTTTCATCTTTTAGAATATTTGGATAAATTGCTTTAAAGCCCCATTGCACAAAGAAATAAGTCCAATCTATAAATGGTCTTAATTCTTTAACTGAATAATCAACTCTCTTAGTGCCGTAGAATGATGGCTCTTTATCAGTTAATTGTTTGAAATTAGATTTAAACTTCTGTTTTTTTGCATCATCATATGATATCAACTCAACTTTATTTTCAGAATATACATCGGTTAAACTTTTATAGTCCTCATATATCGAATCTATAAAGCTATTTCTTTTTTCGGGATTTAAAAGCGCTTTACAGACCTCAACTGCATTAGATGCATCTGTTGAATATATTACTGGACCAGAGTAAACGGGAGCAATTTTAACTGCTGTATGAATTTTGGAAGTTGTAGCTCCACCTATTAGCACTGGTATATCTAGATTCTCCTTTTCAAGCATTGATGAAAGTGTTACCATTTCTTCTAATGAGGGAGTAATTAGACCACTTAATCCTATTATATCTACTTTTTCTTTTTTTGCCGTTTCAATAATCTCTTCAGGAGGCACCATTATTCCAAGATCTATTATTTCAAAATTATTACACGCTAGAACTACACCGACTATATTTTTGCCTATATCATGGACATCACCTTTTACTGTTGCTATTAAAACTTTTCCAGCACTAGTAGAGTCACTTTCTTTTTCCTCTTCTATAAAAGGCAAGAGAACAGAAACAGCTTTTTTCATAACTCTTGCAGATTTAACTACCTGCGGTAAGAACATCTTACCTTCGCCAAAGAGCTCACCTACTATATTCATCCCATCCATTAGAGGGCCTTCTATGACCTCGAGTGCTTTAGAGTAATTCAATCTTGCTTCTAAAACATCTTCTTCTATAAAACTACTAATTCCTTTAACCATAGAATGTTTGAGTCTCTCGTTTACATCTTGTTCTCTCCATTCTAATGTATTAGACTCTTCTTTCTTTTTTACACCTTGGAACTTCTCTGCAAACTCTATAAGCTCTTCTGCAGCACCGCTATGCTTATTTAGCACTACAGCTTCAACTTTTTCTAATAATTCAGGATCTATCTCATCATAGATCTGTATCATTCCAGGATTGAGTATTGCCATATCCATACCCGCTTCAATTGCATGGTATAAGAAGACTGAGTGCATAGCTTCTCTTATGATATTATTACCCCTAAAGGAGAAAGAGAGATTAGAAAGACCACCTGAAATTTTAGCTCCGGGAAGATTATCTTTTATCCATTTTGTAGCTTTTATAAAATCGACTGCATAATTATCATGTTCTTCCATACCAGTTGCTATTGCCAAGATATTTGGATCAAAGACTATATTTTCCTTTGGAAAATTCACTTTATTAACCAATATATCGTAGGCTCTACTACATACTTCTATCTTTCTTTCGAATGTATCTGCTTGACCTTTTTCATCGAATGCCATTACGACTGTTGATGCATTGAATCGATTAATTATAGTAGCTTGTTTAATAAATTCTTCTTCACCATTCTTCAGTGAAATCGAGTTTACCAAAGGCTTCCCTTGTATGGCCTTTAACCCAGTTTCTATTACTGAAAACTTCGAAGAATCTATAACTATAGGCACTTTTGAAATTTCAGGCTCAGAAGCAATGAGTTTTAGATAAGTATCCATTTCATGCTCAGAGTCAAGCATTCCATCGTCAAAATTTATATCGATAGCTTGTCCACCATTATCGACTTGATCTCTTGCGATTGAAAGAGCCTCTTCATAATTCTTCTCTCTAATCAATCTAGCAAATTTTCTAGAACCAGCAACATTAGTTCTCTCACCTATACTCAAGAAATTATTTTCTTTTGAAATTGTTATAGTCTCTAGACCAGCGAGCTTTGACTCTTCTTCTATATCAGGTAATTTTCTAGGTTTTTTATTTTTACATAGTTCAGATATAGCCTTTATATGTTCATACCTAGTACCACAACATCCTCCAACTATATTTACATATCCGTTATCGACTAATTCTGTTAAATTCTCTGCTGTAGTCTCAGGAGCTTCGTCGTACTCACCGAATCTATTTGGAAGCCCAGCATTTGGATATACAGAAATATAGTAAGGAGTCTTATTTCCCATACTCTTAATAAAAGGGATCAATTCTTTAGCACCAAAGGCACAATTAAGGCCTATAGATATTACGTATTGATTCTTCATAGATGTTATAAATGCATCCATAGTTTGACCAGAGAGAGTTCTTCCACTCTTATCTGTAATCGTTCCAGATATCATAATAGGGATTTTAATATTCCTCTCTGTATTTATCAAATCCGTCGCATATATAGCAGCTCTAGCATTTAATGAGTCGAATATTGTCTCTATTAAAATTATATCGACTCCACCATCAATAAGCCCTTCAATTTGCTCTTTATAAGAGTTCATTAAATCGTCGAAAGAGATTGCTCTATAGCCGGGATTTTCAACATCAGGAGATAGAGAAAGAGTCTTATTAGTAGGACCTACAGCACCTGCTACGAATTTTTTTTCATCAGGATTTTCTTTAATATAGTCATCTACTGCTTTTCTTGCAATCTCAGCTCCTCTTTTATTCATCTTATATACGTATTCTGTAAGACCATAATCTGCTTGAGAAACGGAAGTGCTATTGAAAGTATTCGTTTCAATTATATCGGCACCATTTTCCAAGAATTTTCTATGAATCTCTTCTATTATAATCGGATTACTCAGATTTAATATATCATTATTGCCTTTTTGGTTTATATCAATATTTTTGAAAATATCTCTTCTATAGTCTTCTTCTTCTAGATTAAGATTTTGTATAGAAGTACCCATAGCTCCATCAAGGACTAGAATACGTTTATCTAATAATTCTTTTAGATTTCTCAAACTATCACTCCCAAGTATTTATATTAAATCTATAAAATAAAAAACTATTTCAAAAATTTTAGTATAATTATATATTAACTTTAATATTTCTAAATTTCAAGAGATTATAGAATCTTATGAAATATATATGGGAATGGATTGCTCAATATATGAATATTTATTCAGTTAAAAATATTATATTATAGAAAAAATGACTCTATGACTAATGTGTAAAGATATTCATTAATATGAGTTGATTGAAAAAAAACTTAAAATTTCTAAAGATATCAATAAAATTCATTGACTAAATTCAAAAAATTTATTATAATTAAGTTATTGGCAATTGTATAATGATACTTAATCTCGATAAATAATAATAACAAATTAAAAGAATAGGGAAGAATTATAAATACTTTTTTATATACTTGAGATATTATTTTAAGAATTCAGTAAAATTAATCATAAGTGTATTTGCAATGCCATATCGTTAAAATCTAATTGGTGGGAGGAGATAATATGCCTTTAACCATGGCAAGTCCTGGTTCTGAAGTCGTTATAGTGCGTATTCAAGGAAAAGATGAGCAGCAGAAATTTCTTGAAAATCTTGGCTTTGTAATAGGTGCTAAAATTAGTGTGATTTCAGATATTCAAGGAAATCTCATTGTAAATATAAAAGATTCTAGAGTTGCTATAAGTAAATCGATGGCCAATAGAATTTTTGTATCTGAAGAGTAAGAATTTTACGAAAAAGGGACTTATATTAATAGTATGATTAACTATTTATAATTATCTTAATTATAAAGGAGGGGTACGATTGGCTAAGACTTTAAAGGATGTACCAGTAGGTGAAACTGTTATTATTAAGAAAATTAATGGGATAGGACCTGTTAAGAGAAGAATAATGGATATGGGATTAACTAAGGGAACTTCACTCTATGTTAGAAAAGTAGCTCCATTAGGAGATCCTATAGAGATAACAGTTAGAAATTATGAACTTTCACTTAGAAAGTTTGATGCAGAGAATATAGAAGTAGAATAGCAGGAAAAGGAGGTTTTTAAATGAAAATTAATATTGCTTTGGCTGGAAATCCCAATAGTGGAAAGACAACAATGTTCAATGCTCTTACAGGCAGTGCACAATATGTAGGAAACTGGCCAGGGGTTACAGTAGAAAAAAAAGAAGGAACTGTAAAAGGCGATAAAGATACGAATATTATAGATTTACCAGGTATTTATTCTTTATCACCATATACATTAGAAGAAGTCGTTAGTAGAGATTATCTATTAACAGAAAAACCAGATGTAATTATAGATATGGTAGATGCATCAAATATAGAGAGAAATCTTTATTTGACAACTCAGGTATTAGAACTTGGAATACCGGTAGTTATAGCTCTTAACATGATAGATGTTGTCAGAAAAAGAGGAGATGTAATAGATATCAAAAAACTTGAAAAGAGATTAGGCTGTAAAGTAGTGGAAACTTCAGCACTTAAAGGGATAGGACTGAAAGAATTAATTGAAGAATGTAAAAAAGCTGCAGATATTAAGGAATCGAAGCCTGTCCATAACTTTAATTCTGATGTAGAAGCAGCTCTTTCTGAAATAGAAAGCAGTGTAAGCTCTTTACAAGATAATCCTAATGCTCGTTGGTTTGCTATAAAATTACTAGAACAAGATATTAAAGTAATGGAAACATTCCAATATGGGCCTGGAGAAAAAGAAAAAGTTGATATTATAAGAGAAAGACTTGAAAAAGCTCATGATGATGACGGTGAGAGTATAATCACTAATGAGAGATATCTGTTCATAGGAGATGTCGTTAGTGATACTGTTAAGAAAAAGCATGTAGGAATGACTACATCTGATAAAATAGATAGAATAGTTACTAATCGTTTTCTAGCTTTACCGATTTTTGCAGCAGTTATGTTTTTAGTTTATTATGTATCGATTTCTACAATCGGAACATGGGGAACTGATTGGGTAAATGATGTACTATTTGGAGAAATAGTTCCAGATAATTTAAATGCATTTTTAGAAGGCATTGGAACCTCAGAAATGGTTCAGAGTCTTATAGTTGATGGTATTGTAGGTGGGGTTGGAGCCGTATTAGGATTCTTACCACAGATTATAGTACTTTTCTTATGTCTTTCAATATTAGAAGACATTGGATATATGGCAAGAATTGCATTTATAATGGATAGAATATTCCGTAAATTTGGCCTTTCAGGAAAATCATTTATTCCAATATTAATAGGAACAGGATGTAGTGTTCCGGGAATAATTGGAACTCGTACAATAGAAAACGATAAAGACAGAAGAATGACGATAATAGTTACAAGTTTCATGCCTTGTAGTGCAAAAATACCTATAATAGCACTTATTACTGCAGCATTCTTTGATGGCAAGTTTTGGGTTGCTCCTTTAGCGTATTTTACAGCAATTTTAGGTATAATTGTTTCAGGAATTATATTAAAGAAGACTTCATTATTTGCTGGAGATCCAGCACCGTTTGTTATGGAGCTTCCTCAGTATCATGCACCAAGCCCTAAGAATGTTATACGTCACACATATGATAGAGCGAAAGCTTTCGTAGTTAAGGCGGGAACAATAATACTTGCGGCTACAGTAGTTATTTGGTTCTTAATGAGTTTCACACCTTCATTCGAATATATAAGTTTCGAAGATGATAGTTCAGGAAGCTTATTAGGTATAATAGGAAGTGCTATAGCACCATTATTCGCGCCACTTGGCTTTGGAAAGTGGGAACCTACCGTTGCAACATTTACAGGACTCATAGCAAAAGAACAATTAGTTTCAACTCTAAGCGTAATAACTGGAGGCGCAGCAGATTTAGATCCAGATGCTGTTAGTGAAGCAGGAGATCTTCTAAGTACATTCGGAGGAATGTTAACAGCTTTAGGAGGTTTCTCATTCCTAATCTTCAATCTTTTCAATACTCCTTGTTTCGCTGCAATAGGAGCTATTAGAAGAGAGATGGATAGTCCAAAATGGACATTTTTTGCAATAGCTTATCAATTAGTATTCTCTTATGCAGTGTCTTTAGTTATCTTCCAAATCGGAAGCTTAATACTTGGACAAGCGACATTTGGACTATGGTCGGTAATTGCAATAATAGTTGCTATATGTATGCTATTCTTGTTATTTAGAAGCTATAATCCAGGTAAAGATAAATTTAAACCTGCAATAGCAAATAATTAGATATAGTAGGAAACGATAAAAGAGGTGAATGTGATGAGTACAGCGGATATAGTTATTTTATTAATTGTAGTAGCAGTTATAGGTTTTATAATCTTAAGATCTATTAGAAGAAAAAAAGCAGGCAAGTCAGGATGCTGTGATTGCTCAAGCACTACTTGTCCAGGCGCTGGAGCAAATCATATTAAAAAATAACAGAATTTATAGAGACTTCGAAAATTTCGAAGTCTCTTTTTTGCATTAGAATAATGATATAATTAATATATCTCTAATATTAAAGGATGATTATATGGATAAGATAAATAGACTGAGATTAGAAATGAAAAAAGAGGATATAGATATATATATAGTACCAACTTCTGATCCACATCAGAGTGAGTATGTATCGGATCACTGGAAAGGAAGAGAGTATTTATCAGGATTTACTGGCTCTGCAGGGACTTTATTAGTAGAGGCTGATAAGGCAATACTTTGGACTGATGGAAGATATTTTATTCAGGCTGAAAATGAGCTTAAAAATTCAGAGATCAAGCTTTATAGAATGGGCGAAAAAAAATATCCAAGTTTAAAAAGATATATAAGGGATGCTTTAAAAAACCAAAAGAAAATAGGTATATATGGAAAATTAATATCTATTTCTGAATTTGAAGATTGGATAAAAGATATAGATTCATCATATTACAATATTGATCTAGATCTAATTGATAGAATATGGGTTGATAGACCTAAGAAACCGAGAACAGAACTTTTCATACATGAAGAAATATATTCTGGTGAAAGCACAAGAGATAAATTGAAGAGATTAAGAGAGTATATGGTAGAGAAAGAGGAGCATATTCATATAGTCTCTTCATTAGATGAGATAGCATATCTCTTTAATCTAAGAGCTAATGATATTGTAAACAATCCAGTTTTTATATCGTATGCCGTAATAAATAAAAAAGAAGCGATACTTTTTACTGATGCAAAATATGATGAGAATATATTGAAGTATTCTGAAGAAGAAGGGTTTATTATAAGAGATATTAGTGAGTTCGATAAATATCTTGAAAATATAAGATTGAAGAATATAGGGCTTGATCCTAATAAGACGAATATGTGGATTAAAGAAAAATTAAAATTCAATAAGATATTGTATAAGCCAGAAATTTTAACAGAGTTTGAATCTATTAGAAACAAAGTTCAAATAGAAAATATGAAAAAAACACATATTTTTGATGGGGTAGCCGTTATAAAGACATTGAACTATATTTATAAAAATATTGAAAATAATATAACTGAGATGGATGTGTCTGAAAAGTTAAGAGAGTTTAGATCGAAAATTGAAGGATTTATTGAGCCGAGTTTCGATACTATAGCTGCATATGGACCTAATGGAGCTATGATGCATTATTGCGCAGATGCAGACTCAAATTCTGTATTGAAAAGAGAGAATCTATTATTAATAGATTCTGGAGGGCAGTATTTATCAGGAACTACGGATATAACTAGAACTATATCTTTAGGAAAGACAAGTGATGAACAGATTAGAGATTATACCTTAGTACTTAAAGGGATGATCAATCTTTCTAGAGCGAAATTTATGGAAAAAACTTCTGGCTCAACTCTTGATATTTTAGCAAGAAATTATCTATGGAATGAGGGCATTGATTATAAATCGGGAACTGGTCATGGTGTTGGATATCTACTAAGTGTTCATCTTGGGAATCAGAGAATTTCACCTAATGCAAGAAATTCTAGATTTAAACCAGGCATGGTAGTTACGAATGAACCTGGAGTATATAAAGAAGGTAAATATGGAATAAGAATAGAGAATATGCTATTAGTAAGAGAATCAAGTATGAAATCTGATGATGAATTTCTTGAATTTGAGACATTGACTCTTTGTCCATTTGATAAGACATTAATAGATTTTAATCTTTTAAATAATGATGAAATTGATTTTATTGAAAAATATCATATGAGAATAAGAGAACTGATGAAAGATTATTTAACTGATGAAGAGATGGCTTTAATATGGTAAAACTCCCCATTATGGGGAGTTTTTTCTATTACGTCTTTTAGCTTTTTGCCATCCTACTATTGCAGCACCTATAGCGCCATTATACTGAGATAATGGATCTGTATTTACAGTTTTTTCAAGTTTTTCCGAAATAAGTTTCGTCAACTCCTCACTCTGAGCAAGACCTCCTGTGAACATAATATCTGATTCTACATTCATTCTTCCAGCTAGAGTACTTATTTTAGAGGCTATGGAATTTAATATACCTGCAGCTACAGACTCTTTAGTTTCACCTTGAGCTAATATAGAAATCACTTCTGATTCGGCAAAAACTGTACACATGCTATTTATTTTAGCAGGAACAGCTCCTTTAGTAATTATATCTAGGTCTTCTAAATCAGAGCCAAGTAGATTCATCATAACTTCTAAAAATCTTCCTGTACCAGCGGCACATTTATCATTCATTAGAAAATCTACTATATTTCCAGAATTATCTATTTTTATGACTTTACTATCCTGGCCTCCAATATCTAATATAGTTCTAGTATCTTCTGATAAAAAGAAAGCTCCTTTGCCATGACAAGTTATCTCAGTGAGAGAATCATCTACAAAATCTATAGAGACTCTACCATAACCAGTAGATACTATATAGAGTTCTTCTCTTTTTAAATTGTATTTTTTCATAAATTCATCTCTTATGAATTCACATGCTTTCTTAGGACTCCAACCTGTAGGCGTTATAATTTTATCCACAATCTCTTTATTATTGCCATCATAGAGTATGCCTTTAGTGGCAGTAGAACCAGAGTCAATTCCTATAGAATAAATCAAAAAAATCACTCCCTTTTTAAAGCATTTCTAAAAAGGCTGTGAGACGAGTCTTTAATTGACCGATATCAGATTGCGAGTAATCTGTTTCCACACTTATGAAAGGAGTATCATTAACTAAATTGACAGCATTTTTAGTATTATAAGACTCTATAGCATATGTGTGACATGCTTGAAGCACCATCTCAACAACACCATCTATATTATATTCTTTTATTAATCTCTGTAATAATTTAAATCTATCTTCATTAGGAGTCATAACTGAACAAGGAATATTAAGATATTTTTCTGCAAGAGCATCGTATGCATCGATATCTTCATTAACCAATTCCTCTATGGCCTTTAGACCTGTACAATTTTCAAAACAAACTACAGTTCCTCCATTTTCTTCAATTAATTTGACTATTTTCATAGTAGCTCCTGCCATAGGACAACCAGTTATTAATATTCTTGGCTTATCTTCTGAAACAGGTCTATTTCCATTTTCATATTCTTTTAATGCATTTTCTCTTAATTCAGATAGTGAATCTATAATTTCTTCAGTCGTAAATTTAAAAGTCGTTCCATATAGTACTGATAGAAGATTTTCTCCAGTAAAAGGTGGTGGAACCATTTTTCCTAATTCATATACGGATTTTAAAGCTTTTCTCTCTTTATTTCTATCTTTAATAGCTTTTTTTAAATCTTCATCCGATATTCTGATATCAAATTCTTCTTCTAATCTCTCTTTGAATTTTATAATTTCTGATTTCCAAAGATCAAAAGACATTTGCCCTTCAGTAGTTTGTGGCAATTGCATCAGATGGACTGGCTTAACCTCATTCATCAATTCATACATTTTTTTCTTACCATCACAAGTAGTCTCCCCTAGAATTAAATCAGAGAAATAGAAATATGGACAAGAGTCGGTAAGTGCATATCCATATGATGATTTAATCAATGGGCAAAGATTTCTAGGGAGATGTTTTTCTGCATCTTCAATGGATTCATCACTCATTGCACATAATCCAACAGGAATGGCTTTAGCAGCTTTTATGATCTCGGTTGGACTATATGTACAATAAGTTCCGACTACATTTTTACCTTTCTCTTTTAAATCTTTCATTTTTATAAAATTTTCTTTTTTAGCATCATCAAATTCTTGAAATGCTTTTGGCAAACTATAATTCAAATTAATCACCTCAAATTCAAAATTCCTCACATATATATTATAGGGTATTCATATTAGAAAATATCGCATATTTCCATAGAAACTATTTATAGATATAGAAATATATATAGTTAATATTCATAGGCATAAAATATATTTTTTGTACAATTCTCTGCATATATGGTAGAATCAGGATAGAAATTATTTATTTGAGAGGTAATTTATGAGTGATAAAGATGATTTTTTGAAAAAAATGTCAGATTATGTACTAGAAATGGAAGATGAAGAGATTGTAGAACTATGCAAAGAGTTTTTAGAACAAGGTTATAATGCATTTGAGGGAATTCAATTAGGTCTTGCAGACGGCATGAATAGAGCAGGAAGACTATTTGAAGAACAAGAGTATTATATACCTGAACTGCTTTTATGTTCAGATGCTATGTATGCAGGGCTTGAAATATTGAAACCTGTGGTAATAGAAGAGTTAAAAGCTAAAAATAAAGACTTAGGCTATAAAGCAGTTATAGGTGTAGTTCAAGGGGATACTCACGATATAGGAAAGAATCTTTTTAAAATAATGTTAGAGACGGTTGGATTTGAAGTATATGATTTAGGAAGTAATATTCCACCACAAGAATTCATAGATAAGATAAGAGAAGTAGATGCAGATTTACTCGGTCTTTCTACTCTTATGACTACGACTATGATAAATATGGAAAAGACTGTTAAAATGGTAAAAAGCTCAGATTTAAAGGATAAAGTTATTGTAATGGTAGGTGGTGGCCCTATATCTGAAGAGTATTCTAATAAAGTTGGTGCAGATGGATTCGAACCCGATGTATATAAGGCGGTTTATACTGCAAAAAAATTAGTTTCGGAAATGAAGGAAAGAGAAAAGACTCAAAATAAACAGAGCTCTTAAATGGCTTTTTTATTTTGAGTCTTTTATTATAATTTCAAAGATTTCTGAATTGAAAGGTTTTAGATTTATTTTGCCTAAACAGGAATTGCCTATTATTTTGATCTTATTTTCATCTATAATTTTTAACAAAGCATCTCTATACTTTGACTCTTTAGTCATATGTGGAATTATTTCTATCTTATCAGTAGAGTACAATCCATAAGTTGATTTACCACATATATGAATTATAGATTTTTTGTTCTCTATCTGTGAACGAAATGATTTTATTATCTTAAGATTAGGCTCAGTACAAAACTCATTGAATAGCCTAGGTCCAATTAAATCTATTGTTCCAGACGAATCACTATAAGAGATTATACTAGCATTAGATTCTATGACTTTATTGCCGAATTCTATTATCACAGAAGATAAGAAATCTATAATAGATTTTAATAATTTAGGATTTTTTTTAAATGATTTGAAGAGCTTTATTGGATCTATTAAAGACCCTAAAATCGTAAAGGGACCATCTATATTAAAAGATACTATATAGCCTTTATCTGAGAGCTTCCTCGTTATATTGAGTGCTGTTAGAATTCTATCAGTATAGAGACTATCTATTTTCTTCGGTATATCATATAAATTATTATATCTATAAGATTTTATATAAGGATCCATTATTTTATCACCATAATCTATATCTGCATCGAATACTTCTGCTATTAATGTATTGCATAGTGGCAGAGTTATTATGGAATTATCAGGATCTGGAAAAGTTTTTAATATAATATTTAAAAGCTCATCTTCATTGAAAAAGACATTAGGGAAGAGAGCGCCATTCTCTATAAGTCTTTTTTTAATACTCGGTTCATTAGAAGCAGAACATTTATATATTTTCACCCCATTTAATCAATCCTCTCTATTCTAGTTTAAAAGCTCATTTCTCTTACAAAATAATCTTGAAAATCATCTCGTAAGGATAATTCTAATACATCTATTTTTTTGGCAATTTCGTCCATTTGATTTATTATATCTGGATCTTTACAAGCTTCTATAGCTCCATTTACGGATGAATTTCCTACGACTTCAATTTCTCCTGTATATTCTTTAGGAATTAATCCAATAAAGACCATATTATCCTTATTTATATGGTAGCCGAAGGAACCGGCTATTATTATATTTTCTATAGAATTTATATTTTTACCATATTCATTTAAGAGAATTTTAATACCAGCAGCTATAGCTCCTTTTGCGAGTTGAACCTGTCTTATATCTTTTTGTGATATATATATTTCATCTGTTATATAGAATTTCTTATCTTTTAGATTCTTCAGAAATACTTCATCCATATTTTTATTGAATCTACCAGAAGCTTCTATTATTCCATTTCTAAGAAACTCAGCTATTATATCGATTATACCGCTACCACATATCGATTTAGGATCAGAACTATTAATACTTTCTATCTTAAAGCTTTTATCGGTATCTATATGAAATCTCTCTATAGCACCTTCTATAGCTCTTGAACCACAGTCAATATTCATACCTTCTAAAGCAGGACCTGCAGAGGTAGAAACTGCTTTTAAATTTCCATCTATATTCATAACTATTTCACCATTAGTACCGATATCTATGAATAGTGAAGGAGTATTACTATTATAGAAATTAGTTGAATATATTCCAGATACAATATCACTGCCTATATAGGCAGATGCACTAGGAAGAAAATAGATATCATACTTCTTCTTTCTATCACCGAATAAATCTTTTGCACTCATTTTTCTTGATTCAAGAAATACAGGCTTATAAGGATGAATAGATAGTGGATAAGGATTTTCACCAGCTAATATATGGAGCATAGTTGTATTAGCAGAAAAGACTATATTCTTAATTTTAGTTTTTTTTATAAAATTCTTTATCTCTAATTTAATCTCATCGATTAGTATATCTTTTAAATACCTAAGTCTTATTTCGCAATCACTTATATAATCTATTCTGCTTATAAGATCATTACCATAGGCTGTTTGTGGATTTAAAAATGATTTCGTTCCTATAATTTCATCATTATCGGAATTTAAAAATTTCATAGTGACTACGGTAGTACCTATATCCACAGCTATAGAGACCTCAGTAATTTCAATATTATTTTTATCTGAATTAATTTCTATAGATTTTAAATCCTCTTTATTCATATTTAAATATTCAATTTCTATATCTTTCTCTAAAAGGTATCTACATGGTATTACTGATTTATAACCATATTTATTTCCTAAAGGTCTTATATTTATAGCACAGCCACCACAAATACCTCTTCCACCGCAAGGCATTTCTAATGGCAGATCGTTTTCTGTTATTATATCACAGAGCATTTTTCCACTTTTACCTTCGATAGTTAAATCAAGATTATTTATATAGATTTTATACATTCCCATAGTCATCACCTCTATTTGCTATAAATACCCTTAAATAGCAGTTTCTAATAATTATTTTTCCAATTTTATTAAAAATGATCTACATCCCGGATACCCAATTATTGGATCTAATATTTCATTATCGACTAATTTATTTGGATTTTGTTCCGATGTAGCCTGAGGTATACTGATAGTATTTGGACAGATTCTATCGGAAAGTCTTACTATCATATTAATACTTCCTCTTGGAGAAGATATAGTGACTAAGTCTCCATCATTTTTATGGTATTTTTTTAATATAGCTTTATCTGCGCTAGCAATCTTGATTTTTTTACCATCATCCATTATTTCAGCTCCACCTGCTCTTGTACCCGTAGTTGCTGTAAATATGAATTCTGCATTTGGTGGATTAGTTAGCATACTTTCATTCGGTTCTTCAAACTCTATCATAGGATTATATCCATATTCATTTAAAATAGATGACGAGAGCTCTAATTTTTTAGAATTTATCAATGGAGAATCATCTTCTTCATATTTTCCATATCTATAATAATCAGATTTTTTGAAATCATAATCTATTATTTCTATTCTATATTTAAAGAGTTCATCCTCTGTTTTTATCAGCATATTATCAAAGCATCCTATTTTCTTAGATAATTCTATAAAGAATTTATTCTCACTAAATTCTGGCTCTAACGCTTTTCTAGCTAATTTTATATATAGATCTCTATCCTTCTCTATTTTTAATAAAGAATCTATTTCATACATATTAGTCATTGGTAAGATTAAATCTGCATATTCTGAGGTCTCATTCATCTGATTCCCTATATAGATGAGGAAGTCTAGTTGCTTAAATGACTTTATTATTTCATTAGTATTTGGTAGAGTCAGTGCTGGATTACAATTATGAGCAATTAAAGCAGATATATTATAAGGGTTTTTATCAAGAACGGCTTTACTGAATCTATTTATTTGAGCTAGTCCAAAAAACTTCCTAAGAATTGGAAATTCAGATTCACCAATAGCTTTTTTACTGGACTCTATATTTATTCGATTGATCAAATTATCTTTTAAAATGATATTGGAATTAGGATCATTTAAAAAGCCATTTAATATATCTAATGCCATAATGGCTCTAATAGAGTTAACAGCATTAGTCTGTAATTCAATTGCGACTCCTATAGAGGAAGAAAGTGATTTTGAATTCTGATATATATTAGCAAGGGCCAATATTTTTTCAGCTTCAACCCATGTTATTATCTGGGTATTTATGAGATCGAATTTTTTTACATAGTTTTTGAATTCTTTTAGACCGATTGCGTTATCAGACCAATAACTCTCATCTATTAGGTTTCTTTCGAATAGTATATTTAATACACCTAGAGCTAGTGCACCGTCTGAGCCTGGCCTTATTTGAATATAAAGATCTGCTTTTTTTGCTAGATTGTTCTTTACAGGATCTATAACTACAAGTTTTACATCCCTTTCTTCCATTATTTTTGCATACCTTGGATTGGATGAGCGTGGATTACTTCCCCAAAGAATTATTGTTTCTGCATTTTCATAATTAGGCTTTGGAGCAGGATTTCCGTGTAATAGTATATTTGCAAGGTCCCTTGCAAGATTACAATAGCTACCAGAATCGGAAAAATTTGGGCTGTTTATAGAATTTAAAAAGACTTTTGCCATATCTGAGAAGTCATTATTATAATAACTGTCTCCACTATGAATTGCTAAAGACTCTGGATTTCTGTCAATTATAGGCTTTAATTTATTAGCAGCAAATTCTATAGCCTCATCCCAATCTACTTTTCTTAATACACCTTTATCATTCCTTATCATTGGAGTTTTTATATCTTTATTTTTTAATCTCTCCATATAAGCAAGACCTTTTCTACATATAAAACCTTTACTAAAAGACTCGGCATCTCCTCGTATTGATTTTATCTCATTTTCATTTAATTCTATTTCTACTCCACAGTAACATGAGCATATTCTACAATTCGTTTTAATAGCCATTTTATCCCCTTCTCAATAAAGAATTAATCTATCTATGAATATATTCTATACTAGTCTAGAGATTTTCTCTAGTCAGAACAGCTATATAGATTTATTTTATAGATAAATACAATTATATAGAATAAATTAATACACAAGAGTTTAATTGAAGTATAAAATTATATATATAGAAAGGGTGGAAATAATTTATGCAGCATAGAAGAGAATTTAGGTTTAAGGCAGGTTTGCAGGCGTCGGATTATAGACATGTGAAATTTAGACATTTTACAGATGAAGACTGGTCTATAAAGACTAAAGAAATCTATATAGGAAAAGAAGAATATTTTTCTCAACAGATAATATTGAATGCTCTTAATGGAGAGACTCTCTACTCTATTAGCAATAAAAATCTAATTTCTTGGCGTGGGTTGATCAATAGGATTAGAATGGATATTGAGATTGAAGAGGAAAGTTTAAAGGACTGCTTTAAGCTGAGTTTTATGCAATATATTTCCAACGATCTGAATGTAGAAGTTGCGGAACCTATTGGAGATATGGATTTTATAGAAGCGGAAGATGGAATCACTCAAGCGGTTATTTTAGAGGGTAAGATACCAAAAGAATACGATAAAGATAATTTAAAGTTAAAAATAAATTTTTATCTTCAAAATGGATTTGAAGAAGAGAAGAAGATAGAGACTTTAGAACTTGATTTAAAAATATATGATTTCGTATTTGAAGATTTGAGAAGTTCAAATGATTTTATTCTGGATCTATGGCAACATCCATCTTCATGGGCAAGATATTATGAGGTGGGACTGTGGTCAGAAGATCATTTTAAGATTATAGAGAATATGTTAGAAGAATTGGCATCTATGGGAAATAAGATAATAACCGTTATTGCCTCAGACTTCCCATGGTCTGGACAATTATGTGATGAGGTAATGAAAAATCCTTCGAATTTATACGAATATAATATGATTGAAACGATTAGAGATATTAATGGAGATTTCATATTTGATTATTCAATAATGGATAGATATATAGATATAGCAATGTCAGTAGGGATTGATAAGGAAATAGATATATTTGGGTTTTCTGGAATTTGGGAAATGGGAATGGGAAGTCCTTTTGAAGACTGTCCCGAACCTATAAAGATTTCCTATTTTGATAAAAAGACTGGAACAATAAAGTATATTAAGAAAGAAGAAGAATTGAGACTTTATTTAAAATCATTGATAGAGCATTTAAAGGAGAAAGGAGTCTATGATATAACTAGAATAATATCAGATCATCCTAATGATGATGAAATATTTGAGGAGAGAAAGAAATATATAGAGCATTTAGTCCATCCTCATAGATTTGAATACAAATCTGCTATGTATTTAGAACAGATTATAAGAGATCATTATAAAAAACTAGACGAACTATCTCTTTGTTCTGCTGCTCTTTTGCAGATAGGAGATGATATGCCGGAGATAAAAAAAGAGATAAATGAAAAGGGCGGATATGCTACTTGGTATGTATGTTGGTTTCCAGAAAGACCTAATAATTTTATAGAATCGCCATTAATAGATAATAGGCTAATAGGATGGTTCACTTATTTATTTGGTATGGATGGATTCTTGAGATGGGATTATGCGCTTTGGACTACAGATCCTTGGAAGGATATAAGATATAAATATCCGTATTGGAAAGCTGGAGATATGTTCTTCGTTTATCCAGGAAGGAATATGAAGCCTAAGAGAAGTTTGAGATGGGAGAATCTTAGATATGGGATTCAGGATTATCAACTTTTTAAAAGACTTGAAGAAATTGGATATACAAGGCAAGAGATATTAGAGAGATTTGTACAGCCTCTTTTAGGCGAGATAAAGAATTATGAAGTTAATAATTCAAGGAGTGTTAAGATTAAATATGATGAAAATTTATCTGCATATATGAAGGTAAAAAGAGAGATTCTTAGTATATTAGAAAGAGTAGATACCGAATAGGGTATAGACTTGATATATTTCAAATAAGGTGTAAAATATAAGAGAAGAATATAAAATCCAGGAGCTGATTCATATGCATAGTTTCAAACGGGGTTTTATTTTAATCTTTTCTATATTTTCATTATTTTTATTAACATCATGCAATAATCCTGGCAATATTCCGATAGGAACTAGTGCTAGGATTGGAAAACAGATAAGTGGACAGAGTCCAGAGCCTGTATTTAAGGAGCCTTCTTTTTCTTCAGAAGTTTTAGAAATTATGGCGCCTAAAGAAATTTATAATATAGAGTTTAAAAATGGCTGGAGACTTGTTATGAATCATGGCATAATTGGCTATTTGCCACCAAAAATAATAAATTACGACTATGATAATGAAGTGTATTTGGATATACCTGTAACTGGTCAATTTCCAGAATACCATAATGGCTGTGAAGCAGTATCTATAAAAATGATGTTAGAAAAATTAGGAATAAATAAGACTAAAGATGAAATAGCAGATGAGATACCAAAAGATGAAACAGAGGCAATATATGATGAACAGGGGAATTTAGCTGTCTGGGGAGATCCTGATAAAGGTTTTGTAGGAAATATTGAAGGCGGTGGAGATGGAGGATATAGTATATATCCAAAGGCTGTTGTTGAGTATCTTAAAAAATATTTCGATAAACCTATTGATTTAACAGGGAGCAGTATAGAGGTATTAGAGAGATATATTAGGGCAGGAAGGCCTGTTGTAATATGGGCTACAGTAAATTTTCAAGATGTATATTCCCATATATCCTGGAATACACCTGAGGGAAAGAGGATAGATGGTTCTTTCAATATACATGCTATGACCTTAGTTGGTTTTGATGAGGAAAACTTCTATTTAAATGATCCTTTTACTGAAACTAAAGATATGCCTGTTACTAAGGAAAGATTTGTAGAGGTATGGAATCAATTAGGGAATAAAGCAGTATCTATTGATTAAAAGGGGTATGTTGATTTTAGAGAATCCAGAGGGATTCTCTTTTTTTTATAGAAATTTTTTTAATAAATCTATTGATATTCTTCTCAGAAGTAGCATAATTATAAAAAAGAAATGAGCGATTTAAGTAATTATGAATATTCTGGAGAAAAATATTTTTAAAATAGAAATAAGGGATTAAGAGTAGAACTTGGATGGATTCTACTCTTAATTTTTTCCTTATATGAATAATTATAAATCTAGATAGTTTTGTATTGATATTATAATATCTATAATATAGAATTTAATAAAGGTATAAGGAGATTATATTAGAAAAGGTGATTATTTTTGGGTAGAAGAAAAAAGAAAATTATTGAGCTTAAGATAGATAGAACTGAATTTCCAAATAAGGGAATTGGCATGTATGAAGATAAAAAGATTGTAGTTAAGGGTGCGATTGAGGGACAATTAGTTAGAGCGAAATTGGGGAAGAAAAAGAAAGATAGGATAGAAGCTAAATTGATTGAGGTTTTAGAACCTTCTCCTCTAGAGGTTGATCCTGAATGTGATCATTTTGGGATCTGTGGAGGATGTTTTTATCAGAGTATTCCATATGAGGATCAAATCAAGATAAAACAGAATCAAGTTAAGGAAATATTAGATAGGGCTGATATAGGGGAATATGAGTATTTAGATATTGTTTCAAGTCCTAAGATTGAGCATTATAGGAATAAGATGGAGTATTCTTTTGGAGATACTGAAAAAGATGGACCTCTTGCGTTGGGACTTCATCAAAAGGGAAGATTTTATGAGATTGAGATAACAGAAAACTGCAATATAGTAGATTCTGATTTTTCGAAGCTTTTAATTGCTACATTGGAATATTTCAGAGATAAAGGAACTAAATTCTATAATAAGATGAAGCATGAGGGTGTTTTAAGGCATTTTGTTGTCAGAAAGGCGATTAAAGGAAAAGAGATTTTGGTAAATCTGGTAGTGAGTTCTCAAGAGAAACTTGAATTAGATGATTTTGTGGAAAAATTAAAGAGTTTAGAATTGGATTCAGAATTAAAGGGCATATTATTGACTATAAATGATTCACTTTCGGATGTTGTTCAAAGTGATAGAACGGAAATTCTTTTTGGACAGGATTATATAACTGAGGAATTATTGGGCTTAAAGTTTAAGATTTCTGCTTTTTCTTTTTTTCAGACTAATACATTAGGTGCTGAGATTCTTTATAATAAAGTGAAGGAGTTCATTGGAGAGACTAAGGATAAGGTAGTTTTTGATCTTTATTGTGGAACTGGGACGATTGCTCAGATAACTTCTCCTGTAGCTAAAAAGGTCTATGGTATAGAAATAGTAGAAGAAGCTGTAAAAGCGGCTAGAGAGAATGCTAAGCTTAATGGATTGGATAATTGTATATTTATAGCCGGTGATGTTATGGAAAAGGTAAATGAATTAGAGGAGAAGCCAGATATTATAATTTTAGACCCCCCAAGGGATGGAATTCATCCAAAGGCGATAAATAAGATAATAGATTTTTCACCGGAGAAGTTCATCTATGTATCCTGCAAGCCCTCTTCTTTAGAAAGAGATCTGCCAGTATTTAAAGAGAGAGGCTATAAAATAGAGAAGGTACAATCAGTAGATATGTTTCCTATGACTCCGCATGTGGAGACGGTGGTGTTGATGTCAAGAGAAAGTATGTAGAAATTAGGAATAGCAACACTGTATTTGTTGATTCTTATTTGTATAATTCTGAGGGGAGTCTAATTATAGCGAAAGAATTTTAAATAGGCATAGAAACATTAATATTAGGATTCTTGCTAAGCCCATACGGAAAACTAATGGTTAGAGTAGTAATTACAGTTTTTTGCAAGAGATAAATGAGAAAACAAGGTCAGTTTAAATCAAAGAGCTAATAAATTAGAAGTTGTAGAGGTGATTTTTTGAGAGTATACAAAAATAAAGAAGAACTCAAAACTGAAATAAATAAAGCATTTGAGAAGTATATTTTAGAATTTGATAATATTCCAGAAACCTTAAAAGATAAGAGAGTTGATGAAGTTGATAGAACTCCAGCAGAAAATCTTGCTTATCATGTGGGGTGGACAACCTTAGTTCTTAAATGGGAAGAAGATGAAAGAAAGGGACTTCAGGTAAAGACACCATCGAATGAATTTAAATGGAATCAACTTGGTGAATTATATCAGTGGTTCACGGATACCTACGCTCATTTATCTCTGCAAGAGTTGAAAGCCAAATTAAATGAAAATATTAATTCTATCTATGCAATGATTGATTCATTAAGTGATGAAGAATTATTTAAACCACATATGAGAAAATGGGCGGATGAAGCGACTAAAAAGCAGTATGGGAAGTATATAAGTTTATTCATGTGAATACTGTTGCACCTTTTGGAACTTTCAGAGCTAAAATCAGAAAGTGGAAGAAGATAGCATTATAAATAACAGCTTCTCTAATTGAATATGTAACTTTATAAACAGTAAGTCAAAAAGATTTACCGTTTTTCTTTGCTCAAAAAAGGGAGTCAAATAACACAAAAGGAAAAGCATCAATAAATTTAAAAAGGTACTTGATAAAACGCTCATTGGGATTGTCAAAATATATATAGATAAGGACTGTAATAATAAGATTATTCTAACACAAATAGAGTTGTTAACGATAAATAGCAGATGTAAAAAAAGTACAGATAATAATATAAAGTTTTGCCCTTAATGATACTTCTATTACTTCAATTGCTTGGAATAAAAGGTTCCTAAAATGTCTGTCAAATTCATAGATATTATATATTTGTTGAAAGTTAGTACCATTTTGATAAGAATTATTTGAATCTTTAAATGGAAGAAGATAGGCTGACAGTCGATAGTAGTTTATAGAAGAAAGCTTTTCTAGACAAAAACTACAATCGTTAATGGCAAGTCCTCGGCTTTTAAGGAGTTCTAATTGTTCTATATGAGTAGTAGGTTCTTTGAGATTTGTCATAATTCACCTCATAAAAAAATGTCTCCCCTGGGACACATCATTGAGAGGTGCGGGGAGTCCTGTTAAATAAAATTGTATAGGATTAAATTGATTTGTCAAGAGTAGGGAGTGAGAGTTGTCTAATCACTTTAAAATCATTATGTCTTTGGAGCGTAGTCACGACTAATATTATGTTTTCTACGATAATGACATAAGAATCACCATATATGATTGATAATGGCTATTAATAATGTTAAAATTAAAATAACATTATTATATCGAAATCACAATACATGAATATAGTATGAGAGGAGCCGTCTTAATGGAATTAACAGGTAATAGCAATTATATGATGACTCTTTATAATAAAAGTAATTATTATAAGCATTTTATTTTTAATTCTAAAAATGGGGATGTATTATTGTTAAAAGGAAATGGATATAATGTTACTGGAGATTCTTTAGTATATAGAGTTGCTGATGGCTTACATATGTTTAAAATAGACGCTGTTTATAGGGATGCTGATTTAAAAGGTTTAGATTCTTATATTGAAGACACATTGATGATATACAAAATAATGAAAGGCAATATATTATTTGCTACTAAAGACGGTAAAGAGAGAAGACTGAATTGTGGGGATATTTTAAATGCAGCAGGTAATTTTAAAATGTCGAAATTTCACAGTTTTAATAAAGAAATAGAGTGTATAGGCATATCCTTTTACTATAAAGGAATTATGAACGCCATAGAAAATCAATCCTTAAATAAGTCTTTTCTAGAAGAGTTTTATAAGAGCGATCTCCTACATAATATATTTATTCACAGAGGAAATTATAAAATAAACAAATTATTTCAGGAAATTAAAAATGTCATAGATGATGATAATAAAATTTTAATGAAGGCAAAGTCATTTGAGCTTTTATCAGAATCAGCTATATATCATAATGATTTTGTAAGTATAGATTACAAAGGATTAAGTAAAGAGAAGACAATACTTTTCAACAATATAAAAGAATTTTTAGACAATAATTTAGATCAATACTATTCTATGGAATTTATAGCAGAAAAATTCTTTATTAGTTTAAGTGGATTGAAAAATATTTTTTATCAAGTATATGGAATTTCACCTTATATCTATCATTTAAATAAGCGTTTAGAAAAAGCTGCGATACTACTTACAAAAAGTGATTATAAAATAAAAGATATATATAAGAAAGTAGGATTTAATTATCATAGTAATTTTTCAAAAGCCTTTCAAAAAAAATATAACTGTACTCCTTCGCAGTATAGAAAAAGAGGAAGTTAAGATTCTTATTAGCGTAATTAAATAAGCTACAAAATAAAATATAAAGAGATAAGGACCAAGCAACTAAGATAGACTTAGTAGCTTGGTCCTTTCTTAATCTTGATTTAAATAATAAAAATTATTTTTATAAACTTATTTAACTGATTAGCTTATTCGTTTTGTCTATCTGTCACTTTTTTTAAATAAGAATGAATATTAAAATAGAGTTAAGATATTTAGTTACAGTCAATTATTTTAATTTTGTTTGCAATTAACAGGAGGAGAAAATGAAGACAAAAGAGAAAGTTAAAAAGGAATCGTTTTTTAAAAAGATTGCTCCTTATATGGGAAATAAAAGAATGTATCTACCTATTGCTGCAATATTATCTGTTTTATCGGCATTTTTAAGGATACTGCCATTTTATTTTATTTGGAAAATAAGCAATGAACTCTTTAGTAGCAATGGCATTTCAATAGAAAATGTAAAGCATTATGCCTTAATGGTGTTTATAACAACTGTGGCTGGAATATTTGTTTATTTTGCAGGAATGATGATTGCCCATTTAGCAGCCTTCCAAGTAGAAGTAGGCATTAAAAAGAAAGGTTTTGAAAAAGTCATGAATATGCCACTTGGATTTTTCAATATTCATAGTAGTGGTAAGATAGGAAAAATCATAAACGATGGTGCAGCTGAAACACATTCATTCTTAGCTCATCAATTTCCGGATATAGCAAGCTCCATTGTAACTCCTTTACTTATTTTGATCATATTTTTTTATTTTGATTGGAGACTTGGTTTAGCAGCAATGGCCCCTATTATCTTATCTTTTATTATGATTAGCAGAATGATGACTGAGGAAGGGAAAAAATATTTACAGAAATATATGAATGCACTAGAAGAGATGAATAGCGAGGCAATTGAATATGTTAGAGCGATACCTGTTGTAAAGACATTTGGTCAGAGCGTAAAGTCATTTAACAGATTTTATAATTCAATCTTGAATTATAAGAAATTAGTTATTGCACAAAATAAGTTGGAAGAAAATCGATATTCTTGGTATTTAGTTTTTGTTCAATCTACTGCTCTTTTTTTAATACCGGTATCCATACTTATAATAAATAATAACGGAAATATAGGAACTGTTATCAGTAATTTTATACTTTATATTATGGTAGCTCCACAATTAGCCCTTGTAATGGAAAAGAGTATGTTTTTTAGATTTCAATATACAGCTTCTAATCAGGCTATCGATCGATTTAATAATCTTCTTGATTACGAAAAGATAAATTATATGGGAAATACAGTAAAGATTCAAGGAAAGGAGATAGAATTTAGAGACGTTAATTTCTCTTATGATGGGGAACTGAATGTCTTAGAAAATATCAACTTTAAAGTAGAAAAAGGAGAAACTCTTGCTCTAGTTGGGACATCAGGTTCAGGAAAAACTACTATTGCTCGTCTTGCAGCTAGGTTTTGGGATGTAGATAGTGGAGAAATTTTAATCAGTGGAAAAAATATTAAAGATTACGATAAAGAAGTACTCATGGATAATATTTCTTTTGTATTTCAAAACACAGAATTATTTAAGACCACACTTAGGGATAATATTTGCTTTGGAAGAGAAGTAAGTGATGAAATACTTCAAAATGCTCTTATAAGATCTAGATCAAAAGAAATCATTGAGAATTTGGATGAAGGACTTGATACTATTATAGGGACAAAAGGAACGTATTTATCTGGTGGAGAAAAGCAGAGAATATCTCTTGCAAGAGCCTTTATTAAAGATGCACCTATCGTACTTTTAGATGAAGCGACAGCTTTTGCAGATCCGGAGAATGAATATTTAATTCAGACCGCTCTGAAAGAACTTAGCAAGGGAAGGACGACAATAATAATAGCGCATAGAATGACGACAGTAAAAGACGCTGATAATATCGCTGTTTTAGACAAGGGGAAGATTGTTGAATATGGAAGTCATGAATTACTTATGGAAAAGGATGGATTATATAAAAAAATGTGGGATGAATATCAAAGAGCTATTGATTGGAATATAAAGGGGGCAGAGAGATGAAGGAAAGATTACAAAGAAAATATGCACTCAGCAATGAGGGCGTCAATGATTTGATCAAAGGGATAATAAGTAGTGCTCTTTTAAATCTTTCGGTAATGCTTACGATGATGGTATCATTTACTTTTTTAAAACAGTATGTAGATGAATTTTTAGGTAATGTCTCTGAAGTTCATTTTTTACTGATACATTTTATAGCTATCATCATTGCTATTATTATATTAATGTATTTTGCGGCTAGAAATGATTGTAGAAAATGTTTCACAAAGGTTTATGATGAGAGTGCTAGGTCTAGAATTTTTTTGGCAGAAAAATTAAAAACTTTGCCATTATCGTATTTCGGGAAAAAGGATATCGCGGATTTATCTGCTACTATGTTAAGCGATGCAGCCACTTATGAGCTGATGTTTGCAAATTCAGCTCCTAAGATATATGGAGGACTTATAAGCATATCAATAATGTTCATTCTCTTACTTAACTTTGACTATAGGTTGACCATTTCACTCTTTTGGGCTCTACCAGTGACCTTCCTATTATTTATCTTATCAAAAAAACGTATGTCAAAACTTAATAAAGAAACTTTTGATATGAAAAGGAGTATACTTGGAGATTTTCAAGAAGGACTTGATTTAGTTCAAGAAATCAAGGCGTATAATAGGGAGAAATACTTCATTAATAAATTAAATAAAAAGTTCGATCAAGATATGAAACTGAAGATGAAACTGGAACTTATACCAGGCACTATTTTAAATATATCCTTTTCCATTTTAAGACTAGGTATGATAACTATGACTGTATATGGAGCATATCTCATAATAAATAATGAGGTGGATTTATTTACATATCTTTTGTTTCTTATAATTTCAGGTATGGTTTTTAATCCGATTACTAAGGCTTTTTCTGATATGGCAATCGTCTTGTATTTGGAAAGTGCTGTTGAGCGAGTAAGAGAAATTAAAGAAATGCCTAGTCAAGGAGGGCGCACAGAGTTTAGACCGAATAATTATGACATTGTTTTTAAAAATGTCAATTTCTCTTATGAGGATGGTGTAAATGTTTTAAAAGATGTATCGTTTACGGCCAAACAAGGAGAAATAACAGCCCTTGTAGGTCCATCTGGTGGTGGAAAGACGACGGTAGCCAAATTATCAGCAAGATTTTGGGATATTCAGGGGGGGAAAATCACTATTGGTGATGTGGATATATCAGAGATAGAGCCTGAAAGATTATTAGAAAAGTTTTCTATTGTTTTTCAAGATGTTATGCTTTTTAATTCATCAGTAATGGAAAACATAAGGCTTGGTAGAGAAGGAGCAACAGATAAAGAAGTGAGAAGAGCTGCAAGACTTGCTAATTGTGATGAGTTTGTGGAAAATTTAGCCGAAGGATATGATACTTTAATTGGGGAAAATGGAGCTAAGCTATCAGGCGGAGAGCGTCAAAGAATATCAATTGCTAGAGCATTACTTAAAGATGCTCCAATCATACTTCTTGATGAATCGACTTCATCACTTGATGCAGAAAATGAAAGTAAAATACAGGCTAGTATATCTGAGCTTATAAAAGATAAGACAGTATTAATTATTGCCCATAGAATGCGTACAGTAATTGGAGCCGATAAAATTGTGGTCATAAAAGATGGCAAAGTTGTAGAAAGTGGAAATTCTAAAGAATTAATTGAATTGGATGGTGTTTTTGCTAATATGTATAAAATGCAAATAGAAAATTAAAGGAGGAAAAGATGTCAAATAAATTAAGAGTTAAAGATTTAATAACTATAGGTATATTTTTTGTGTTGTATTATATAGTAAGCGTTATTATAGCTAGCTTAGGAGGTATTATAGTAAGCAATCCAATAGGATTAATGTGTTGGCCAACTATTGCAGGAATCCTTTCGGGAACTGTAGTGATATTATTTATGGTAAAAGTGCCTAAACCTTTCGCATTTTTCATATTCGGTATGCTTCATAGTATTATTAGCTCAATTCTGGGCTACCATTTTATTACTGTAGTCTTTTCTTTAGTATTTTTAACAATAGCAGAGCTGATCTTAAGAAAAGGCGAGTATAAATCGTTTAAGAGTATGGCTATTGCTTACGGTCTTTTATCAGCATCACTATCAGGATTTTTAATGCAGATGTTTGTAGCCAAAGAGCATTATATAGCCATGATGAGTGCTACAGGTAATGATAGGACGGAATTTATAGCGACACTGGAGAGAATTGTTACGCCAGGGACTATGGTGATTGTTATAATTGGTGGATTTATAGGTGGCATTATTGGTGCATATATTGGCAAGGCAATGCTTAAGAAACATTTTGAAAGAGCTGGAATTATCTAGATGGATAAATCGGATTTTTTAAATCCTACACCTATATCTAAAATAATAGTTGTTCTTATTTTATCTTTTGGTCTTTCTTTTGCGATAAATGAGACTTATGCCATGCTTATTGTCGTTTTCATATCTATATTTTTTTTAGCGAATTCTAGGATGAAAACGGCGATAAGTACGATTATATTTTATGTTTTACTAATTATTGGGTTAAAGATAATGCGTGATTACAGTGATTATTTTATATTAAATAATATATTATTTTTACTTGGAGTAATAAAACTTTTTTTCTTACCATTACTTGCGAGCAGATTTTTAATTTCAACAAGTGAAGTATCTTCATTGATTGTTTCTTTTGAAAAAATGAGATTTCCAAAGGTCATTGTAATACCACTAGCTGTTATGTTCAGGTATTTCCCCGCTTTTCAAGATGATAGAAAGCATATAAAAATGGCGATGAAAATGCGAGGCATAAGCTTTAGAAATCCCATAAGATATTTAGAATATATTAGTGTTCCGATTTTGATTTCGGCATCTAATATAGGAAACGACATATCCATGTCGGCTGAAACGAAATGTATATCAGATCCATGCGAAAAAACAAGATATTATGAAGTGAAATTTGGAACAATAGATTTTATCTATGTTTTTGGAATTATAGCTCTATATGCACTTGGGAGGATTTATGCTTAAGATAGAAAATGTAAATTATAAATATAATAAAAATTTGGAAATAAAAAGTCTTATCGATATAAATTTAAAAGTTAATAGAAATGAAGCAGTACTTTTGTGTGGACGTAGTGGCAGTGGAAAAACGACTGTTACAAAACTGATCAATTCTCTTATTCCAAACTATTATGAAATGGGAGAGTTAGATGGAAAAGTTCTAGTAGAAGGCATAGATACAAAAAAGGCTGAGGTTTTTGAAGTATCAAGAATAGTTAGTAGTGTGTTTCAAAATCCCAAAACTCAATTCTTTAATGTAAATACAACTAGTGAAATCTTATTCTATCTTGAAAACAGAGGCTATGATAGAGATTATATGCATGAAAAGCTAATGGAAACTGCTGAACTATTTAATATAAAACATTTGATTGGCAGAGACATATTTGAACTTTCAGGTGGTGAAAAACAAATAATTGCAATAGCAGCAGCTTTTGCCAGTGGCACAGATATTATATTGCTTGATGAACCATCTGCAAATTTAGATGAAGAAAAAACTAAACTAATAGGAGAAATTTTATCTAAGCTAAAAGCTTTAGGAAAAACGATTATTATATCTGAACACAGGTTCCACTATATTAAGGATATTATAGATAGAGTTTATTATATAGATAAGGGAATAGTAAAAAAAGAATTTTCAAAAGATGAATTTTTTAATATAAGAAATGAATACAGAAAAGAATTAGGACTTAGGTCTATAGAATTTGAGCATTTAGATCATAAGGTAAGAAAGACTTCTGAGAATAAAAAAATACTTAAAATAGAAAACATAACTTATTCATTTAAGGGCATAAGTAGAGCTTTAAAGATGAAAGATATTAAATTTAACTTTGGTAATATTATAGGGATTTATGGATATAATGGTGTTGGTAAAAGCACATTTATTAGACTTTTAATGGGACTTGAAAAATCAAAGAGTCAAATTTTAATTGGTGGGAAGAATTTATCATATAGAAAAAGACTTAAGAAGTCTTATCTTGTTATGCAAGATGTAAATAATCAGCTATTTACCGACAGCGTAGAAATAGAGGCTTCTCTTGGGAAGTCAGATAAATATAGTTATGCAGATGTAGAAAAAGTGCTTAAGAATCTTAATATTTATGATTTAAGAGATAAGCATCCTATGAGTTTATCGGGAGGTCAAAAACAAAGAGTGGCAGTTGCTAGTGCCATACTATCTGATTCTGAGATTATTTGTTTTGATGAGCCGACAAGTGGGATGGATTATGAGAATATGATGAGGATATCTAAATTGATAAAAGAGACAATTAATGATGAAATTATTATATTTGTAATATCGCATGACCATGAGTTTTTAAATAATACAGTAGATGAATTGTTTTACATTAGCAAATATAATTTTATGAATTGAGATGATAAAAATGCAAGAGAATAGCAGACAATCACAGATGATATTAAATGACAATTTATGGAAAATTATGGTGAAACTAACCTTGCCAGCAATATTGGCTATGGGGCTTCATGGACTTAATGTTATATTCGATGCAATTTTCGTAGGAAAATTTGTAGGAGAATTGGCACTTAGTGGCATTTCAGTAGCATATCCTCTTACACAAATCGCATTGGGGGTTGGAGCGATGGTAGGTGGAGGTGCAGGTGCTTATCTCAGTATTGTAATTGGAAAGAAAGATATAGAAATACAGAATAAAATACTTGGAAATGCAAATCTTTTAGGAATTATCTTAACTATATTTTTGATGATCATATTAGTCATAATATCAGGACCTCTTTTATCATTTATGGGTGGGAAAGGACAGGTTTTGGAAATAGCACTATCATATTTTAAAATTATAATTATAGGAACTCTTTTCTGGATTTTTTCCCTTGGATATAATATGATAATTCGAGCTGAAGGGAAAATGGGTAAAGCTGCTACAATAATGGGAATAGGACTTGCAGTAAATATTATAGCGAATTATATTCTGATGGTAGTTTTTCATTTTGGTGTAGTTGGAGCTGCTTGGGGAACAAATATCGGTATGTTTGTTTCGGCTCTTTTATCAATTATGTATTTTAAAGGTGGAAAAACCACTTTTAAAGCAAAATTTGCTCTAAGAAGAGATAAAGAAATAATAAATAAGATAATAGCATTAGGAATGCCTCAACTAATTATGAGTATTACTGCTCTTATATTAGGAATTGTAATATTCAATGCAATAGGAGCTGTAGGAACTGATTATGATTTAGCTTTTTATGGAGTATCATTTAGAATTATGACTTTTATGATGATGATTTTAAATGCATTTATGAGGTCTTTACAGCCAGTAGTTGGTATGAATTTTGGTGCTAAGAAATTTAATAGAGTAATTAGCGCCACTAAAATTTATATATTGGGCTCATTGATTATAATAATGCCATTTTATTTGATGGCTGTATTGAACCCTCAAACTATACTTGGCTTGATGTTTGAAGGGCCAATTTCATCGGAAAATATATTTAATTTTGTAATATTTATATCGATTATTCCGCTTTTTACAATAATGATGAATGGCATGAGTTATTTTCCAGCAATAGGAGAAGCTAAAATAGCGACTACTATGCCTTTATTGAGACAAGTTATTTTGTATATACCAGCAATGATATTTTTACCTAGATTATTTGGTGTTCAATATGTCTATATAAGTTCCTTTGTCATTGATATTTTCGTGACATTAATTATATTAATACTATTAGTAAAATCATTTGCAAAACTTAGAAAAACTATGAATTGAGAAAAGAATAATCTGTGAATAGATAATAGGAAACGATGGGTCAAGTAACTAATTTAGATTTAGTTGCTTGATCCTTTTTTATTTTAACTTTAGAAAAACAATTTATATAAAGTGAAAGTAGTTATAAATAAGTAAAAAACACAGGATTCTCATAAATATTTATATAATAGATAATAGCTATGCGATCCATCTTGATATGCTTATTTTTAGTATTTGGGGAGTAATTTAGCTTATAATATTAGAGATGACTTATTGATAATGGAAATTAATAATGTTAAAATTAAATTAACAAAACTAAATCATATTTACAATGCTTGAATTACATATTATGAGAGGAGCCGTTTTAATGGAATTAACAGATATTGACAGTTATATGATGAATCTTTATAATAAGGATAATTATTATAGACATTTTATTTTAAATTCTGAAAATGGCGATATCTGTTCCCTTAAAGGCAATGGATATAGTGTTATAGGGAAAACTTTAACATATAAGATTACAGACGGAATTTATATGTTTAAAACAGATGCTGTTTATAGAGATGTTGATTTAAAAGGTATAAATACTTATGCTGATGATGTATTAATAATATACAAAGTCACAAAAGGAAATATATTATTTGCAACGAAAAATGGCAGGAAAGGAAGACTGAATTGTGGAGATATTTTAAATGCAGCAGGTAATTTTAAGATGTCAAAATTTCATAGCTTTAATAAAGAGGTAAGATTTGTTGGTGTGATATTCTGCTATAAAGCGATTATTGATGCTATAAAAAATCAATCTTTAAATAAATCTTTTTTAGAAGAATTTTATAATAGCAATCTTCTCAGAGAAATACTTATTTATAGGGGAAATTATAGGATAAATAAATTATTTGATGAAATAGAAAATTCTGTAAATAAGGACAATAAGATTTTAATGAAGGCTAAGTCATTAGAACTTTTATCGGAATCAGCTATATTTCACAATAATTTCATTGATATAAATTATAAGGATTTAAGTGAAGAAAAGATAATACTCATTAGGAAAATTAAAGAGTTTTTAGATAATAATTTAGATAAATATTATTCGATGGAATTTATAGCAAATAAGTTCTCTATAAGTTTAAGTGGATTGAAGAATCTTTTTAATGAGGCATATGGAATTTCACCATATATATACCATCTAAACAAGCGTCTAGAACAAGCTGCAATATTACTTGAAGAAACCGATTATAAAATAAATGATATATATAATAGATCTGGTTTTAACTATCATAGTAATTTTTCAAAAGCCTTTCAAAAAAAATACAAATGCACTCCTTCTCAGTATAGGAAAAGAAAGAGATGAGATATAAATATAAAACTATTTTTATAAGCTAATTTAACCGATTAGCTTATTTTTTTGTCTTTCTATTACTTTTTTAAAATAAAGATAAGTATTAATATAGGGTTAAGATAGTTAGTTTTGATAATTATTTTAATTTAATTACTTTTCTTAGGGAGGGGAATAGAATGGACAATAAGAAAGATAGAAAAGAGTTATTTTTTAAAAAGATTGCACCCTATATGGGGAATAAAAAACCCCTTATGTTTATTTCTATGCTATTATCAGCTATCGCAGCATTTTTACAGATTTTACCATTTTATTTTATCTGGAAAATCAGTAATGAACTCTTTGCCAACAGAACTGATATTTCAATAGAAAGTGTAAAGTATTATGCTTTGATGGTCTTTCTAACAACTATTGCTGGAATGCTTCTCTATTTTGTAGGTATTATGATTTCTCATTTTGTCGCTTTTGAAGTAGAAATCAATATTAAGAAAAAAGGCTTTGAAAGAGTTATGAATATGCCTCTTGGATTTTTCAATACTCATAGTAGTGGTAAGATAAGAAAGATTATAAATGATGGCGCAGTTGAAACACATTCACTCATAGCTCATCAACTTTTTGATATGGTAAGCTCTATCGTAACCCCTTTACTTATTTTGATCATATTCTTTTATTTTGACTGGAGATTTGGCTTAGCCGCTATTATTCCTATCATTCTATCATTTATTATGATGAATAAAATTGTAAACAAAGAAGGAAAGAAATTTTATAAAAAGTATATGGATGCACTTGAAGAGATGAATAGTGAAGCAGTTGAATATGTCAGGTCGATACCCGTTGTAAAGACCTTTGGTCAGAGTGTAAAGTCATTTACCAGATTTTATAATTCAATTGTGAACTATAAGAGATTGATTATGGTACAAAATAAATTGTTGATAAAACCGGCTTCTTGGCATTTAGTCTTTACTGAGTCTACAGCTTTATTTTTAATTCCTGTATCTATAATCATAATAAATAATAATGGAAATATAGGTGAAGTTATAAGTAATTTTATTCTCTATATTTTAGTAGCACCACAATTATCCCTAGTACTTTTAAAGAGTGGTTATTTTAAATATAAATATTTAATGGCCAATCAGGCTATAGATAGATTTAATTGTCTTCTTAATTACGAAGAGATGAAATATCCTGAGAAAACCGCGGAGTTTAAAGGACCGGAAATAGAATTTAAAGAAGTTAATTTTTCTTATGATAAAGCAAAGAATGTCTTAGATAGTATTAGTTTTAAAGTAGAAAAAGGCGAAACTCTTGCTTTAGTTGGCTCATCAGGTTCAGGAAAAACTACTATCGCTCGTCTTGCTGCTAGATTTTGGGATGTGGATTCTGGAGAAATTTTAATCGGTGGAAATAATATAAAAGACTATGATAAAGAAACTCTTATGAACAATATTTCATTTGTATTCCAAAATACAGAGCTATCTAAGACAAGTCTTAGAGATAATATCTGCTTTGGCAGGGAAGTGAGTTATGAAATACTAGAGAATGCCCTTATAAAATCGAGATCAAAAGAAATCATTGAGTATTTAGATAAGGGGCTTGATACCGTTATTGGGACTAAGGGAACCTATTTATCCGGTGGTGAGAAGCAAAGGATAGCCCTTGCAAGAGCTTTTATAAAAGATGCACCAATTGTGCTTTTAGATGAAGCTACAGCTTTTGCAGATCCAGAAAATGAATATTTAATTCAGGCAGCACTTAAAGAATTGAGTAAAGGCAAGACGACCATAATGATAGCACATAGAATGACCACTGTTAAAAATGCAGATCATATCGCTGTTTTAGATAAAGGTAGGATTGTTGAGTACGGAAATCATGACAGTCTTATAAATGAAAATGGATTATATAAAAAAATGTGGGATGAATATCAAAAGGCAATTCATTGGAATATAAAGGAGGCATAGAAAATGAAGAAAAGATTGCAGAAAAAATATGCACTGAGCGATGAAGGTGTGAATGATTTGATTAAAGGGATAATAAGTAGTGTTCTTTTAAATTTTTCTATAATGCTTACGATGATGATATCCTTTACTTTTTTAAAACAGTATGTAGATAAGTTTTTAGAGAATACCTCAGAATTTAATTTTTTGCTATTGCATTTTATAGGGTTCATTATCGTTATTTTTATAATGATTTATTTTGCATCAAAAAATGATTTAAAAAAATGTAGCATGAAGGTTTTTGAAGAGGGGGCTAGATCCAGAATTTTTTTGGCCGAGAAATTAAAAACTTTGCCCTTATCGTATTTTAGCAAGAAGGATTTAGCAGATTTATCTGCAACCATGCTAAGCGATGCTAATATTTATGAAATGTTGTTTGCAAATACGGTTCCTAAGTTTTATGGAGGAATTATAAATGTATCCATAATGTTTGTTCTGCTACTTAGCTTTGACTATAGATTGACGCTATCGCTTTTCTGGGCTTTACCAGTATCTTTTCTAGTATTTAGATTATCGAAAAAACGCATGGCAAAACTCAATAAAGAATCTTTTGATATGAAAAGGAGCATTATTGATGATCTTCAAGAAGGGTTTAATCTAGTTCAAGAAATTAAGGCATATAATAGAGAAAAATATTTCATTGATGAATTAAATAAAAAGCATGACCAAGATATAGTACTCAAGAAGAAATCAGAGCTTATACCGGGAACGATTTTAAATATAGCCTTTACTATTTTAAGGCTAGGTATGTTAACCATGACTGTATATGGAGCCTATCTTGTAATTGAGGGAAAAGTAGGTTTATTTACCTATCTCGCTTTTATGATTGTTTCAAGTATTGTTTTTAATCCTATTACTAAGGCTTTTTCTGATATGACAGCTGTAATGTATTTAGAACAAGCTGTTGAGAGAGTGCGAGAGATTAATGAAATGCCTAGTCAAGGAGGAAGTACAGAATTTAAACCGAATAACTATGATATTATTTTCGAAAATGTAGATTTTTCTTATGATGATGGTATAAATGTACTTAAAGATGTTTCATTTACAGCTAAGCAAGGAGAAATAACAGCCCTTGTAGGGCCATCAGGAAGCGGAAAGACGACTGCAGCTAAATTAGCAGCCAGATTTTGGGATATTCAGGGTGGTAAAATCAGCATCGGCGGTGTAGATATATCAGAGATAGAGCCGGAAACATTATTAAAGAAGTTTTCAATTGTTTTTCAAGATGTTATGCTTTTCAATTCATCAGTAATGGAAAATATAAGGCTTGGTAAAGAAGGGGCAACAGATGAAGAAGTAAGAAATGCTGCAAAGCTTGCTAATTGTGATGAATTTATAGAAAATTTAGCCGAAGGATATGATACTTTAATCGGAGAAAATGGAGCTAATTTATCAGGTGGAGAGCGTCAAAGAATATCGATTGCTAGAGCATTGCTTAAAGATGCCCCAATCATACTTCTTGATGAATCAACATCATCACTTGATGCAGAAAATGAAAGTAAGATACAAGCTAGTATATCTGAGCTTATTAAAGACAAAACAGTATTAATTATTGCCCATAGAATGCGTACAGTAATCGGTGCCGATAAAATTGTAGTATTAAAAGATGGAAAAGTTGTAGAAAGTGGAAATTCCCAAGACTTAATTCAAAATGAAGGTATATTTGCAAATATATATACGATGCAAATGGAGAATTAAAACATAGGAGGAATTATAATGAAAGAAAATATGCAGATTAAGGATTATATTACAATTGGAGTGATTCTGGCTATATATTTTATAGGATTTAATCTTATTTTGGGGATGCTGGTCTCAATATCACCTAAGTTGTTGTTTATTGGTCAAGGAATAGCAAGTCTTATACTGGCACCCCTATATATGCTATTAGTGGCAAAGGTACAGAAAAAATGGGCAATACTAATATTTGGAGCAACTATGGTAACCATCACGCTTGTTATGACAGGTGGAGCGTGGCCTATTGCTTTCGGATATTTAGGTATTATTATTGCTGAATTCATATCTCATTCAGGAGATTATAAGAATTTTATTAAAAATAATATAGGATATGTGTTTTTCTCATATTGGTCTATAGGTATGGCATTGATGTACTATTTTATGGGCAAAGAACTACTAAGTAAAGCTGGAATGCCCTCTGAATATATTGATGAGTTCATGGTTAATATAACTTCACAGAATCTAATAATCGGAATTATCATTATAGCAGTTTTAGCCTTTATTGGAGGATTCATAGGAAAAGCTATGTTAAAAAAACATTTTAAAAGAGCTGGAATAGCTTAGATATGGATAATTTTAGACTGGATCCTAGAACAAAGTTGATAATATTTTTTATTATGGGTGCAGCTATCTTTTCATATATGCCTACTTTTATAGTAGGCATATATGGTTTTATTGCTTTTCTTTTACTACTATTAAGCAAAAAGTATAAGTATGTAGCTGTATATATAATTCTATACTTTATTATAAGAGTCACAATCTATTTTATCTATAATTATGATTTCTTATTTTTAAACTCATTTAAAGGAATAGTGAATATCTTCTCCATGTACTTTCTGTTTTTGGTTTACGGTAGATATTTTATTTTAACTACTAGTATTTCCGAATTCTCTTTAGCGCTTGAGAAGATTAGAATTCCTTTGGGCATTCAGATAATTTTGCTAGTCATGATTAGGTATTTTCCTACAATAAGGGTGGAATTTAAAAGTATTTTTAATGCTATGAGATTAAGAGGTGTGAGCTTTAACCCGCTAGGCTTTATAAGATATCCTGTGAAAACTATAGAATATCTATATGTGCCATTAGTCTACTCACTAATCAAAACTGGAGATGAGCTTACAGTTGCAGCACTTACTAGGGGATTAGGCTTATATATGAGCCGGACATATTTAACGGAAATAGGATTTACTTTTAGAGACCTAATATTTATTTTTGTCTCTTTCGGACTTATCTTACTTGGTATATTAATTAAAGGAGGGGTCATATGATTAGTTTTCACGATGTATCATTTAAATATATCGAAAAGAAAGAATATATTTTGAAAAATATTAATTTGGATATTCAGAAGGGAGAAACTGTTTTATTTTTGGGGAAATCCGGAACAGGAAAGTCTACTATTTTAAATATAATCAATGGCATAATACCAAATTATTTAGAAGGGGATCTATCTGGACAAGTGACTCTTAATGGGAAAAACTTGACTTCTAGTAGCATCCAGGAGCTTTCAAAACAGATTGGTTCTGTATTTCAAAATCCTAAATCACAATTTTTCAATTTAGATACTACAGATGAACTTTTATTTGGACTGTCAAATCACAGAGCAAATAAAGAAAAAATGGAACAAAGGTTAAGTACTACAATATCCAATCTAAAAATAAAAAATCTAGTGGATAGAAATATTTTCCAACTATCGGGTGGAGAAAAACAAAAGATTGCCTATTCTAGCGTTTACATGACAGATCCAGATATAATCATATTTGATGAGCCGAGCAGCAATTTAGATTCTGATGCAATTGAGGATTTAAGAGATCTTATTGAGCGGTTGAAAAAAGAAGGGAAGACCATCCTAATTGCAGAGCATAGAATATATTACTTAATGGACTATGTTGACAGAATTGTCTATATGGACCAGGGAGAGATCAAAGAAATAATGTCAGCAGAGCAAATTATAAATATGTCTGATGAAAAGAGACAGGCGATGGGCATAAGATCTCCTATTACTCCAGTTTTACACGACAGATTTAAATTTAGTAATCTAGGGCTTAATGATAATAAAAAAGGAGATCTATCTATTAAGGATTTTTCTTATTCCCATACTTATGGAAAAGAGCTTTGGTATATACCAGAATTACAATGTGAAAAGAATGAAATAATAGGAATACTAGGGAAAAACGGTTCAGGAAAGACGACCCTAGGATATACTATATCCGGTATTCTGAAAGGAAAGGGCAAAATGAAACTCTCTTCTTCTAATAAATCGCTAAAAGCAAGACATAGAAGAAAGCTCTGTTCAATGATTATGCAAGATGTTAATCATCAACTGTTTTTAGATACAGTACTAAAAGAACTGCTTTTTCTTGCTAAAAAAGATGATAGTTTAGATAAAGCAAGAAAAATAGCTGAAAAGCTTGATTTATTAGAATATTTAGAAGCTCATCCTCTATCTTTATCAGGGGGTCAAAAACAACGAATAGTTATAGCTTCAGCCATTATGGATGGTAAAAAGATAATCATATTTGATGAACCAACTTCAGGACTTGATTTTGATAGTATGAACAATGTATCCGAATTGATAAAGAATATAGCAAAAGATAAAATTATCTTTATTATTTCCCACGATATTGAGTTTGTAAATAAAATATGTACAAGAGTATTTTTTCTAGATAAAGGCAAAAAATTATGAAAGATCTTTAATTAAAGTGGATAGGCTACACTAAATAGGACATATTACCTCCGAACATGATACAATAAATATAATTAATAAATCGGAGGAGATAATATGTCTATAAAGAGAAAGTATTATGACGATGATTTCAAGAAGCAAATAGTTAATATATACAACCAAGGTAATCATACCTATAGAAGCTTAAGTAAAGA
>JAUNVB010000002.1 GCA_030537835.1 Andreesenia angusta | reverse complement strand
CATAATTAAATAGATACGATTTACACTGTTAATATGAAACGGTATTATTTATTTACTTCTCTACTGCTTCTATATCATACTACGGGAGAAGATGAATGTAAAGCTTTTTCTTTTATTATTTCATTTTATTTTTAATTATTCAATTCCATTTTTCTCTGAACCTCTCTATTCCCAGTGCTTAAGCCCTATAAAAAAATATAAATATTTTTATAATTTATTTTTATTAATTTCACATAAACTTTAAATTTTTCGATTTCGCTTTATTCTATTCTTTCGAGTTTAGTATATTTGCTTTAGATGATATAATTAAATTAGTACATATAAAATTCCCCAAATAAAATTTAAGGAGGAATTAAAAATGAAACGATTTATATCTATAACTCTATTTATAATATCAATAGCTCTTAGCAGTACTTCTCTTTCTTATAACGATATAGACAATCACTGGGCTAAAGAATATATAAATACTATGTCGTCTTTAGAAGTACTCGGTCAATTCGAAGATGTAAATCTATATCCTGAGCAGTATATGAATAGAGCTGAATGTGCCGAATTGATAAGTGATTTTTTTGAAAAGCATTATGGATATAGACCTGATTATAGTGGATTAAAAAACAAATTTCCAGACTTATTAGTAGGTACTAGAAATACTAAAAAAATAGAGGCCTTGAGTAATCTATTCTATTTCACCAGTTACACTGCACCTGGTGATACTTTCCCTACTGGAGTGAAGAAGAATAATATAATAAATGGATATCCAGATGGAAATTTTCACCCCTACAATTATGTAACTAGAGCTGAATTCGCAAAAATGCTTATAACTGCTTTAGACTGTTTTGGCTATTTAGATATTCGTCATTTCCCAGAATTCCATAGCGATATGAATTATGACGGAAATACTCATTGGGGAGCTTATTATATAGGCATAGCTTATGGTGAGAAGATTATGAATGGATATAGCCAGAATATGATGAGCGATGGACTTTTATATATTGAATTCAGACCAGATGGTATGATTAAAAGAGCAGAGGCCATAAAAATGGTAGCAACTGCAATGAATAGAATATTTTATGATAAAGCCAATATTAGATACACCTGGGACGATCATTTATATCAAGTTGAAGGAGAGCAAGTACCGGAGTGGCATAATTTTTATCCATTAGATAGTAATGCAGATAATTTCACTAAATCCATAGTCGCAGCTCGACTATTTTTTGAAAAAACTGTTCTTCCAGCAAATCCACAGTGGATAGATTATAATGAACATATTTGGATTGAAGATAAATTAAATACTTATGGAAATGTGGTCACATTATATTACGATGGTGATAATCCTTTAGGTAATAAATTATTTAGATTTATAAGATATAAGGATACTACCGATATTATATGCTTTCGTGATTATGATGTATATCCTCATAGCCCAAGTATGAGATATAAAATAGATAATAATAGTTATAAAATAATAAATCCATAATCTCATTAAAAAAGCCCTCTATATAGAGGGCTTTAAAAATAAAAAAACTGTAATACTAAGATTACAGTTATCTATATTATATTTATAATATTGTAATATCTTTTGCTTGGTTTCCACGTTCGCTAGTTTCGATTGTATAAGACACTTCTTGTCCTTCTTCTAATGTCTTATATCCTTCACCATTTATTGATGAATAGTGTGCGAATGAATCTGTTCCGTCCTGATCTGTTATGAAACCATAACCTTTTTCTGAATTAAACCACTTAACTGTACCGTTGTTCATATTGTAAATCCTCCTATGTGCCTGTGCACTCTTTTTTTGTTGCAATATTGCTAATAATTAAATAGATACGATTTACACTGTTAATATGAAACGGTATTATTTATTTATCTCTCTACTGCTTCTATATCATACTACGGGAGAAGATGAATGTAAAGCTTTTTCTTTTATTATTTCATCTTATTTTTAATTATTCAATTTTCTTTTCTACTCAATTCCTCTATTTACAAGGTATTCCCTATTATTTTTTAATATAAAAATATTTAAAATTTATTTTTATAAATCCTCAAATTTGACGATATATCTTCTTAGAATTATAATTATTGTATAATTGATAAGAGGAGGATTTTTATGAAATTTAATTATTATAATCCTACGAGGTTAATTTTTGGAAATGGAAAAGTAAAAGAAACTGTAGATTATATTCCTAAGAATATAAAAAAAGTATTAATCCATTATGGTTCAAATAGAATGATTGATGATGGAACTATTCCAGAGATAATAAAAAAATTAAAAGCTAAAAAAATAGAATATAAATTATTAGGTGGAGTAGTTGCAAATCCAAGACTTCAGAAAGTAAAAGAAGGAATAGAATTAGTGAAAGATAATGATATTGACTTTATTCTTGCAATCGGTGGAGGTAGTGTCATAGACTCTGCAAAAGCAATATCAGCAGGATATAATTATGATGGTGATATCTGGGATATATTCATAGGAAAAGCAAAAGTATTAGAAGAGAATTTGCTCCCATTAGGAGTCGTACTCTCCTTTCCAGCGACTGGAAGTGAAGACAGTAGAGGCAGTGTGATAAATAATGAAAAAACAGGTGAAAAACGCAGTATAGGTTCAGACTATCTTCGTCCTGCATTCTCAATCCTCGATCCTGAATTGACTAGAACACTTCCTAGACGCCAGAGATTTGCAGGAATAGTCGATATGTTCAGTCATATATTAGAGAGATATATGGAAGATAATGATGATTACGGCTCTATGGACTATATGTCAGAAGGCCTTATGAAGAATATAATAGAAATGGCTTATATATTAAAAGACGATGAACTAAATATTAAAGCATTAGAGGAAATCATGCTATCCTCTACTCTTGCACATAATGGCATTTTAGGCTTAGGTAGAGTTCAGGACTGGGCAAGCCATAATATTGCACATGAATTAAGCGCATTATATGATTCAATTCATGGAGAAACTCTTTCAATAATCTTCCCTGCATGGATGGAATATGTAAAAGATGTAAATCCAAAGCGTTTTATCCGATTAGGACAAAAGGTATTTGATTTAGGTGAAGATATAGCTCCAGAAGATACCATAGAAGCCTTTAGAACGTTTCTAAGAGATATTAATATGCCTATCTATCTAGAAGACTTAAAGATAGGAGAAGACGATATAGAGCTTATGGCAGATAAATGTACAAAATATAATGATATAGGTTCTTTTAAAAAGCTGAATAAAAAGGATATTATAAATATATATAAAATTGCAGCTAAATCTAAATAGAAAAGAGGAATTTAATGCGATTTAATAAGAGAATAAAATCTCATCATCTTGGAAGAAAATTGAGTAGTTTCATGAGTGGTTCTAAAAAACTTGATGAAATACTAAATAGTACGGGAGAAAGAGAACAAGTAATCTATATACACATACCCTACTGCTCTAATATCTGTTCATTTTGTAATATGAATAGATCTTTAGATAGACCTAAAAAAGATTATATAGATCTGATTATAGATCAATTAAAATATTATAGTGAAAGCAATAGATTTAAAACTTCTACCTTTTCATCTATATATTTTGGTGGTGGAACACCTTCTATTCTTTCAGAGAGAGATCTCTATAAAATTCTTGATGCCCTGCATTCCAGTGCTAATCTAGAGCCTGATATAGAAATCACTATGGAGTCTAGTCTAACTGATTTAAATGACGAGAAATTTAATACTATAAGATCTAGTGGTGTGAATAGATTGTCCATAGGAGTTCAAACTTTTTCTAATGACGGTAGAAAGTTTTTAAACCGTAGGGGAGATAAAGATTTTGCCTATAACAGGCTTAAATATATAAGAAATTCAGGATTTGAAAATTTAAATATAGATTTAATATATAATTATTTCAATCAAAGCAAAGCTGAGTTAATAGAAGATTTAAAACTCATAGATGAATTAGATCTTGCAGGCTTTTCAATGTATTCATTGATAATAATGAATGAATCCGAATTAGGAAAGAATTTAGAGAAATACAATATAAATCGTTCTTCTTCAAGAGATAGAGAATTTTTCGATACAGTCTTAGAATATAGCAAAAATTATGAATATCTTGAACTCACAAAGAGAGTAAAAAAAGGCAGAGATGAATATAAATATATAAAACAGAGACTAGCAGGAAAAGACACATTCCCATTAGGAGCAGGTGCCGGTGGAAGTATTGAAAATCTATTAATTATGAATCCCATAGATATAGATAAATACGAATACAATGTATATAATCCCGAGAATGTAAATGGAATGTATTTTAAAGATGATTATTTTAAATATAAAAAAGCTATAGACACTATTCAGCTACTCTATTACAATCCAAATATATTAAATGATGAAAGAATAAATGAATATTTTAAAACCTTGGAAAATGAAAATTATCTATACAAAGAGAAAGATATCTATAAATTAAATGATAATGGTGTTTTCTGGGGAAATAATATAATAGACAGTATCTGGAATATTGTCCTAGAATACGAAAAAGCCCTCTCATTATAGAGGGCTTAAAATATAGCTAATTATTAATAGATTTCTTTATACTTTAAGTTTCATTTAAGAATTTTATTTATTACCTTTAAATTCACTTTTCCAAATCTCATCAAAATAGTTTTTATTTCCGGTTTTGAAAAGAATATTATTAATTTCGATTCCATCTGGATGCATTTTATATATATATTCATGATCACTATCTTTATGAACTATCTTAATAATATATTCCCATCCATCTCTTGGCTCAAGAACTTCCTTTTCTATAAATTTAGTCTCATTAATTTTTTCTACTATAGACTTTATCTTATCCCTATCCTTCACTATTTCAGTTCCATTATCTCTAGATTCGCTTAATATTATTTCAGATATATTCGATTCTTCTAAAGAGAATAATAATAAACTACTCCAATTATTTTCAAAATAGTTTTCTTCATCCACAGTATATTCATAATCACCTATTGTAATTTTATTTTTCCCATGAAATACTATTTTAAATTGCTTATCATCGTCTGTAGTGAATTCTAAAATATAAGAATAACCGTCCTTAGGAATATCTTTTTCTACTCTACTGTATTTGAATTCATTTAATTTATTTTTTATCTCTTCGATTCTGCTTTCACTGTCTAAATTCAGATGAAGACCATTTCCACCATTAAATATTTTTAGATTTTTTATTTTATCAATATTAAAAATATTTCTAGAAATATTTTCATCATATCTCATCAATACTGAAAGACCTTGAGCTAGAGTCGTATTTTCTTTTGGCTTCAATAAATTTTCGGTATATCCATATATTATCTTATTCTCTATAGACCAAATGAACGAATCTCTAGCATAATCAGATACGCTATCAAAATCCACATAATTAGCTAGAATATCATTCGATTTTTCATTTTTCTCTCCATGATCTCTATATAATATAGTTATCATATCTTCTCTACTTATATTTGCATATGGATTGAATTTCTTATCAGATACACCATAGATTATCCCATTATTATATGCCCATTTTATTGCATCATAATAAGTTTCATCCTTTTTTATATCTTCAAAAGTAATAGTGCCTTTAGATTCTGGACTCCCTTTAGATTTATACAGCATATCTACAAATTTTGCTCTGCTCAGATTAGAAGATATATCCATATTTTCATCTGAAGATATTATATTATTGGATTGTCCCCAATAAATTTCAAGATTTCCCCAATTACTCATATTTTCTACTTCGGCATTAACTGTATGGGAGAAACAAAATATTAAACTTCCTATTAGAAAACTTTTTAATAATTTCATAAAATTCTCCTCCTTTAAGTTTTTATTTTATATATACCCATATTATAAGTCAAATATTGAAGATAAAAAAACTGTAATCCGAAGATTACAGTTATCTATATATTATATTTATAATATTGTAATGTCTTTTGCTTGGTTTCCACGTTCGCTAGTTTCGATTGTATAAGACACTTCTTGTCCTTCTTCTAATGTCTTATATCCTTCACCATTTATTGATGAATAGTGTGCGAATGAATCTGTTCCGTCCTGATCTGTTATGAAACCATAACCTTTTTCTGAATTAAACCACTTAACTGTACCGTTGTTCATATTGTAAATCCTCCTATGTGCCTGTGCACTCTTTTTTTGTTGCAATATTGCTAATAATTAAATAGATACGATTTACATTGTTAATATGAAACGGTATTATTTATTTATTTCTCTACTGCTTCTCTATCATAATATGGGAATAGGTAAGTGTAAAGCATTTTCTTTTTTTATTTTCTTGATTAGGCAAATACAGATGATATAATAGAATTAAGAGTACATATTAAATTCCCCATTAAAATTTAAACAGATCTAAGGAGGTCGTTAAAATGAAACGACTATTAACTGCAGTTTTACTCATTATTTCAACAGTTTTTACTAGCAGTATTTCATTTGCATATAATGATATATCTGATCATTGGGCAAGAGGCTATATTGAAAATATGGAAAAAGCAGGAGTATTAGGTCAATTCGAATATGCAGATTTATCTCCCGATCAGTATATGAATAGGGCTGAATGTGCTGAATTGATAAGCGATTTATTAGAGAGATTTTATAATTATACCCCTGACTATAGTGTGAATCCTATGATTCCTGATTTATTCCCAGATAGTAGGAATACTAAGAAAATCAATAGTCTTAGTGATCTATATTATTTTTCAGCATTTACAGCTCAAACAAATTTCGATTCTAATACAATTCAAAAAAACAAGATAATCAATGGATTTCCAGATGGTAATTTTAGGCCATTCGAATATGTGACTAGAGCACAGTTTGCAAAAATGATAGTATCTGCTATGGATTGCATGGGATATATAGGTATTGGTGACCCACCTTTTCATTATGATGATTTAAGTGTAGGAGAAATTTATCATTGGGGTGCAAAATATATTAATATAGCTTATAGTTTGGGAATAATGAATGGTTATTACCAAGTTATTATGCCAGATGGATTTCCTTATATTGAATTTAGGCCAGATGGACTAATTACAAGAGCTGAAGCTATTAAAATGGTTTCTCAAGCTATGCCTTCTTATTTTCATGGCACTAAAAATACTGGTACTAGATATATATGGGATTCTAAGCTATATCATAGAGAATCTGAAAATCTACCAGATTGGACAGATGTAGATGAAGCAATTACGATTGCAGAAAATGCATATGGGATGAAAAACTGGATTGGATATAATAAAACGAATTTTAATATCCTTGCTAATAGCTCATACGATAATATTATTACTTTAATCTATTATGATACTTATAAGGACGATTATTATTATTTCATAATGAAAAGAAATTATAATGAGACTAATGTAATTTTCTTCGAAGGCTTCAATTCCTTTCCCAATTACCCAGTAAGTAATGACTATATAGATAATATCACTCATAAAATTATTGGAGTAGGCTAAATTAAAGGAAAGATAGCTTTTAAATAATAAACGGAAATATAGGGGGAATAGAAATGAAAAAGCAAATTACATCGATTATATTAGTAAGTTCAATAATATTCAGTTCAGCAACTGCCTTTGCCTATAGTGATATAGTCGGACATTGGGCTGAAAATGAAATAAATATATTATCTGAAGATAATATAATAAATGGATATATGGATAATACTTTTAGACCGGACAATCCTATTTCTAGAGAAGAGGCAGCTCAGATAATCTCTAATTATACTGGAGAAATTATAAAAGAAGCTCCTATTCCATTTGATGCTGAAAATAGATGGAGCAGTGATGCTATTCAAAATTTAGTTAGTAGAGGAATTATAACTGGTTACGAAGATAGCTCTTTTAAGCCTGAAAAATATATTACTAGAGCTGAATTTGCCGCTATAGTAAATCGATATTTAAAAAGTGAGTCCATGCTTAATGATAGCTACCTATTCTTCGATGATATCGGTTATTCTTGGGCTCAGCTGGACATAGCATCATTAGCCGGTAATAATGTAATATCTGGTTATAATGAAAAAATATTTAATCCAGATTCAAATATTACTAGAGCTGAAGCAGCGAAAATAATTAATAATTTTAAAAATATAGAATCAAAGGGTATAGAGCTTTCTGTTTTAGAAGATGCACTCTACCTATTTGAAGATGTAAAGGATTATATAATCAATGGACAAAATAATTTATCAGAAGCTCAGAAGTTGAATTGGGCGCCAGAGTTTCTAAATGCAATTACTAAAAGAGATTTTATAATATTATTTGAAGACTATCTTTTAGAAAATCCTGATTTAAATGATATTCCGGCGCTTGCACGCTATATGACTTATAATGCTCCTATAAAGCCTGATTGGAAAGAAAAATTTGAAAAACATCTTTATGAAAATCTTGATGAAGTAGTAAGGGACTATGAGCAAATAGATGAATCAACTTATAGGGTATATATTATAGGTAGAGATACTTCATATGTAGTGGTTAATGCAATAACTGGAAATTATCATGGATAATATAATCAAGAAAAGAATTTATAGCAGAGTGGAAACACTCTGCTATTTTTATAATTTAAAATGGGTCCTAGAAAATGCTCATTTCGATAAAAGTATAACTTAATCTTTTCTCTTCAAAGCAAATATCAATATAATACCAGTTACAGCTGAGAAGAATATAAATGCCTGTATAAAAGGAGCAAAATTCATAGGTTTTCCTTCCCAGAATTTTCTAATATCAGATTGAAAATAAGAAAAAGGAATTAATCTCGATATAAATTCAAACGGTATAGGTAGTTTTTCTGATGGTATTCCCATCATCCCGGAAAGAATCATAATGCTAAAGTAAATAGCCATCAATACTGCATACGATGCATTAAACTTTCTTATTATTAAACAGATACTATGAGCTAATGCGAATAATACTATACTTAATGCAGATAAGATGAGAAATATTGCTAAAAGTCTTATAGCTGTCGTCTGTTCAAATCTTAAAGCTGCTAATGTAATCAAATAGAAGATTATTAGAGCGAATGTACTTAAAATTGATTGAGTTATTAATTTAGCTTTAATAGAGGATTTTTTAGATATACCAAAGAGTTCTAATCTTAAAGGAATATTCTTCTCCAATTCTTGACTATATATAGATCCATGTCCTAAAAGCTGTATCGCTAGTATAATCATAGGTGAAAAATTTAAAACCATATTTGCTCTAGCTAATGGTAAATACTTCTCTGGAACATCATTTAAAACTGCAAAGCTTAAAAGTATCACCATTAATGTTGGAAATATAAGACCAAAGAAAGGAATATACCAATTATTGATCAGGACTTTTAATTCATATCCTATCTGTCTTAAACTAATCTTATTCTGCATAATCATTCTTCCTCCTCTTCTTCTCTTCTAAAGCTATTTCAGTTAAGATCTCTATATCTCTCTTAGTTCTTCTATAATCCGCATCTAATTGATATAATTTTTTAAGAATTTCCTCTTCTTCTCTATGATTACGCGGTCTTATTATAAACTTCTTCCCTTCTCTTTTTTTAGTATCAAATGAATTAAATTCTTCTATTTTCTCTGATTCGACAATAAATAGACTATGTCCACAGTATTTCTGAAATAATTCTTTTACATCCCCCCAGTCTACAATTTCCCCGTCATCTAATATTATTAATTTATTTATAATATTCTCTAGTTCTTGATAATAATGTGAAATAATTATAATACCTGTATCTTTATCTTCATACCATTTTGATAATAGATCCATGAGTCTCTCTCTAGTCTGAAAATCTAATCCGGATGTAACTTCATCAAAAAAGACCATTTTACTGTCCTTTGCTAGTACTAGAATTAAAGTCAGTCTCTGTTTTTGTCCCCCTGAAAGTTGAGAAAACTTCTTTTTAAGACTTTGTTCAAAATCAAAAAATTCTATTAATTCTTTTAATTTTTTATTTCTCTCTATTTTACAATTTAGTACCATTTCTATTATAGTCTTTATGGATACTGCATCTTGATATTCATTGAATTGCATATGAACTCCAATATCTTCTTTTGCGACTCCTAAGTCATATCTGCCTTCATATGGAATTAAATCTAAGAGTGCATTAACCATAGTACTCTTTCCTGCTCCGTTAGAGCCTATTATTCCAATTCTATCATTTGAATTAAATCTGAGAGGAGTGTCTATATTCAATACTGTCTTATTACTATATTTAACTTTTAAATTTTCAATTCTTATCATAATAATCTCTCCCCTTTATACTCTAGTCAATATGCTTATTACGCCGTCATCACTATTCATAATCTCTAATCTCATACCTAGTCTTTTAGCATCATAATTAGCAAGATAAAGCCCTAATCCTCTTCCTTTTCCTTCAGTTTTTGATATAAATGCTTCCATTATAATAGGTAGTATATCTTCTGGAATATGAGCTTTAGTATTTAAGATTGAAATAGATTCTTCTCCTATCTCTATTTCCATCCTTCCATCTGAACTTCCATGATTATAGACATTCGATATTAAATTATCTAAGAGTCTCTCTAATAGATCTGAATCCGTTCTCCATATTGATTCTCCTTTGATTTCATATTCGATTGGATTCTGTACTTGATATTGATTTATAATCTGAATCAGAAGACTCCTCAATTCAATTTGATTATTCTCTAATTCTTTTTTATCTTCTAATCGTAAAATTCTCTCCACCATATTTTGAATTACAATTAATCTTTCCTTGATCTTTTCTATTTGAATAGATTTTTGTTCCTCTTCCCATATTCCATCTAATAATCCATCGACTAAGAGTAATGCACCTGATAATGGTGTCTTCAGTTGATGTGATGTAGCTCTGAGTAAAACTTCTTTTCTTAAATTCTCTTCTTTTAATCCTCTATAGTGTTCGTTTAATCTTTTAGACATATTAGCTATATCTCGGCTTAATTCACCAATTTCATCTTCTCTCTTTAAAGCTATATTTGAGCTTTCCATGCCTTCCATATTTCTTATCTTTTTAGTATTTCCTGCTAATGTTTTTATTGGATTAGTTATACTTTTAGCAAAAAAACTTGATGATATAAATACTATTAGCGCTAATACTGCTAATACCATAGGTAAGCTTGACCATATTACTGGTAAAATTTGATTTACACTACCTATCATAATTGGAACATACGTAATTATAATGGCATCTTCTCTATCAGTAATTCCTATTTCTAGTACATATTCTTGGTTTTTGTCGTGATAACTCATAGTCAGTAGTAGATTGTTTTTTCCAAATGGCTCAATATCAATCTTCTGTTCATCTTTAGAGTTTGATAATTTTTTTTCATAACTTATGAATTTCAAATCCATCTTTTCATTGCCTATCGATTTAAGAAAATCTAAATCTGATTCATCGAATGGTTTGAAATCTTCTTTTCTGCTATTTTCGGAAAACTCTTTATTATAGTCAATGAATTTTTTATGTAAAGCTATTATCTTAGGATCTTTAAATTTAAATCGACCTTCCCCTTCTTTTCTATAAACTTTCACTTCTGGGATTTCTTTCATTATTTCTATGCTGAAAGTAGATGCCCAGTTCTTAGTTTCAATATTCCTGTAATTTCTCTCTTCCACGAATTTTTGATGTATTCTTTTAACTTCTTTTTTAGCTTCTTTTGTGGCTCTATCTGCATAGAGATTCGGTAGTAATAAAGAAGTATAGGTGAAAAATACGATAAATATAACTATCATACTTATCAGGCTGTATATAGTCGTCTTTCTTGCTAATTTCATATAATCATCTCCATTTATAACCAATACCAACGATAGTCTTAATATAATCACCATCTAATTTTTTTCTCAAGTTTTTTATATGTGCATCAATAACTCTATCTGAACCATAATAGTCTCTTCCATATATCCTGTCTAGTAATAAATTTCTATCAAAGACTCTATTTCTCTCATCATAAAAAACTTCTAATAGTAAATATTCAGTCAGGGTTAAATCTATTCTCTTTCCATTTTCATAGAAACAGTATCCAAGACTATCTTTTTCTAAGCCTATATTCTTTTTTTCTAATTCAGTATTTGAAATACGTCTTAATATGGTCTCTATTCGCTTTATAAGGAGGATTGCAGAAACTGGTTTCACTATATAATCATCTGCCATAGCAGTGAATGAATGCAATTGAGTTCTTTCATCTCCAATTGCACTTAACATTATTATTCCAATTTTCTTATCCTTTTTTCTAATCTCTTCTAATACTTCAATTCCATCAATCTCTGGAACCATTATATCTAGTATAGCTAAATCAAAAGATTCATTTTCAAAATACTCTAAAGCTTCTTTACCATTCACAGCCTCAATTACTTCATAATTAGCTAATTTTAAATATTCTACAATCACTTCTCTAATCGTATCATCATCTTCTAAATACAATATGCGTTTTATATCCTCACCCCCTAATTATAGAATACAATATAAATATGAATTTAAAATGAATTTTAAATATAATTCTATTATAACTTTTCTTCTTTTCATACAAAATATTTATTTAATTTAAACCCCTTTTATTTTCCTGTCCCCAATTATTGTTTCTAGGCATAATAAAAGCACCAACTATCTATATAGTGGTGCCTTTTAGTCTTCGAATGTACCATCAAATTTTCTATATTCAATTTTATAACTTGTATCTAGATCGTATTCTTCAGCTATTAAATCTTCGCCTGTTTCTATATAGTGTTCTGCTAATTTACAAAATTTTTCTAAGTCTTTATCCGTCCTATCCCCCATCGCTTTATCTACTGGTATATGATAAGGCATTTCATAGCATAGTTTATTATACAATCTTCCAAACTCAAACTCACCAGGCTTATACATATTATACCTCCAATCGTTTTAACTTATTTAATTCTTTTTCTATTATCTTCTTAGTTCTATTATAGACCTTTAAAAAGTAATATTCAAATTTAAATATGATAGTTGATAATTAAATTAAAAAGCTTTAAAACTTATAGCTAAATTCTCACAAGCTCCTAGGCATTAAAAAACCCCCAAACATAACTGTTTGAGGGTGGTATATTCTATCTCTTTGAGAATTGTGGTGCTCTTCTAGCTTTCTTAAGTCCGTATTTCTTTCTTTCAACCATTCTAGGGTCTCTTGTAAGGAATCCAGCTTGTTTAAGTACTGGTCTAGTCTCTGAATCAGCTTTTAAAAGAGCTCTAGATATACCATGTCTTATAGCTCCTGCTTGACCTGTATATCCTCCACCATGTACATTAACAAATACATCGTATTTATCTAAATTATCAGTAATCTCTAATGGTGCTTTTACTATAACTTTTAATGTATCATAATCAAAATAATCTTCTAAATCCTTTTTATTAACAGTTATATTTCCTGAGCCTGGTAATAATCTTACTCTAGCTACAGATGTCTTTCTTCTTCCTGTTCCATAATATTGAACTTCTGGCATTCTTTAGTCCTCCTTCCGACTATATATCGTAAACTTCAGGTTTTTGAGCTTCGTGATTATGCTCTGAACCTTTGTAAACTCTTAATTTTTTCATCATCTTTCTTCCTAGACTATTCTTAGGTAACATTCCCTTTACAGCATTCTCTATAGCTTTCTCAGGCTTAGTTTCCATAAGCTTATCATATCTTATCTCTCTTAATCCACCTGGATATCCAGTATGGTATTTATAGTGTTTTTGAGTTAATTTATTTCCAGTCAATACTACTTTTTCTGCATTAATAACAATAACATTATCTCCAGTATCTACATGTGGAGTATATATTGGTTTATGCTTTCCTCTTAGCAATTTCGCAATTTCTGAAGATAGTCTACCTAATGTCTTACCTTCAGCATCGATTAATAACCACTTTCTTTCTATCTCATGTGGTTTCGCATTATAGCTTTTCATCGATCTGCCTCCTATCTTTTTATAATATCCATTTATATTGTCGTTTCATTTTTTTCTAATACATTCTCGAATCCGGGGCTAGTGGATTCTCTAACATACCTTAAATATTATATAATACTCATCCTTGTGTGTCAAGCTAAGTCTTGATTAATACTCAACTCTTTTTAAATATAATCCATAAGCTGGAACCGTCTTACCAGCTGAAAGTCTATCCTTCTTCTCTATAATATCTTTCATATCTTCAACTCTTCTATGTCCATTTCCTATATCAAGAACTGTTCCAACTATTATCCTAACCATATTGTGAAGAAATCCATTTCCACTTATTTCAAATACAATATACTCAGCTTCACGAAAAACATCGGCCGAATATATAGTTCTTATATTCTTATTGATATTACTCTTTATCGGAGTAAAAGAAGAATAGTCCATTCTTCCAACTAGATACTCTAACGCTCTTTTCATCTTCTGAATATCTAGTTCATAACTAAAATGATAAGCCCTATTTCTGAGTAATGCAGATCTAATCTTACTTTGATAAACTAAATATCTATAAGTTTTACTTTTAGCACTATATCTTGAATGGAAATCATCTTCTACTTCTTCAGATTTTTTTACAGATATATCATCTGGTAATTTATCATTAAGTGGATATATGAATCTATCTCCTGGTATAGTTGATTCTATCCTAAAATTTGCAACCTGTCCATAAGCATGGACACCAGCATCAGTTCTCCCCGAAGCATAGAGTTTAACCCTTTTTCCGGTAGATTTAAATATAGCTTTTTCAACCTCTTCCTCAACAGTCTTTAATCCAGTCTGTTTCTGCCAGCCACAATAATTTGTACCATCATATTCTATAGTCAATTTGATATTCTTCATAATCAATTTATAAAATACCTAAAGAGAATAATTAAAATCAAATATATTAATACAATTATAAGAAAAACTATATCAAAGCGTTTTAATTCTAATTCTCTCATCCTAGTCCTATTTTCTCCTCCTCTATAGCATCTAGCTTCCATAGCCATAGCCAATTCATCAGCCCTTCTGAATGCCGAAATGAAAAGAGGCACTAAAAGAGGTATTAAATTCTTAGCTCTCTTAATTATATTCCCAGATTCAAAATCAGCACCTCTTGCCATTTGAGCCTTCATTATCTTATCCGTTTCCTCTAATAAGGTAGGTATGAATCTCAATGCAATAGTCATCATCATAGCTAGCTCATGAGCCGGTAAGCCTATTCTCTTAAATGGATTTAATAGCTTCTCTATTCCATCCGTCAATAATATAGGAGAAGTTGTAAGTGTCAAAACTGTAGTACAAAGAACTAATAATATCAGTCTTATTGCCATAAAGCTAGCCTGTCTCAAGCCCTCTTTTGTTGCAGTAATAGGACCTATTTCAAAAGCAATTTCTCCTGGAGTCATAAATGTATTGATTAAAAAAGTTATTATAATCAATATAAAAATTGGCTTTAATCCCTTTATAATATATTTAAAAGGAAGTTTTGCCACTAAAATAGTCGAAGTTAATAGTATAATAGCTGGTATATAATAAATGAACTTATCCATAAAGAAGAGTGCTGCTATATATAGTATTACAGATATTATCTTGATTCTAGGATCTAATTTGTGTATAGAGGAGTCTCCCGGAAAGTACTGCCCAATCGTTATATTTTTAAGCATTTTCTTGTCCTCTCTTAACTCTTAAAATTTCATCTCTTGCCTGCTCAACCGTATATATCTCCGTATCTATATCAGGATACTTATTTTTTAAGGCCTTCATTACATAAGTCACTTGAGGCGCAGCAAGACCTACTCTCTCTAAAAGCTCTATATTCTTAAATATCTCCCTCGGTGTTCCATATAATTCAACCTTACCACCATTCATAACTATTATTTTATCCACCAAATTTGCAATATCTTCCATACTATGAGATACCAAAATTATCGTCAAATCTGGATTATTATCATTCAATATCTTTATCTGACCTAAAATATCTTCTCTTCCCTTTGGATCTAATCCTGCAGTTGGTTCATCAAGTATTAGAACTTCTGGATTCATCGCAATAACTCCAGCAATAGCTACTCTTCTTTTTTGGCCCCCCGATAATTCAAAAGGAGATCTATCTTTATATTCAAGATAGTCTAATCCCACTTTTTCCATGGAATCTTTTACTCTTTCCTTTATAATATCTTCTTTAAGGCCTAGATTCATAGGCCCGAATGAAATATCCTTTTCAACCGTTTCTTCGAATAATTGATGTTCAGGATATTGAAAGACTAGACCTACTTTTTGTCTGACCTCTCTCATCTTTATCTCTTTCTTAGTTATATTCAATCCATTAATCAAAATTTCTCCAGAATTTGGCTTTATCAAACCATTTATATGTTGAATAAGCGTCGATTTACCCGATCCTGTATGACCAATAAGTCCAATGAATTTACCTTTTTCAATCTTCAAATTGACTCCATCTAATGCCCTTTTTTCAAAAGGTGTGCCTTCACTATATATATGAACTAAATCTCTAATCTCTATACTCATAGCGAATTCACCAACTCTTCTATATTTAAAACTTTCGTATCTATATCAATTCCAGATTTATTTAATTCATAAGCAAGCTCTGTGACTTGAGGTACATCAAGTCCTATTTTCCTAACTTTTTCAACTTGGGAAAATATTTCCTTAGGTTTTCCTTCTGCTATTATCCTACCCTTTTCTAATATTATTATTCTATCTGCTTCTACAACCTCATCCATATAATGAGTTATATGGACTATAGTCTTCTTTTCTTTAAGATTCAATCTCTTAACCGTATTCATAACTTCTTTTCTACCGGATGGATCTAACATTGCTGTAGGTTCATCTAGAATTATACAATCGGGGTCCATAGCCAATATGCCTGCTATAGCAATTCTCTGCTTCTGTCCCCCTGATAGAGCGTGAGGAGCGGATTTTCTATATGGATACATATCTACAATATTCAATGCTTCATCTACTCTTCTTCTGATTTCAGAGGGTTCTATACCTTGATTCTCAGGTCCAAAAGCAATATCTTCTTCTACTATCGTTGCAACTAATTGATTATCAGGATTTTGAAATACCATACCTGCCGTTTGTCTGATATCCCATATCTCTTCTTCACTTTTTGTATTCATTCCATTAACTAATATATCTCCTTCAGTAGGTAAAAGTATACCATTCATCAGTTTTGATAAGGTTGACTTTCCAGAGCCATTATGCCCTAATATTGCAACGAATTCTCCTCGTTTTATATTGATATTTATATTATCCAATGCCTTATAATCATCGCTATCTATATCTTTTGAAGGATATATGAAGGATATATCTTTTATCTCTATAATATGGTCGTTCATAACATTCTCCTGAAAAATATATTTTTAATTAGCAAAAGGGACTAAGTTGGTAAACTTAATCCCTTGAATTTATATTAAACTAGTTCTAATATTACTATTTCAGCAGCATCACCTTTACGAGGTCCCATCTTTAGGATTCTAGTGTAACCACCATTTCTATCTTCGTATTTAGGAGCTATTTCTTCAAATAAATTTTTAACTACTGTTTCATCATATACATATGCTAATACTTGACGTCTTGCATGTAAATCTCCTTTTTTAGCAAGAGTTATCATTTTTTCAGCCATTCTCTTAGTTTCTTTAGCTCTAGTTTCGGTTGTTTTAATTTTTCCATTTTTTAGTAAGCTCGTTACTTGGTTTCTAAGCATAGCAGATCTATGATCTGTACGACGACCAAGTTTTCTTAATTTTGCCATCCTAATTATCCCTCCTTATAAAGAAATTATTCTTCATTAACTTTTAAACTCAACTCTAGTTCTGCAAGTTTATTTTGAACCTCTTCAAGGGATTTTTTACCTAGATTTCTAACTTTCATCATATCTTCTTCAGACTTTTGAGTAAGTTCTTCTACAGTATTTATCCCAGCTCTCTTTAAGCAATTATAAGATCTTACTGATAGATCTAATTCCTCTATGGTCATCTCTAAGACTTTCTCTTTCTTATCTTCCTCTTTTTCAACCATTATTTCAACATCACCTACATGATCTGTAAGAGCTATGAAAAGATTTAGATGTTCATTCAATATCTTTGCGCCAAGTGAAGTCGCTTCCTGTGGCTTTATCGATCCATCCGTCCATACTTCTAAGATAAGTCTATCGTAGTCAGTGAATTGACCTACTCTAGTATTTTCCACAGTAAAATTAACTTTTTTAACTGGTGTAAATATAGAGTCTATTGGAAGTGTTCCTATAGATTGATCTTCTTTTTTATTCTGTTCAGCAGGAACATATCCTCTTCCTTTTTCCATTTCTAATTCCATGAAAAGCTCAGCATCCTCTTCTAAAGAGGCGATGTGAAGATCTGTATTCAGAATTTCCACATCTGGTCCTGTGATAATATCTCCTGCTTTGATTTCCTTAGGCCCTTTTGCATCTATTATAAGCTTAACAGACTCTTCAGTATATATTTTAGCTGCAATATCTTTGATATTTAAAATTATCTCTGATATATCTTCATATACACCTGGCACTGTCGAGAATTCGTGTTGCACTCCTCGAATTTTAATCGAAGAAATCGCAGCTCCCGGAAGGGAAGAAAGCAATATTCTTCTTAATGAATTTCCTAAAGTAGTTCCGTAACCCCTCTCAAGTGGTTCAAGTACGAATTTACCATAGGTTTTATCCTCATTTGTTTCAACAATATCAATTTTAGGTTTTTCTATTTCTAGCATACCAACCCTCCTCGATGGGATATTTGTTTACTACGAGGCTGACCGCTCCGCAACGAAGTTGCGAGTTAGAACTTTCCAATTGTATTTATTTTTTGAACAAAGCTCAACTATTAAGTGTTTAAAATAAAACACTATTTTAGCGCTTAAGTTATCAGCATATCGTCTAGCTAGTAGAATCTTCTTCTATAGCTCAATATCTATGCTTCAAATTTCGCAGATTTTTATTATTATCTTTTCATATATAATTTATTCATCAGCCTCTAAAAATAATTTTAACAGGCTTTCTGATAATTCGTAATTATTTTAAACTCTTCTACGCTTAGGTGGTCTACAACCATTATGCGGTATTGGAGTATTGTCTTTTATCAAACTAACTTCTAATCCAGCTGCTTGTAAAGATCTTATCGCTGCTTCTCTTCCTGAACCAGGTCCCTTTACATATACTTCTACAGATTTTAGTCCATGCTCCATAGCTTTTTTTGCAGCTTCTTCTGCAGCCATTTGAGCAGCGAATGGAGTAGATTTTCTTGAACCTCTGAATCCTAATTGTCCAGCACTTGCCCAAGATAAAACATTCCCCTTGCTATCTGTTAATGTTACCATCGTATTATTGAAAGTTGACTGTATATGTGCTTGTCCTCTTTCTATATTCTTACGTTCTCTTCTTCTAACACGAGTCTTAACGTTCTTCTTAGCCAATCAAATTCCCTCCTTAATATTGCCTATTTCTTCTTCCCTTTGCTAACTGCCTTCTTAGGTCCTTTTCTAGTTCTTGCATTATTCTTAGTGTTTTGACCTCTTACCGGTAGTCCTCTTCTATGTCTATATCCTCTGAAACTTCCTATTTCTCTAAGTCTCTTGATATTCAATGCTGTATCTCTTCTTAAATCTCCTTCAACCATATAACCATCTATCATACTTCTTAAATCATTTACTTCTGTTTCTGTTAAATCTCTAACTCTAGTATCTTCTGAAATACCAGCTTTAGAAAGTATTTCTTGTGATCTCGATTTGCCTATACCATAGATATAAGTAAGTCCAATAACTACTCTCTTATCTCTTGGTAAGTCAACACCAGCGATTCTTGCCATTAAGTGCACCTCCTACTTAATTTCATCTCTATATTTTACAATTTTTTATATTCTTAACCTTGTTTTTGTTTATGTCTTGGATTTGAACAGATAACCATTACTTTACCTTTTCTCTTAATCACCTGACATTTCTCACACATCTTTTTAACTGATGGTCTTACTTTCATATCGTAAACCCTCCTTAATCCTACTTGTTACGCCAAGTTATTCTTCCTCTTGTAAGATCATAAGGAGATAACTCTAGAGTAACTGTGTCACCTGGTAGAATCCTAATAAAGTTCATTCTAAGCTTCCCAGATATATGTGCCAATATTTCATGACCATTTTCAAGCTTTACTTTAAACATTGTATTCGGTAGAGCTTCCACTACCGTTCCTTCTACCTCTATTAAATCTTCCTTTGACATTCAGCACTCGAACCTCCTGTTCATTAATCTCTACTCAGAGATTTTAAGATTTTTTTTATAGAAATATCATCTAGCGTTTCGCTATCTAACTTTTCTATTATATCATTATTTTTGTACTTATATACAATTAAATGCTTGTTTTTTTTCAATTTCGGATTATTTAATTTTCTATATCTTCCATCGACAATCTTTAGATAATTATCGTCTATCACTTCAATTACGAAATAAAGTCTTCCTTTATCTCTTCCTTGCTTAGATTCGACTAATTGTCCTACAGATATATCTAAAGCCACCTTTAGTCAACCTCCGTCAATAATACTATTCCATCATCTACAAATGCAATAGTATGTTCATAATGTGCTGACTTTTTACCATCTGCCGTTACTACAGTCCACCCATCTGAAAGTGCTTTTACTCTTCTAGTTCCAGCATTAACCATAGGTTCTATAGCTAATACCATTCCCTTTTGAAGTCTAGGTCCTTTTCCTGGTGGTCCAAAATTTGGTATAGGTGGATCTTCATGCATATTCTTACCTATGCCATGCCCAACAAAATCTGTAACTACTGAGAATTTATTCTCTTCTACATATTTTTGTATTGCATGTGATATATCACTAAGTCTATTGCCTTCTACAGCAAATTCAATTCCTTTATAGAAGGATTCTCTTGTGACATCAATAAGTCTTTGATCTTCTTCAGATATTTTTCCTACTGGATAAGTTTTAGCACCATCACCATAGTAATTATCCACTATAGTTCCAATATCTATACTTATGATATCTCCTTCTTTCAATTCTCTATCTCCTGGTATTCCATGAACTACCTCTTCATTTACCGAAGCACATATAGTCCCTGGAAAACCTCTATATCCTTTAAAGCCAGGTAATGCACCTTTGCTTCTTATAAACTCTTCAGCTAATCTATCAAGCTCTAAAGTAGTAATACCCGGCACTATTTTCTCTTTTAGAAAAGCATGAGTTTCGCCTACTAGTCTTCCGGCTCTTCTCATTATTTCAATTTCTCTCTTACTCTTTAGTATAATCATATTTACTTACTCTCCAATTTATTAACTATCTCTTCGAATACTTTATCTATGGATTGAGTTCCATCAATATTAATGATTATACCTTTTTTCTCATAGTAATCTATTAGAGGTTGTGTCTGCTCATTATATACTTCAATTCTCTTAGATACAGTTTCTTCTGTATCATCTTCTCTTTGAAATAATTCTCCTGAACAATTATCACAAATACCTTCTTTTTTCGGCTTGTTAAATTCAATATGGAATGTATCTCCACATGATTTACAAATTCTTCTTCCTATAGCTCTCTTTATCAGCTCTGTTGAAGGAACCTCAATATTAATTACATTATCTAAAGCTATACCCATTTCTTTAAGTTCTTCATCTAATGCATCCGCTTGAACAACTGTTCTTGGGAATCCATCTAGTAGAAAACCATCTTTACAATCTGGTTCTTCTAATCTATCTTTTACTATTTTTACAACTAATTCATCAGGAACTAAAAGGCCTTTATCCATATAACTTTTTGCCTCTAATCCTAATTCTGTATTCTCTTTAATATTTTTTCTAAATATATCTCCCGTCGATATATGTGGGGTATTATATTTTTCTACTATCCCCATGGCCTGAGTTCCTTTACCAGCACCGGGAGGTCCTAGTAATACTAATCTCATTTAATCATCTCCTGGGTTTATTTCAAAAATCCTTTATAATGTCTCATCAACATTTGGGATTCGATCTGTTTCATAGTCTCTAAAGCCACACCTACAACGATTAATATTGCAGTACCACCGAAGTGAATTCCTAATTTTAAGAAACCTTCAATTGCAACCGGTAATGTTGCAATAATTGCTAATGATATTGCACCTATTAAAGTTATCTTAGAAAGTATTTTTCCAAGATAATCTGATGTCGGCTTTCCTGGTCTTATACCTGGAATAAATCCTCCACTTTGCTTTAAATTATTTGCATATTCTATAGGATTGAATTGTACTGCCGTATAGAAATATGTGAAGAATATTATTAATACTATATTTATTATTGAATATATCCACATTCCTGTAGTACTGTTCACTGAAAGATAATTATTTACAAAATCTGCAAAACCACCTTTAAAGAACAATGCTATAACTTGTGGAAATTGTAATAACGAAGTTGAGAAGATAACTGGAATAACTCCTGCCATCAATACCTTTAGAGGTATATGAGTGCTTTGTCCTCCATACATTTTTCTTCCAACTACCCTTTTGGCATATTGTACTGGAATTTTTCTCTGTCCTTCTTGTATCAATATTACTCCAGCTAGTATGAGTAATGCTAATACTGAGAAGATTAAAATCGGAACTATACTAATATTTCCTGTTCTATATAGTTCAATTATTCTTGTCACACCTTGAGGAGCTCTAGAAATGATTCCTATAAATATAATTAGTGATACACCATTTCCTATTCCCTTTTCTGTTATCTGGCCACCTAACCACATTAGGAAACAAGTTCCTGCTGTAAGTGTTATGACTATAACAACAACTACTAGTGGACTTTTATTTATTATTGCACGATTAAAGAATCCTAAACTTATTCCTATTGCTTGAATTATAGCTAGAACTACTGATAGATACTTAGTATAACTACTAATCTTTTTTCTTCCTACATCTCCCTCTTTTGCTAGTGATCCTAAGCTAGGAATAGCTACTGTTAATAATTGAATAATTATAGAAGCCGTAATATAAGGATAAACATTTAATGCAAAGATTGTAAAATCTTTAAATGCTCCTCCTGACATCAGATTTAAGAAGTTCAATAGTCCTCCTATTTGAGAACTGTCAAACATCTGTTTGATAACTGCTCCATCTATTCCTGGTACAGGTATTGCTGCACCAACTCTGAATACTATTAGCATAAGTAGGGTAAATATCATTCTTTTTCTTAACTCTGGCACTTGCCATGCATCACGCAAAGTTGAAAACATTATATCACCTCTACTTTTCCTCCGTTAGCTTCTATTTTTTCTATTGCCGATTTGCTAAACTTATTTGCTTTTACAGTAAGCTTTTTACTTAATTCTCCGTTACCTAATATCTTAACACCATCTAATTCTTTCTTTATAAGTCCTGCTGATTTTAATACCTCAGCATTCACTTCTGTTCCATCTTCGAACTCATCTAATTTATCAATATTTACAATAGCATATTCTTTTGCAAATATATTTGTAAATCCTCTTTTTGGAACTCTTCTATATAAAGGCATTTGACCCCCTTCAAATCCTGGTCTTACACCACCACCTGAACGAGATTTTTGTCCTTTTTGTCCTCTTCCTGCTGTCTTTCCTTGTCCTGTAGCTGTACCTCTACCTAATCTCTTAGTTTTTTTAGAACCACCGCCAGCGTTAGGTCTTAATTCATGTAACTTCATCTAGGTTACACCTCCTCTAAATTATAGATTTTACTCAACTACTTCAACCATATGGTTAACTTTATTTATCATACCTCTTATCTGAGGAGTATCTTGCTTTTCTACTATTTGTCCTATTTTTCTTAGTCCTAAAGCTTCAATTGTCTTGATTTGATTTGGCTTTCTGCCAATTTTGCTTCTAACTAATTTAATTTTTATCATTGCCAAGGTTCTCACTCTCCTAACCTAGTATTTCTTCTACGGTTTTACCTCTTTGCTCAGCAACTTCTTCTGCTCTCTTAAGCTGCTTAAGAGCTTCGATTGTAGCATTAACCATATTTCTAGGATTACTCGTTCCTAACGATTTTCCTCTTAGATCTTTTATTCCTGATAATTCTATAACTGCACGAACAGGTCCTCCTGCGATAACACCAGTACCTTCTGCAGCTGGCTTAAGAAGTACACTTCCTGCGCCAAACTGACCTAGTGTTTCATGAGGAATCGTAGTTCCAACAGTCGGAACTGAAATTATATGCTTTTTAGCATCTTGAATAGCTTTTCTTATAGCTTCAGGTACTTCAAGAGCTTTAGCCATACCAACTCCAACATGTCCATTTCCGTCTCCAACAACAACTAATGCGCTAAATCTAAAGTTTCTTCCACCTTTAACAACTTTAGCTACACGATTTATATTAACAACTGTTTCTTTAAGATCCAATTGATTTGGATTTATACGCTCATTGTTCATTAAGCTTGACCTCCCTTTCTAGAATTTAAGTCCGTTTTCTCTTGCTCCTTCAGCGAGTTCTTTAACTCTACCATGGTATATATATCCACCTCTATCGAATAGAATATTCTCTATTCCTTTTTCTTTAGCTCTTTCAGCTACTAATTTACCAACTTCTTTTGCAGCTTCTTTATTTCCAGTTGAATCAACTTTTCCTCTTAGTTCTAGGCTAGATGCTGAAACTAAAGTTGTTCCAGTTGAATCATCTATTATCTGTGCATATATATTTTTATGACTTCTGAAAACATTAAGTCTTGGTCTTTCAGGAGTTCCAACTGTGTTGACTCTAGCTCTCATATGTCTTTTCTTTCTCTTTGTATTACTATACTGTTTTTTAATCACTAAACTTCACTCCTTTCTCAAACCCTAGTTTTATTTACCAGTCTTTCCTTCTTTACGTCTTACATATTCGTCAACGTATTTAATACCTTTTCCTTTATAAGGCTCTGGCTTTCTCCACTCTCTAATAACCGCTGCATAGTTTCCTACTTTTTGCTTATCTATTCCTCTTACAATTACTTGGTTATTATTTGGAACTTCAACTTCTATTCCTTCTGGATCTTCCATCTCTACTGGATGTGAGAAACCTAGGTTTAATACTAATTTCTTTCCCTGTTTAGCCGCACGGTAACCAACACCATTTATTTCTAAAGTCTTAGAAAAACCTTCTGTTACACCAACTATCATATTGTCAATCAATGTTCTCGATAGTCCATGCATACATCTATGCTCTTTTCTATCTGTTGGACGACTAACATTTATCTCATTATCTTTCATCTCTAACTTCATTGCATTATCTATTTTCTGCTCTAATTGACCTTTAGGTCCTTTAACAATTACATTGTTATTATCATCTATTTTAACTTCTACTCCATCTGGAATAGTTATAGGTTTTAGTCCTATTCTTGACACTATCGGCACCTCCTATTCTGAGAAATCTATTACCATACGTAGCAGATTACTTCTCCACCTATATTTTCTTTTCTAGCTTCTTTATCTGTTATTACACCTTTCGATGTAGATAATATTGCTATACCAAGACCACCTAATACTTTAGGTATTTCATTTGAATTTACATAAACTCTTAGTCCTGGCTTTGAAATTCTTTTCAATCCAGTTATAGTCTTCTTTTTATTCTCTCCGTACTTTAATTCTATTCTAATAGTCCCTTGTATTCCATCTTCTATTTCTTCAACATTTTTAACAAACCCCTCTTCCAATAGGATGTTTGCTAAGGATTTTTTCATATTAGACGCTGGTATGTCTACAGTTTCATGTTTTGCATTATTACTATTTCTAATTCTTGTTAACATGTCTGCTATTGGATCTGTCATAACCATTACAGCGTACCTCCTTCCATTAACGAATATCTAAATTACCAACTTGCTTTTCTTACACCTGGTATTTCACCTTTATATGCTAATTCTCTAAAGCATATACGGCAAACACCATATTTTCTTAAATATCCATGTGGTCTCCCACATATTCTACATCTAGAATATTCTTGAGTACTAAACTTCTGTTTTCTTTGTTGTTTTACTTTCATAGACTTTTTAGCCATTAGAATTCTTCCTCCTATTTATCTATTTTTTAAAAGGCATTCCCATAAGACCTAAGAATTCTTTTGCTTCTTCATCAGTTTGTGCTGTAGTAACAACAATTATATCTAAACCTTTTATCGAATCAACTTTATCATAGTCTATTTCAGGGAATATCAATTGTTCCTTTATTCCTAATGCATAGTTTCCTCTTCCGTCGAATGAAGTGTTTGATACACCTCTAAAGTCTCTTACCCTTGGTAGCGCTATGTTCATAAGTTTATCGAAAAATTCATACATTTTTTCTCCTCTTAATGTAACTTTTGCTCCAACAGGCATTTCTTCACGTAATTTAAAGTTAGCTATCGACTTCTTAGCTCTTGTTGTAATTGGTTTTTGACCAGTTATTAAAGCTAATTCTTCAATTGCGGATTCTAAAATTTTGGGATTTTCTCTTGCTTCTCCAAGTCCCATATTTAAAACTATTTTTTCTAATTTTGGTGCTTCCATTACATTGCTGTATTCAAATTTTTCCATAAGAGCTGGGACTACCTCATTTATATATTTCTCTTTTAGACGTGTTGCCATCAATGTAGCCTCCTTTCAAATCAATCTATTATATAGTCTCTCCTGTTTTTTTACAGATTCTTACTTTTTTTCCATCTTCTATCTTATATCCAACTCTAACACCTTTACCTGCTTTATCAGAATATAGCATAACATTCGATGCATCTATGCTTCCTTCTTTTTCTATTCTTCCGCCCTGTGGCATTGCTTGGCTAGGTTTTTGGTGTTTAACAACCATATTTACGCCTTCTACTATTACTCTATTTTTCTTAGGTAAAACTTCTTTCACTATCCCAGTTTTTCCTTTGTTTTTTCCTGTGATTACAACTACCTTGTCACCTTTTTTTACATGCATTCGGTAACACCTCCTCTTATAATACTTCAGGTGCCAGCGATATAATCTTCATGAAGTTTCCATCTCTTAATTCTCTTGTTATAGGTCCGAATATACGTGTACCTACTGGAGATCTGTCTTCTTTTATTATAACAGCTGCATTCTCATCAAATTTTATATAGCTACCATCATTTCTTCTTAGGCCTTTTTTACTTCTAACTACTACTGCCTTAACAATATCACCCTTCTTAACAACTCCTCCAGGTGTTGCAGATTTAACACTGGCAACTACAATATCACCTATATTTGCATACTTTCTATTTGATCCACCTAATACTTTTATAACTAATACTTCTCTTGCTCCTGAGTTGTCACCAACTTTTAAGCGGCTCTCACTTTGTACCATCGTTTTACCTCCTTCCAATTCCAAGGACTATTTAGCTTTTTCTATTATCTCAACTAATCTCCATCTCTTATCTTTACTTAACGGTCTTGTCTCCATTATTCTTACTGTATCACCGATTCCACATTGATTTTCTTCATCATGTGCCTTAAACTTAGTCGTTCTTTTTACTGATTTTTTGTAAAGTGGATGTGAAACGAATGTTTCAACAGCAACAGTTATAGTCTTATCCATTTTATCACTTGTAACACGGCCCACTCTTACTTTTCTATTGTTTCTTTCCATTGCACAGTTGTCCTCCCTTCAGTAAAGTGCTAAGCATCTATCTCTTCTATTTCTCTTTCTCTAATGATTGTATTAACACGAGCTATATCTCTTCTTACAGTTCTTATTCTTATAGGGTTATCTAACTGTCCTGTAGCTAATTGAAACCTTAGATTGAATAGCTCTGCTTTTAATTCTGATAATTTATCTGTCAATTCTTCTGAATTCATTTGACGTACTTCTTTAGCTTTCATTAGCTTCACCACCCTTTGAATCATGATCACGTGTTATAAATTTAGTCTTTATAGGAAGCTTATGCGCAGCAAGTCTCATAGCCTCTCTTGCTTGCTCTTCTGAAACTCCTGCCATTTCAAATAATACTCTTCCTGGTTTAACAACAGATACCCAATACTCTGGTGCTCCTTTTCCAGAACCCATACGAGTTTCTGCTGGTTTTTTAGTAACCGGCTTATCTGGGAAAATTTTTATCCAGATTTTCCCTCCTCTTTTAGTGTATCTAGTCATAGCTCTTCTGGCTGCTTCTATTTGATTAGAAGTTATCCATGAAGGCTCTATTGCTTGTAATGCATAATCTCCATAAGTTATTCTATTTCCACGTGTAGATTGTCCAGTCATTCTTCCTCTGTGTACTCTACGACGCTTAACTCTTTTAGGCATCAACATTTTATGATATCCTCCCTTCTTCTCACAACTACTTTACTTCTTTTTGTTCTTTTTGTTCTTTCTTCACTGTAGGTAGTATTTCACCTTTATATATCCAAACTTTAACTCCAATTTTTCCATAAGTTGTATCAGCTTCAGCAAATCCATAATCTATATCTGCTCTTAATGTCTGTAGAGGTATAGTTCCTTCGCTATAACCTTCAGTTCTAGCCATATCCGCTCCACCAACTCTTCCTGATACTGTAGTCTTAATTCCTTTTATTCCAGTTCTCATACTTCTTTGAATTGATTGTTTCATAGCTCTTCTGAAAGATACTCTTCTTTCTATCTGGCTAGCGATATTTTCTGCAACTAATTGTGCGTTTTCATCTGGTCTCTTTATCTCTTCAACGTTTATAGTTACATTCTTATTTATCATTTTTTCTAATTCTTTTCTTAATTCCTCTACACCTTGTCCACCTTTACCAATTACCATTCCAGGCTTTGAAGTGTAAACATTTAATTTAACTCTATTCGATGCTCTTTCGATTTCGATTTTAGATATTCCCGCTATAAATAGTTTCTTTTTAACATATTTACGTATCTTATTGTCTTCAACTAAATTGTCTGCAAAATCTTTTTTATTTGCATACCATTTTGAGTCCCAATCTTTTATAACTCCAACTCTAAGACCGTGTGGATTAACTTTTTGACCCACTAATATCCCTCCTCTTTATTTATTTCTCAGTTACAACTACACCAACATGTGATGTTCTCTTTAGTATAGGAAATGCTCTTCCTTGTGCTCTAGGTCTCCATCTCTTTAGAGTTGGTCCCTGATTAGCATATACTTCAGATATATATAAATTCTCTCTGTCCATATCATTATTATTTTCTGCATTTGCTATAGCAGATTTAACAACTTTTTCTAGTACTTTTGCTCCTCTTTTAGGCGTAAACTTTAATATAGCTAGCGCTTCATCAACTTGCTTCCCTCTGATTTCCGCAGCAACTAAATTAACTTTTCTCGGTGCTATACGCACATATTTAGCAATAGCTCTTGCTTCCACTAGAATTCCCTCCTTAATTCCTCATTTATTTAACAAACTATTTTACTGCTGTCGTTCTTTCAGTTTGTCCTGCATGTCCTTTAAAAGTTCTTGTAGGAACGAATTCTCCTAATTTATGACCAACCATATCTTCTGTTACATATACTGGAACATGCTTTCTTCCATCATGTACTGCTATAGTATGTCCTATCATTTCAGGGAATATAGTCGAACGACGTGACCAAGTTTTTATAACTTTCTTCTCATTATTTTCATTTAAGTTTTCTACTTTCTTCATCAAATGATCATCGCAAAATGGTCCTTTTTTTAAAGATCTACCCATTCATATTTCCTCCTTCCAATAAAGCTATGCGTAAGTCTTACTATTTCTTCTTTCTTCCTCTTACTATATATTTATCAGATTTCTTATTCTTCTTACGTGTCTTATAACCAAGTGTAGGTTTTCCCCAAGGTGATAGTGGACTAGGCATACCTATTCCAGTTCTTCCTTCTCCACCACCATGTGGGTGATCATTAGGGTTCATAACACTACCTCTAACTGTAGGTCTAAATCCTAGATGTCTCTTTCTTCCAGCTTTACCGATAGTTATAAGCTCATGTTCTCCATTACTTACTTCTCCTATCGTAGCTTTACACTCTATTCTTATCAATCTAAACTCACCTGAAGGTAATCTTAACTGCGCATAATTTCCTTCTTTAGCCATTAACTGTGCAGAATTACCAGCAGATCTTGCTAATTGACCACCTTTTCCTGCTTTCATTTCTATATTGTGAACTAGAGTACCTACAGGTATATTTTTAAGTGGTAATGCATTTCCAACTTTTATATCTGCGTCTACTCCTGATTCTATAGTATCTCCTACTTTTAATCCTTCTGGAGCTATTATATATCTTTTTTCTCCATCTACATAATTTATAAGCGCAATATATGCTGTTCTATTTGGATCATATTCTATTGAAGCTACCTTTCCAGGTATTCCATCTTTATTACGCTTAAAATCTATTATTCTATATTTTCTCTTAGCACCGCCACCTCTATGGCGTACTGTTATCTTTCCACGAGCATTTCTACCAGCTTTTTTATTAAGACTTGTTGTAAGTGACTTTTCAGGCGTTGATTTTGTTACCTCTTCAAAGCTTGAAACCGTCATCTGTCTAAGTCCTGGAGAAGTTGGTCTAAACTTTTTTATACTCATTTTAGTGCCTCCCTCTATTTCAGATTACATTCCTTCGAAAAATTCAATTCCTTTACTATCAGGCGCTAATGTAACTATAGCTTTTTTCCAGCTAGCTCTTTTTCCTACATTCGCTCCCATTCTCTTAGTCTTTCCTTGCATATTCATCGTATTAACTTTTGCTACTTTCACTCCGAATATAGTCTCTAATGCATTTTTTATCTCAGTTTTATTCGCTCTCTTATCTACAACAAAAGTGTACTTACCTTCTGCTATCTGATCCATACTTTTTTCAGTAATTAACGGTCTTCTGATTATATCGTGTGGACTACGCATTATGCATACACCTCCTCCACTTTTTTAACAGCATCTTCAGTTATAACTAAAGAATCATACTTTAGTATATCGTATACATTCAATGTATTCACTGTAGCCGTTCTAACACCTTGTATATTGTTTGATGATTTTATTACATTAGTGTCATTTTCTGCTGTAACTACTAATGCTTTTTTTCCAGCTTTTATGCTTCCTAAGATATTTATCATATCTTTTGTCTTAGGTGCTTCTAAATTAAATTTATCAACTACTATTATTTCATTGTTTTCTACTTTAGAACTTAAAGCTGATTTCATAGCTAATCTTCTAACTTTCTTTGGTAATTTATATGAATAATCTCTTGGTTTAGGTGCGAATACTATTCCTCCACCTACCCATTGAGGTGATCTTATACTTCCTTGACGAGCTCTACCAGTTCCTTTTTGTCTCCAAGGCTTTCTTCCTCCACCTCTTACTTCTGCTCTAGTCTTAGCCGACTGTGTTCCTTGTCTTTTATTAGCAAGTTGATTTTTAACTGCTTCATAAAGAACATGCTCATTAACTTCTATTCCAAATACTGCATCATTTAATTCTATTTCTCCTACTTCTTCACCTGATACATTTAATAATGATACTTTAGGCATTTAGTTTCCTCCTCTCTTAGTAACCTTATTTTTTTACTTTAACGCTCTCTTTTATAGTTATGATTCCACCTTTTGGTCCAGGAACTGCTCCTTTTACTAAGATGAAGTTCTTATCTGCATCAACTTTTACTACTTCTAAGTTTTGAACTGTTACATTCTCATTACCCATATGTCCTGGTAATTTTCTTCCCTTCATAACTCTTCCTGGATATGCTGCAGCTGAAAGTGCTCCAACTCCTCTATGGTATTTAGATCCATGTGACATTGGTCCTCTACTTTGATTATGTCTCTTTATTGAACCTTGGAATCCCTTACCTTTAGATCTTCCTGAAACGTCTACTTTATCTCCTATTTCAAAAACATCTGCTTTTATTTCCTGTCCTATTTCGTATGATTCGATATCATCTACTCTGAACTCTTTTATATGTTTTTTAAGGTCTACCCCAGCTTTTTCAAAATGTCCTTTCGTTGGTTTATTAGCCTTTTTCTCTTTTAGCTCATCAAATCCAACTTGAACTGCCGAGTAACCGTCAGTTTCTTCTGTTTTCTTTTGCACAACATTTACTGGTCCTGCTTCTAATACCGTTACTGGTATAACTTCACCTTCTTCAGTGAATATTTGAGTCATACCTAATTTTCTTCCTATAATATTCTTCATTTTTACACCTCCTGAATTCTTACAGCGGATTGCATCTAGATGCAATCATTCTAAGCAGAGTGTGTCTCTACTTACAATCAATTATAATTTTATTTCGATATCTACACCAGCTGGCAAGTTTAACTTCATTAATGAGTCAACTGTCTTCTTTGATGGTTGTAAAATATCTATAAGTCTCTTATGAGTTCTTTGCTCAAACTGCTCTCTAGAGTCTTTATACTTATGAACTGCTCTTATTATTGTAACCACTTCTTTTTCTGTTGGTAGTGGTACAGGCCCTGATATTTCAGCTCCTGTTCTCTTAGCCGTATCAACTATTCTCTGTGCTGATGCGTCTAGAAGCTCATGATCATAAGCTTTTAGTCTTATTCTTATTTTTTGACCTTTTGCCATTTAACATTCCCTCCTTTAATCGCATGTTACTATTATGCAATAAGGACTGCCAATACACTCACCCTAGCGTGTTGTGCAATATGCAGTCGTCTCCGCCCAAATCTCAGTTTGGACATTCTCAACAAAAATTTCCCTATTACTGAGCTGTTTGCGGTATAACTTGCATTTCATCAGTGTTAGGCCACCTTTTGTCTCATCGCATGTCAACCACATACCATAATATTATATAGCTTAAGTCTAAATAAATCAAGGACTTTAATCTATTTTTTTGTATTTCTTTTAATTCTTAATATATTAATTTATCAGTATCTTAGATTGGAAATATTCTATATACATAATTTCTCTCAACTTTTCTAATTATACTTCTTACCAACGACTAATAGCAAGTGTTTTTAATAAAAAATAGTATTTTTTATACTCTATTCTTATTTAATTTAATATATAAAAAATACATAGTCAAATATTTGACTATGTATTTTCTATTGCATTATATTATTTATCACTTCTTTTAAAATACTAATTATTGAAAAAACTAGATACATTGTGATGAAAGAAGCATAAGCATTATTAACTTTTTTCTCACTCGTCATATTCTTAAATTCGAAACCTTTAGTATAGACTATACTCATTGCTCCTGCCATTATATAGCCAATACCTAGTAAATTTAATAAACTATATAGATCCATAATTACACTCCTTTAATTAATAAGCTTCTAATAAATGTAAGTACCGATATAATAACTAATCCAATCATGGCTATTTTATTTGCAAGCTTTTTTCTTTCTATAGTATTATCAAATCCTATTATAAATATGATTGGAATTATAATAGTATAGACAAGCCCTATTATTTGGATTGAACTCAAAGAGTTTAAAAATTCCATGATCTCACTCCTTTTCAACTAATTATTATAATCGTACCTCGAATATATCTATATAATTCATTATTTTCAATTCTTTATAAATAGTTTATAATCTAATTTCTTCTATGCTTTTTTCGATACTATTAATAACATCTTGAATTTATCATTGATATGAAGAGAATGAGGAATATTAGCCGGCATTATTATGCTCTCATCTTTTTTAATATCAAATTCTTCTCCATCTATATTTATCAGCACCTCTCCATCTAATGCAATTACTAATGCATCTCCGCCTGCTGCATGAGTTGAAAGTTCCTGTTTCCCATCAAATGCCATCAAAGTCATACTAAGTGCATCATTCTGTACTAATGTTTTGCTTACTATCTTATCTTCAGAATACTCTACTTCATCTACTAATTCTAAGATTTTGCTCTTATCCATGTTCTTAATCATAATATCTTCCTCCATATTTATAATCAATATCTTTGAATCTTCTATTGCATCTATTCCTCTCCATTCACCTGATGGAATCAATACAGAATTCCCTTTTATCATTTCAGATTTCTTATCTTCTATCGTGAAATCTATTCTACCATCTACTATATATAGAAGAACTGGATGAAATATTTTCTCTAAACTTATTCCTTCTCCTTCTGATATTCCATATCCCTTTATCTTAACCTTATCTCCTAACATCATATCCTCACTGATAATTGAATTCTTTTGCAGATTCAATCTATCGTTAAGAGAATATACTCGACTCTTATTTAACATAATTATCACCCTCATAATAATATTATTATATTTATTAATTAGTATAATATTAACATTTATTAATTTTTTAGTATATGATTTGGGTCAATTTAAAAAAGACATATTAGCTTTTTCTATACTAATATGTCTTCTATATTTTATATATTAGATCTATTCATTTTCTATCCTGTCCAGATCATCTTTTAATATATATCCTCTTTGAGCATCTGATATTCCAATAGGTCTAACTAGATAATATTCTGTTGCTTCTCCTTCTAATTTAAATTTCATTCCTTTTGGCAGTATATTATTTCTTGAAATCAATTCAGAATCCTCTGTCGGCTGTAATTTAAGATGTACTTCCTTATTAGAAACTAAAATCCCCTCTTTTTTATCATCGTCTATTTCTTCATCCTTCGTATTTTCGAATGCCGTTTTAATACCGTATCCAACATAAGGATTATCTATACCCAGAGGTTTTACAAGGTAGTAATACGTTGCCTCTCCTAGTATAATTACTTCACTACCAGGTTCAAGTACATTATTCTTTCCTATGAGGCCCGCTGTATCGAGTGGTTCTAGTCTCAACTCAACTCTCTCTTTAACCACCATTTTTTTCTGATCATAATAGCCATATGGTTTTCCATTATCTTTATAAACTAGATTTTCTTTTTTCAGATAGCCACTTTCAGCATCCTCTATTGAAATAGGCTTAATCAAGAGATATTCGCCTTCTTCTTTTAATACTATGACTTCTGTATCTTTTTTTAGTTCACTATTCTTAGAAATAGGTTCTGAATTTTTCTCTGGCTTCTCTAATAAAATCACATCTTTAGTCGTCTTCATAATTCTTTTATTCGGCTTTTCTTCTTCAAATAATCCCTTAATATTGAACAGTAATTGAGCTGCTTCAGCTCTAGTCAATAAATTCTTCGGCTTAAAACTGCCATCAGACATTCCTTTTATTAGATCATTACCAATCATAACTGCTACTGGAGTTTTTGCCCAAGTTGATATCTCATCCGAATCTGAAAGATTCCCTTTTTTACTCTCATTCAAAACTCCTTCTTTTTTCGCATATCTATATATAAGTGTAGCAAACTCTTCTCTACTTATATTCGTCTCTGGTCTAAAATCACCGTCTTCATATCCCTTTATTATATTCATATTTGCTAAGGTATTAATATATTCTTCAGAATATCTTTTTTCAATATCGTCGAATAAATTTTTACCACTATATTCTTCTATTTGATCATATTTCTTCATCGTTTTATAGATAAGAGTTGCAACTTCTTCTCTTGTTATCTTATTGTCCGGTTTAAAACTCCCATCTAGATAACCATTGATTATCTCTTCTGAAGCTAATTTTTGAATAACTTCTCTTCCCCAATGTTTTTCAATATCATTAAATTCTATAGCTAATGCAATAGAAGATGTTAATAATATTGTAGTAATACACATTCCAATTGCTCTTAATCTTTTCATTATAATCATCCCCTTATATAAATTATTCTATTTAATTATAAACTAAAATTTATTTTATTCAATAGAAAATTATTAAATAAAAAAAGAGTCGAATAGCTAAGTTTTAGCCTAACTATTCGACTCTTAATCTATATATTATCCTAATATTTCAGTAACTACTCCTGCTCCTACTGTTCTTCCACCTTCTCTTATCGCAAATTTAAGTCCTTTTTCCATTGCGATTGGTGTAATTAACTCTATTTCAAATGTAGCATTATCTCCAGGCATTACCATCTCTACGCCTTCTTCTAGCTTTATTGAACCTGTAACGTCTGTCGTTCTGAAGTAGAATTGTGGTCTATATCCATCAAAGAATGGTGTATGTCTTCCACCCTCTTCTTTTGTCAATACATATACTTCTCCCTTGAACTTTGTATGCGGTGTTATTGTTCCTGGTGCCGCTAATACTTGTCCTCTTTCTACTTCATCTCTTTGAATCCCTCTTAATAATGCTCCGATATTATCTCCAGCTTGTGCTTCGTCTAATAACTTTCTGAACATCTCAATTCCTGTACATACTACTGTTCTTGCTTTGTCTGCTAGTCCTACTATCTCAACATTATCTTGTACCTTTAGTACTCCTCTTTCTACTCTTCCTGTTGCAACTGTTCCTCTTCCTGTGATTGAGAATACATCCTCTACCGGCATTAGGAATGGCTTATCTGTATCTCTCTCTGGTGTTGGAATTGTCTCATCTACTGCTTCCATTAATTCGATTATCTTATCTCCCCACTCGCTTGATGGATCTTCTATTGCTTTTAATGCTGATCCTACTACGATTGGTGTATCATCTCCATCGAATTCATATTCGCTTAGTAATTCTCTTACTTCCATCTCTACTAATTCGATTAATTCTTCGTCATCTACCATATCTGCTTTATTTAAGAATACTACTATTTGTGGTACTCCTACCTGTCTTGATAGTAATATATGCTCTCTTGTCTGTGGCATTGGACCATCTGCTGCTGAACATACTAAGATTGCTCCGTCCATTTGCGCTGCTCCTGTTATCATATTCTTTACATAGTCAGCGTGTCCTGGACAGTCAACGTGTGCATAGTGTCTATTTGGAGTCTCATATTCAACATGTGATGTTGATATTGTTATTCCTCTTTCTCTCTCCTCTGGTGCCTTGTCTATATTATCATATGCTACGTCTTGTCCTGTTCCGTATCTGTCATGTAATACTGTTGTTATTGCTGCTGTTAATGTTGTCTTTCCATGGTCAACGTGACCTATTGTTCCTATATTAACATGCGGTTTACTTCTTTCAAATTTTTCCTTACTCATTATTAATCCTCCTTAAATAATATCTTTATTTATAGAGAGTACTTTGACTCCTAAACAGGAATCAAAGTACTCGATATTTATATTATTTATTCATTATTTTTTCTGCTATACTATTTGGTACTGCTTCATAATGATCGAATTCCATTGTATACTGTCCACGTCCTTGAGTGTTTGAACGTAGGTCAGTCGCATATCCGAACATTTCTGAAAGTGGAACGTATGCATCAACAACTTGAGCTCCTGATTGCATTTCCATTCCCTCTACTCTACCTCTTCTAGAGTTTAAATCTCCAATTACATCTCCCATATATTCTTCTGGTATAGTAACTTCAACTGACATATATGGTTCTAATATAACTGGTGATGCTTTCTTCATAGCATCTTTAAATGCCATAGATCCAGCTATTTTGAACGCCATCTCTGACGAGTCAACATCGTGATACGATCCATCATATAGTTCTACTTTGAAATCAAGAACAGGATATCCTGCTAAAACTCCTGATTCAGAAGCTTCTTTGATTCCGGCATCTACTGCAGGAATATATTCTCTTGGAATAGCTCCTCCTGTAATAGAGTTAACGAATTCGTATCCTTTTCCAGCTTCTTGTGGTGACATTCTGATCTTAACATGTCCATATTGTCCACGTCCACCAGATTGTCTTGCATATTTACAATCCACTTCAACTGTAGATGTAATAGTCTCTTTATAAGCAACTTGTGGATTACCAACATTTGCTTCAACTTTAAACTCTCTTAAAAGTCTATCAACTATAACTTCAAGATGTAGTTCTCCCATACCTGCTATTATAGTTTGTCCAGTATCTTGATCTGTCCAAGTCTTGAATGTAGGGTCTTCTTCTGCAAGTTTTGCAAGTCCTATACCCATCTTATCTTGACCTTCTTTAGTCTTAGGCTCTATAGCTATAGATATAACTGGCTCTGGGAACTCCATAGACTCAAGTATTATAGGTGCTGAGTCATCACATAGTGTATCTCCAGTAGTTGTATCTTTAAGACCAACTGCTGCTGCTATATCTCCAGCATATACAGTATCTATCTCATCTCTTTTATTAGCATGCATCTGTAATATACGTCCAATTCTCTCCTTTTTATTCTTAGTAGAGTTTAGAACGTACGAACCTGCATCAAGCTTACCTGAATAAACTCTAAAGAATCCAAGTTTTCCAACATAAGGATCCGTCATTATTTTAAATGCTAGAGCTGAGAAAGGAGCATTATCCGATGATTCTCTTGTATCTTTCTCTTCTGTTCCAGGTATTATACCTTCTATAGCAGGTACATCTAATGGTGATGGCATAAAATCAACTATAGCATCAACTAATGCCTGAACACCTTTGTTCTTATATGCAGAACCACAAAGAACTGGAACCATTTCTAAAGCTATTGTCGCTTTTCTTATAGCTTTTTTCAATTCTTCAGGACTGATCTCTTCTCCCTCAAGATATTTTTCCATTAATTCTTCGTCTTGTTCAGCTACTGCATCCATAAGTTTTTCTCTATATTCTTCAACTAAGTCTGCATATTCTTCAGGAATTTCAACAGTTTCCATTTCTTTTCCTAAATCATCTTTATAGATTATTGCATCCATAGTTACAAGGTCTATAACCCCTTTGAATTCTGATTCTGCTCCTATTGGTAATTCAATAGGTACAGCATTTGCACGAAGTCTATCAACCATAGTTTGAACAGCCATTAAATAGTCTGCTCCAGTAGCATCCATTTTATTAACGAATGCTATTCTTGGTACTCCGTATTTATCAGCCTGTCTCCAAACTGTCTCTGATTGAGGCTGAACTCCTGATTTAGCGTCGAAAACAGCTACTGTTCCATCAAGAACACGTAGTGATCTCTCAACCTCAACTGTAAAGTCAACATGCCCAGGTGTATCTATTATATTTATTCTATGACCCTTCCAATGACATGTAGTCGCAGCAGAAGTTATAGTTATTCCTCTCTCCTGCTCTTGATCCATCCAGTCCATAGTTGCTGAACCATCATGAGTCTCCCCAATTTTATGAGTTCTACCTGAGTAGAATAGTATTCTCTCTGTAGTAGTAGTTTTTCCAGCATCTATATGGGCCATTATCCCGATATTTCTTGTATTTTTAAGTGAAACGTCTCTTGCCACTCGTATTTTCCTCCCTTCGGAATGAGATTACCATCTATAATGTGCAAAAGCTTTATTAGCTTCAGCCATCTTATGAGTCTCTTCCTTTTTCTTAACGCTAGCTCCTGAATCATTAGATGCATCTAGTATTTCTTTGGCAAGTCTTTCGACCATAGTTTTCTCTCCTCTTTTTCTAGAGTATCCAACTAACCATCTTAATCCAACTGTCTGTCTTCTCTCAGGTCTAACCTCTATTGGAACCTGATAAGTAGCTCCTCCAACACGTCTAGCTTTTACTTCAAGAACTGGCATTATATTATTAAGAGCTCTATTAAATACTTCTAGAGCTTCCTCTCCAGTTTCGTTTGCTATATGATCGAAAGCCCCATAAACTATTTTTTGAGCCTTCCCTTTTTTTCCATCAAGCATAACTTGATTTATTAGCTTAGTTACAACCTTTTCTCCATATATAGGATCAGGCATAACATCTCTTTTTGCTACATAACCTTTTCTTGGCACGCTGCTTCCCTCCTTAACTATTTAAAAATTAAATCATAGGTACTCGACTGATTTGCCGTAGTGCTCTTTTATCTATATAAAAGTATTCATATCTATCGACTGAATATCTTAACACTCCGAACAATTAATCAAATTAAACTATTTTTAATAATTAATTTTTAACTATTTATTAGCTTTTTTTGTACCGTATTTTGATCTTGACTGTTTTCTGTTTTCAACACCTGCTGTATCAAGTGTACCTCTAACTATATGGTATCTAACCCCTGGTAAATCCTTAACTCTTCCACCTCTTATAAGAACAACAGAGTGCTCCTGTAGATTATGACCTATTCCAGGTATATAAGCAGATACTTCTAAACCATTAGTTAATCTTACCCTTGCTATCTTTCTAAGTGCTGAGTTAGGCTTCTTAGGTGTAACTGTTTTAACTGCAGTACAAACTCCTCTTTTTTGTGGAGAATTGTTCTTTGTATATCTTTTCTTTATAGTATTGTAGTTAACTCCTAAGTGCGCTGATTTAGATGTATGAACAGTTTTTTCTCTACCTTTTCTAACCAATTGATTGATTGTAGGCATCAAGGCACCTCCTTCCAAATTTTTCAGTAAAAATAGTTTTACATTAAAATTGGATTACTCTTGTGAGTAATCCAATTTCAACATTTTGATTATTACACACTAGAAGATTATAGCATTAGTTCTTCTAGCTGTCAATATCATTATTATCTTTTAAAATATCTTCTTCAGAATTTTCAATTTCCTCTGGTAATTCTTTTTCAGGTAAATCTATAGCTATATCTCTATACCTTCTCATACCTGTTCCTGCTGGTATTAATTTACCAATTAAAACATTCTCTTTAAGACCTAATAGATTATCTGCCTTTCCTTTTATAGCTGCTTCAGTTAAGACTCTAGTAGTCTCTTGGAATGATGCCGCTGATAAGAAGGATTCAGTTGCTAAAGAAGCCTTAGTTATACCAAGAAGTGTTCTCTCACCAGTTGCTGGCTCCTTGCCTTCTTCAATTAGCTTTTTATTGACTTCTTCAAAATCGAATATATTTATTAAGCTTCCTGGTAATAATTCTGAATCATTGTTTTCTTCTATCTTGATCTTATTTAACATTTGTCTAACTATAACTTCAATATGCTTATCGTTTATATCAACACCTTGAAGTCTATAAACTCTTTGAACTTCTTTAACTATATAGTTCTCAACACCACTTATACCTTTAACTTTCAATATATCATGTGGATTCACTGAACCTTCAGTTATCTCATCTCCAGCTTCAATATTCTGACCATTTTTAACTTTAATTCTTGAACCATAGACTATGCTATAATTCTTACTTTCTCCGTTTTCTCCTGTTACAGTAACTTCTCTTTTCTTCTTGCTTTCTTTAATAGATACCTTACCATCTATTTCAGATATAACGGCAAGTCCTTTTGGCTTTCTTGCTTCAAAGAGCTCTTCAACCCTTGGAAGACCTTGAGTTATATCAGCTCCGGCAACTCCTCCAGTATGGAAAGTACGCATAGTAAGTTGAGTTCCCGGCTCCCCAATAGATTGAGCTGCTATTATCCCTACAGCCTCTCCAATATCTACAACTCTTCCTGTTGCAAGATTTCTACCATAACATTTAGTACATACTCCATGCTTCGTATTACATGAAAATACATTTCTTATTCTAACAGTATCTATTCCAGCTTCTATTATTCTATCAGCTATATCTTCAGTTATTAATTCATTCTTCTCTATTATTAGTTCTCCAGTTCTAGGATCTAATATATCTGCCTGAGTATATCTTCCTTCAATCCTATCCCATAGAGACTCTATCTGCTCATTTCCATCCATAAACGCTTTTGCTTCTATACCTTTATCTGTACCGCAGTCTTCTTCTCTAACTATTACATCTTGACTTACATCGACTAGTCTTCTAGTTAAATATCCTGAGTCTGCTGTTCTAAGCGCTGTATCAGCAAGTCCTTTACGAGAACCATGAGTAGATGTAAAGAACTCTAATACCGTAAGTCCTTCTCTAAAGTTCGCTCTTATTGGCTGCTCAACAGTTCGGCCTGAAGCATTTGCCATAAGACCCCTCATTCCAGCAAGCTGTCTAATCTGATTCTTACTTCCTCTCGCTCCCGAATGAGCCATTATAAATATATTATTGAGGCTATCTAGATTATCCATTAAGGCATCTGTTACTCTATCTGTAGTTTTAGCCCAAACATCTATAACTCTCTCATATCTCTCATCATCAGAGATAAGACCTCTTCTATAGGCTCTTTCGTATTTATCTACCTGCTCTTCAGCTTCTTCTATTAAGGTCTGCTTTTCATCAGGAACTACAATATCTTCTATACTTACAGTCACAGCTCCTTTAGTAGAGAATTTAAATCCTTTACTCTTTATACTATCTAATACTCGAGCTGTTACCACATTTCCATGCTTTCTATAGCATTTATCTACAACTTTTCCAAGCATTTTCTTATCTACTAATTGATCTACCTCTAAACTGTATTTATCGACTTCTCTATCTACAAAACCTAAGTCCTGAGGTATTGACTCATTGAAAATAAATCTTCCAACTGTACTCTCAACTAGAACATAGTTTCCTTCATCATCTTTTCTTCTGACCTTAACTTTTGCATGAAGTGATACTGCTTTATTTTCGTATGCTAAAAGCATTTCATCATAGTCTTTGAATACAGAGCCCTCTCCTATCTGTCCTTTCTGCTCAACAGTTAGATAATAACTTCCTAAAACCATATCTTGAGTAGGTGTAGTTATAGGTTTACCATCTTTAGGCGCTAATATATTATTAGTCGATAGCATCAAGAATCTAGCTTCTGCCTGTGCTTCTACTGAAAGCGGAACATGGACTGCCATTTGGTCACCATCGAAATCCGCATTATATGCAGTACAAACAAGAGGATGCAATTTTATTGCTTTTCCTTCTACTAGAATAGGTTCAAATGCTTGAATACCTAATCTGTGAAGTGTTGGTGCACGGTTTAAGAGCACAGGATGCTCCTTTATAACACCTTCTAAGACATCCCAGACTATAGGCTTCATCTTTTCAACTATTCTCTTAGCACTTTTTATATTATGTGCATGGCCTCCTTCAACTAATTCCTTCATAACAAATGGTTTAAATAGCTCTAATCCCATTTTTTTCGGAAGTCCACATTGATAAAATTTAAGTTCTGGCCCTACAACTATAACGGAACGTCCTGAATAGTCAACTCTCTTTCCTAAGAGATTTTGTCTAAATCTACCTTGCTTTCCTTTAAGCATATCTGATAAAGATTTAAGAGGTCTATTTCCTGGTCCTGTAACAGGTCTTCCTCTTCTACCATTATCTATTAAAGCATCTACCGCTTCTTGGAGCATTCTTTTTTCATTTCTTACGATTATATCTGGTGCTCCTAAGTCTAATAATCTTTTCAATCTATTATTTCTATTTATAACTCTTCTATATAAATCATTTAAATCAGAAGTCGCAAATCTTCCTCCATCTAATTGAACCATAGGTCTTAAATCTGGTGGAATAACCGGTACTACATCTATTATCATCCAAGATGGATCATTACCTGATTTTCTAAAAGCTTCGACTGCTTCTAATCTTCTAGTAATCCTTATCTTCTTCTGACCCGAACTTTCTTTTAATTGCTGTTTTAACTCTTTAGCTTCTCTTTCAAGATCAATATTCTTTAAAAGTTCTTTTACTGCTTCAGCACCCATTCCTGCTTTAAAATCAGTTCCATATTTCTCATAAGCTTCATTATATTCTCTTTCTGTTAATATATCTTTTTCCGAAAGCGGAGTGTCTCCTCCATCGATTACTATATATGAAGCAAAATAGAGAACTTTTTCTAAAACTCTTGGTGACATATTTAAGATTAATCCCATTCTGCTTGGTATTCCTTTAAAATACCATATATGCGATACTGGTGCAGCCAATTCTATATGGCCCATTCTATCTCTTCTGACTTTTGCTTTTGTGACTTCAACTCCGCATCTGTCACATACAATTCCTTTATATCTAACTCTTTTATATTTACCACAATTACATTCCCAGTCCTTAGTAGGTCCGAAAATCTTCTCACAGAAAAGCCCTTCTTTTTCTGGTTTTAAAGTTCTGTAGTTTATAGTTTCAGGTTTCTTTACTTCCCCTCTAGACCATTGTCTTATCTTTTCTGGTGAAGCAAGTCCTATTTTTATCGAGTCAAAATTTTCTAAATCAAACAAGGGGTATCTCTCCCTTCAAAATTAGTATATTTGGTCCTATTCATACCTTTAAATTACTCTTCTTCATCCGTATTTATCTCTTTATCAAGACCACTATCTGCTTCTTTATTATCTTCATGATTCTGAGGCTCTTCTGAAGCCATACTGCCTTCTTCTGCATTTTCTATTTCTTCATCTGGAAACTCTTTTAATTCAATTTCTTCATCATTATCTGATAATACTCTAATATCTAATGCCAATGATTGAAGCTCTTTTATTAGAACTTTAAAAGACTCTGGTATACCTGGTTCAGGTATGCTTTCTCCTTTAACTATAGCTTCATAGGTTTTAACACGTCCAATTACATCATCCGATTTTACAGTTAAGATTTCTTGAAGAGTATGGGATGCTCCATATGCCTCTAAAGCCCAAACTTCCATCTCCCCAAATCTCTGTCCACCGAATTGTGCTTTACCTCCTAATGGCTGTTGAGTAACGAGTGAATAAGGGCCAGTAGATCTTGCATGAATCTTTTCATCTACTAAATGGTGAAGTTTTAACATATACATATATCCAACAGTTACAGGATTATCAAATTCTTCTCCACTTCTACCATCTCTTAAATATATCTTACCGCTTCCTGGCAATCCTTGCGCCTCTAAAGCTTCTTTGATATCATCTTCATTCGCACCGTCAAATACTGGAGTTGCAACCATCCACCCTGCTTTCTTAGCCGCAAGGCCTAAATGCACTTCCAAAACCTGTCCTATATTCATACGTGAAGGTACTCCTAGAGGATTCAGCACTACATCTAAAGGTTGTCCGTCCGGTAAGAATGGCATATCTTCTTCAGGCATTATTCTTGAAATAACCCCTTTATTTCCATGTCTACCGCACATCTTATCTCCAACATTTATCTTTCTTTTTGTAGCTATATAAACTCTAACTAATTGTGTAACCCCTGGTGATAACTCATCTCCATTTTCTCTAGTAAAGACTCTTACATCTACTACAATTCCTTTTTCTCCATGAGGGACTCTAAGAGATGTATCTCTTACCTCTCTTGCCTTTTCTCCAAATATTGCTCTTAAAAGTCTTTCTTCTGCTGTCAGTTCAGTCTCTCCTTTAGGAGTTACTTTTCCAACTAATATATCGTTAGCTTCAACTTCTGCTCCGATTCTTATTATTCCTCTTTCATCGAGGTCTTTTAAAGACTCCTCTCCAACATTAGGTATATCTCTTGTAATCTCTTCTGCTCCTAATTTTGTATCCCTAGCCTCTGATTCATATTCTTCTATATGAACAGAAGTTAGAACGTCTTCTTTTACTAATCTTTCATTCAATAATATAGCATCTTCATAATTATAGCCTTCCCATGTCATAAAAGCTATTAGAAGATTCTTTCCTAAAGCTATCTCACCTTCATCAGTAGAAGGTCCATCTGCTATAGGTTGATCAAGTTCAACTCTTTCACCTTTTACCACTATAGGTCTGTGATTTATGCAAGTTCCTTGATTTGAACGTTTGAATTTCAAGAGTTTATACCTATCCAATCCGCCGTCATCATTTCTAATAACTATCTCATTAGAACAAACTCTTTGAACTACACCAGGATTTTTACATATTATCATAGATCCTGAATCTTGAGCTGCTTTATATTCGATACCTGTTCCTATTATAGGTGCTTCAGTCTTTAATAGAGGAACAGCTTGTCTTTGCATATTTGAACCCATAAGCGCTCTATTAGCATCATCATTCTCTAAGAAAGGTATCATAGCAGTACCTACTGAAACTATCTGCTTTGGTGAAACGTCCATATAGTCTATTTCTTCTCTATCTACAACGTCTACCGCACCATATTTTGCTCTTGCTATCAATCTCTCATTGATGAAATGTCCTTCTTCATCTAATGGTTCATTCGATTGAGCTACTATATATAAATCTTCTACATCTGCAGTCATATATTCTATTTCATCTGTTACTATACCTTTTTCTTTATCTACTTTTCTAAAAGGCACTTCTATAAATCCATAGTCGTTTATCTTTGCATAAGTCGTAAGTGAAGTTATAAGCCCTATATTTGGCCCTTCTGGTGTTTCTATCGGACACATTCTTCCATAATGAGAGCTATGCACATCTCTTACCTCAAATCCTGCTCTATCTCTACTCAGACCTCCTGGTCCTAATGCCGACATTCTTCTTTTATTAGTGAGTTCTGCAAGAGGATTCGTTTGATCCATGAATTGAGATAATTGTGAGCTACCAAAGAATTCCTTTGTAGCTGCAGTAACAGGTCTTATATTTATTAATGTCTGTGGAGTAATTACCTCTATATCTTGTATAGTCATTCTCTCTCTTACTACTCTTTCCATTCTAGAAAGACCTATTCTATACTGATTCTGAAGTAGTTCTCCTACCGATCTTACTCTACGATTTCCAAGATGATCAATATCATCTATATATCCTATTCCTTCAAATAAATTGAGTTCATACGATATAGAAGCTACCATATCTGGTATTAAAAGATGCTTTGGTGAAAGCTCCTTTGCTTTTAGCATAATAGCTTCTCTTAACTCTTCTTCTGTTTCGTTTTCAGAAATTATCTCATTCATAACTGGATAGAATACTTTTTCCTTTAATCCAAATTCACTTAATGAGAACGGAAGATTAAAAGCATCTCCATCTACGAAATGGTTCCCAATTACTTTAACGCTTTTACCTTCTTTATTTAAAACTGAAACTTCCTTTATACCTGCATTTTCTATCTCTATAGCTTTGTCGATAGTAATTATCTCCTGTTCTTCAACGAGTATCTCTCCTGTCAAAGGATTTACTATCATCTCTGCCGCTCTCTGATCCGTTATTCTATTCCTCAAAGCGAGCTTCTTATTTATTTTATAACGTCCTACTTTAGCTAAATCGTACCTTTTTGCATCAAAAAATAAAGCTTCAAATAGACTCTGTGCACTATCTAGTGTAGGAGGTTCTCCTGGTCTCAATCTCTTATAGATTTCAATTAAAGCTTCTTCTTTCGTATTTGTACTATCTTTCTCTAAAGTTTTTAATAACTGTTCACTTTCTCCAAAAAGCTCTAATATTGTAGCATCTTGTTCAAAACCAATAGCTCTTAGGAAAATAGTAAGAGGCAATTTTCTTGTTCTATCAACCCTGATATGAAGTGTGTCATTCGAATCTGATTCATATTCTAGCCAAGCCCCTCTATTAGGTATGACTGTAGAGGAATAGAGTCTCTTTCCTGTCTTATCAATTTCTTTTGCATAATAAACTGAAGGAGATCTGACTAATTGACTTACTATTACCCTTTCTGCTCCATTTATTATAAATGTTCCCTTATCCGTCATAAGAGGTAGATCACCCATGAAAACTTCTTGTTCCTTGACCTCACCTGTATCTTGATTTATAAGTCTCACTTTTGCTTTAACTGGAGACGAATAAGTCATATCTCTTTCCTTAGATTCTTCCTCATCATATTTAGTCTCTTCACCTATAGAATAGCCCATAAATTCTAATACTAAATTACCTGAATAATCTTTAATTGGTGATACATCATCAAAAACTTCCTTTAATCCTTCTTTTAAAAACCACTCATATGATTTTTTTTGGATTTCAATCAAATCCGGAAGCGGAAGCACTTCTTCTATCTTAGAATAGCTCATACGAGTTCGTTTCCCTACTGAAATAGGATGTACCATGTAATTCACCCCTTGTAAAAACTAGTTTTAGACGTTTAAACTATACTTTTTGATTCAACCGTCTCTTTTGCATTATATTATAATATCATATAGGTAATTCTCTGTCAATCTAAAATACTGTATTTTATGCGATTTTACACTATATCTTTTTAACAAAAAAAGCCTCATCCTTTTGAATGAGACTTCTTTATTTATTATATAAAATAGATTATTTTAATTCTACAGTAGCTCCAACTTCAGCTAGTTTTTCTTTCATTTCTTCAGCTTCTTCTTTAGCTACGCCTTCTTTTATAGTCTTAGGTGCTCCATCAACTAATTCCTTAGCATCTTTAAGTCCTAATCCTGTTATTTCTCTAACTGCTTTTATAACTTTTATCTTTTGTGATCCAGCATCTTCTAATACAACGTCGAATTCTGATTTCTCTTCTCCGCCTGCTCCACCTTCAGCTGCTGCTCCACCTGCTACCATAACTGGTGCTGATGCAGATACTCCAAATTTTTCTTCTGCTGCTTTAACTAATTCATTTAGTTCTAAAACTTTCATTTCTTCTATAGCTTCTAATATTTGCTCTATAGTCATTTTAATGACACCTCCGTATAATTTTTAAAAAATTTTATTTCAATTCGTCGTTAATTCTAATTTAAGCTTCTTGCTCTTCTTTTTGTTTAGCAATTGCATCAAGTAAGTATGCAAAATTAGATATTGGAGCCTTAAGACTTCCAAGAAGTTTTGCAATAAGTTCTTCTCTTGATGGTATGCTTGCTAAGCTCTCAAGATTAGCCGCATCGTAGAATTCACCTTCTACATATCCCATTTTAAATTCTAAGTTTGGATGTTCTTTAGCGAAATCTTTTACTACTTTTGCTGGTGCTACTGCATCGTCATAGCTTATAGCAAAAGCATTAGTTCCTACTAATTTCTCATCATTGAATTCTTCCATTTTGTTTATCTGCTTAGCAGCTCTTCTAACTAATGTATTTTTTAATACCTTATATTCTACATCAGCTTCTCTGAATTTATTTCTTAATTCAGTAACTTCTGCAACTGTAAGCCCTTTATAATCAACTACTACACAAGATGTAGCTTTATCAAGCTTTTCAGCTATTTCTGAAACTATATTTTGTTTCATTTGTAAAGCCTTTTCTGACATAATGTCACCTCCCTGTGAATCTTTCCTGTCTGACTTTTCGATAATATATAAAAGCCTTCGTAAAGACATACGAAGGCTAGATATTCTGATCTATTGTAAAACCCTCGGTAGGATATTTAAGTCTTTAGACACCTACTGTCTTCGGAAAGTATTCTCTTTTAACAAAAAACATTATAACAAAATTATATTATATATGTCAAATATTATTTAATTAATCCATTAATTTTTGACCATTAATTTTAATTCCTGGTCCCATAGTACTAGATATAACTACTGATCTAAGATATTGCCCTTTAGCTGCTGCAGGCTTAGCCTTGATTATAGCATCTATAAGTGCATCAAAATTCTCTTTAAGTTTATCTTTACCAAATGAAGCTTTGCCAAATGGTACGTGAACTATACTAGTCTTATCTACTCTATATTCAACTTTACCAGCTTTTATATCATTAACAGCTTTTTCTACTTCAAAAGTTACTGTTCCTGATTTTGGATTAGGCATAAGTCCCTTAGGTCCTAATATTCTACCTATTCTACCAACAACACCCATCATATCTGGAGTTGCAACTACTACATCATAGTCAAACCAGTTTTCTTTTTGGATTTTTTCTACTAGTTCCTCTGCTCCAACAAAATCTGCTCCTGCTGCTTCAGCTTCACTAGCTTTTTCTCCTTTAGCAAAAACTAGAACTTTAACATCTTTTCCAGTTCCATGAGGAAGTACTACTGCTCCTCTAACTTGTTGATCTGCATGTCTTGGATCTACACCAAGTCTAGCTGATAATTCTATAGATTCATCGAATTTAGCTTTTGCAGTTTTTACAACTAAATCCATAGCTTCTTCTACTTCGTATAAATTTTCTTTATCTACTAATTTAGATATCTCTTGATATCTCTTTCCATTCTTTGCCATTCTATTTTACCTCCTCCGTGGTATTAGCGGTTGTTTACCTCCCACTTCTTGAAATCTATTATTCTACTGTTATACCCATGCTTCTTGCTGTACCTTCAACCATGCTCATCGCTGCTTCAACACTTGCTGCGTTAAGGTCTACTAGTTTTAGTTCAGCTATTTCTCTAACTTTATCTTTTGATATAGATCCTACTTTTGATTTATTCGGTTCTCCTGATCCTTTATCTAAGCCTATTGCTTTTTTCAATAAAATTGCTACAGGCGGAGTTTTCGTTATAAAAGAGAACGATCTATCTTGATATACTGTAAGAACAACAGGAATTATCATCCCTGCTTGATCAGCAGTCTTTGCATTAAATTCCTTTGTGAATTGCATTATATTTACTCCATGTGGTCCAAGCGCAGTTCCTACTGGTGGTGCTGGTGTCGCTTTTCCCGCTGGTATTTGTAGTTTTACTAAAGCTATGACTTTTTTAGCCATTATGCACACCTCCTAATTACCATTTCTAATACTCTATTGATTTTCTATCTATATTTTATAAAATTGATCATAATTTAATTCCACAACTGTCTCTCTTCCAAACATAGATAATAGAGCCTTTACTTTTCCTCTCTCATTATCTATCTCTTGAATAGTTGCTTCTACATCCTTAAATGGATTATCTCTTATAACAATAATGTCGCCAACTTCTGCGTCTATCTGAGGTTTCTTCCCTTGGACTCCAAGCTTTGCAACTTCATCTTCAGTTAATGGAATTGGCTTTGAACCTTGTCCTACAAAGCTTGTCACACCCCTAGTATTTCTAACTAGATACCAAGACTCATCAGTCATCATCATCTTTATAAGTACATATCCTGGAAATTTCTTTCTCTCTTTTTGCTTGAGCTTACCATCCTTGACCTCTGAATACTGCTCCATAGGAACTTCAATATTAAAGATATAATCTTGCATATTTCTATTCTCTACAAGTTTTTCCAGGTTTGCCTTTACTTTATTCTCATGTCCCGAATAAGTGTGTACTACATACCATTTACCTTTATCTGAATCTGTCATATACGCGGACTTAAAGTCCCACCTCCTTCTCAATTCTACTTCATAAGTTGAGCTAATAGCTGATGCAGTCCTAGATCAATAAGCCATACGAATAATGATATAAATATACAAAATACAAGCACTACTATTGTATGATTTATTAGTTCTTCTTTTGTTGGCCATGTAATTTTTTTAAATTCAGCTTTTACACTCTTTAAAAAATTACTGTTCTGTTGTTGTTTCGTTCTTTTGTCTATCTTTTGAGTTGACATTAACTCCACATCCTTTTAGCAATTTTTTATTTTGTCTCTTTATGAAGTGTATGTGTGCCACAGAATCTACAATATTTTTTTAATTCGATTCTATCTGGGTTGTTTTTCTTGTTTTTCATTGTATCATAATTTCTACGCTTACATTCAGTACACGCTAAAGTTACTTTTGATCTCAACTTTAACACACCTCCTAAACTAATACCGAAATGTTTTTTACTAAAAACATCTAAAAAATAATATATTCTTATTTAAATAAATAGTTAGTTACTTTTCTTTTGGGTAAAACAATCCTATATTCTCTATACCACTTTATATAAACTATCACAGATTAATACTCATGTCAATATAATTTTAGTTCTAGAAGACAGAAAAAAGACTCGGAATATTGATCCGAGTCTATATATTAAAATTATCCTAATATTTCAGTAACTACTCCTGCTCCTACTGTTCTTCCACCTTCTCTTATCGCAAATTTAAGTCCTTTTTCCATTGCGATTGGTGTAATTAACTCTATTTCAAATGTAGCATTATCTCCAGGCATTACCATCTCTACGCCTTCTTCTAGCTTTATTGAACCTGTAACGTCTGTCGTTCTGAAGTAGAATTGTGGTCTATATCCATCAAAGAATGGTGTATGTCTTCCACCCTCTTCTTTTGTCAATACATATACTTCTCCCTTGAACTTTGTATGCGGTGTTATTGTTCCTGGTGCCGCTAATACTTGTCCTCTTTCTACTTCATCTCTTTGAATCCCTCTTAATAATGCTCCGATATTATCTCCAGCTTGTGCTTCGTCTAATAACTTTCTGAACATCTCAATTCCTGTACATACTACTGTTCTTGCTTTGTCTGCTAGTCCTACTATCTCAACATTATCTTGTACCTTTAGTACTCCTCTTTCTACTCTTCCTGTTGCAACTGTTCCTCTTCCTGTGATTGAGAATACATCCTCTACCGGCATTAGGAATGGCTTATCTGTATCTCTCTCTGGTGTTGGAATTGTCTCATCTACTGCTTCCATTAATTCGATTATCTTATCTCCCCACTCGCTTGATGGATCTTCTATTGCTTTTAATGCTGATCCTACTACGATTGGTGTATCATCTCCATCGAATTCATATTCGCTTAGTAATTCTCTTACTTCCATCTCTACTAATTCGATTAATTCTTCGTCATCTACCATATCTGCTTTATTTAAGAATACTACTATTTGTGGTACTCCTACCTGTCTTGATAGTAATATATGCTCTCTTGTCTGTGGCATTGGACCATCTGCTGCTGAACATACTAAGATTGCTCCGTCCATTTGCGCTGCTCCTGTTATCATATTCTTTACATAGTCAGCGTGTCCTGGACAGTCAACGTGTGCATAGTGTCTATTTGGAGTCTCATATTCAACATGTGATGTTGATATTGTTATTCCTCTTTCTCTCTCCTCTGGTGCCTTGTCTATATTATCATATGCTACGTCTTGTCCTGTTCCGTATCTGTCATGTAATACTGTTGTTATTGCTGCTGTTAATGTTGTCTTTCCATGGTCAACGTGACCTATTGTTCCTATATTAACATGCGGTTTACTTCTTTCAAATTTTTCCTTACTCATTATTAATCCTCCTTAAAATTTAATATTTTAAATTCCATGAATTCTTCTTATTTCCTTGGAGCCTATGACCGGAATCGAACCGATGGCCTCTTGCTTACCATGCAAGTGCTCTACCTACTGAGCTACACAGGCCTATCTACTCGTGATTATTGTACTACTTCTAATCTTTTATGTCAATACCGATTAGTTTGATTTCATAAGTATTTTATATGGTCATATTAAATTATATTGTATCATTTTCTCTTCTTTTTTCTAGATGTTTTTTTGTTTTTCTTAATTCTATTTTTATCTTTTTTTCTGAACTCAGTATTTTTATTTCCTTTTTCATTTTTACTGCTTTCTAATTTTCTTTTATATTCTTCTAAAATATCTAGATACTCTTGATCTAGTTTTCCCATATTGACATTATCTCTAGAACTTCTAACCTCAGCTTTTTTTAAAGTCCTACCTCTATAATCATCAATTTCTATTTTTAATTCTCTTGCAGATATCCTTGTAGCACCTCTTCCTAAAATAACTTGCTGTTCTAGAGAATCCGAAGTAGCAACTCTAACCCTTTTCAATCTTCCTATCTTATGAATAGTCTGTTCTATATATGCATCCGCCGTTTGATGCTCTTTCGTATAAACTATATTAATTCCCTTAATACTCTCTTTTTTACCAGGATTTGCCTTGACCTTATAAGCATCAAATACTACCGTTACATTGATATTAGTAAGGGCATGATATTCTGCCATAGTTTCAATCAATTGATTTCTAGCTAGTTCAAGTTGCATATTGCTAAGTGCTTTTAAATTCTCCCAATCATTTATGACATTATATCCATCTACGAATAGATATTCTTTTCTATTCATCTCTTTATCCTCTCTGATTCACTATCTCATATATTAATATCCCTGAAGCTACCGAAGCATTTAAAGAATTTATCTTTCCTTTCATTGGAATCTTAAGCATCATATCGCAATTTTCTTTAACTAATCTACTCATCCCTTTACCCTCATTTCCTATTACCAAGCCAATAGCTCCTTTTAAATCAGCTTTAGAGTAATATTCTCCATTCATATCAGCCCCATAAATCCAAAGTCCTCTACTTTTCAATTCTCTAATAGTATCGTTTAGATTTTTAACTTTGACTATATTTACGAATTCAACTGCACCTGCTGATGCTTTAGCTACAGATGAATTCACACTTACAGATCTTCTTTCTGGAATTATTATTCCATGAACACCTGCCGCTTCTGCTGTTCTAATTATTGCTCCAAAATTATGGATATCTTCTAGATTGTCTAATATCAAAATGAAAGGGGCTTCCTCTTTTTTCTGAGCTTCTTCAAAAATATCTTCAATATCCTTATATATATAAGATGTCACATATGCTACTACTCCTTGATGATTGCCTCCATCGGCTACTCTATCGAGATTTTTCTTATCAATATATTCTATTCTTATACCTCTATCATTTGCAATTCCAATTATTTTATTTATAGAGCCTTTATTTTCCCCCTTAGATATGGAAAGTCTTTGTATAGTTCTATTTTGAGATTTTAATAATTCCATAACCGGATTTCTCCCAAATACAATATCTTCTTTTGACAAAATATCCCCTCCAATCTTCTAAATTTTATCAAATTTCTCTCTTATTTCCTTAATCTTTCCGCAAGTCATCTTTCCTTCAGGACAAGGTCCTGAAATGCACAAAGGTCCAGATGATTTAAAAATAGTCGGAGCAATCTCTTTTACTATTTTCAACATCTCAGTAGCTAGCCTTCTAATTTCCCATTGTGCTCTTTCACAACATCTATGCTCAAAAAAGTTTTTTAAGCTTCTAGCATTCATTGTTATTACTATTTTCGTCTCACATGCATTAGGAAATATATATCGAGCATCCTCTATAGCCTTCTTACTCGCCATATTCATAGCTTTTTTTTCGTCAATTCCATGTTCTATGAACTCTTTATAATGCTTGTCTGTCAAAATATCGGCTATCTGATTATATCTTTCTTGAATTTCTTCCATGGTCTTTATATATATCTCTCTTGCATCTTCATCTTTTTCAATACTCGGAGGAACTATATATTCAAATTGTTCTAATTTAACATATCTCTGAGATTGCTGAGAATAAGATGCTAGTCTATGTCTAACTAATTGATGAGTTAAAGCTCTGCTAACACCTTCTACAGCAAATGTAAAGGAAATATGTTCAATAGGTGATTCATGACCTATATCCATCAGCATATTCAAAAATCTATCTCTATCTTCTTCGCTTTGTTTTTCAATAATCTCTTCTACACCCGATTGTGAATAGCATAATTTCGCTGCTGACGAAACTATATCCTCTGCATTCGGTGTATATGCTAATAAGCTAACTTTCATGATATCACCTCGCTAATATTTCATTCATCAGTTCTTCTATTCTTTCGATTCTGTCATTTAAATATAAATACCCTATTAACGCTTCAAATCCTGTAGCATATTTATAATCTTGAATATTCGCATTCTTTGGCACTGTATTAGATTTTGTATTTCTACCTCTTCTAATTATGCTCTTTTCCTCATCAGTTAATAAACTATCTAAAAAAAATACTATATCAGATTGTGCCTTAGCACTGACATATTTTGTAGATTTTTTATGAATTTTCCCCATATTTTCATTGCTATTTTCTAATAAAAATCTCCTGATATAGACTTCATATACGGCATCACCTATATATGCTAATTTAAGTGGACTTAACATTCTCACATCAGTGTTCTTCCACTCTTTGAATATCCCCATTTTCATCTAGGCTCTCCTCCACTTAACTCCATCTGCAGTATCTTCAAGCACTATTCCTCTTTCTAAGAGCTCATCCCTTATAGAGTCTGCTAGTTTATAGTCCTTATTCTCTCTAGCCTTATTTCTTTTTTCTATTAACTCTTCAATTTCAGAATCCACTTCCTCTGCTTCTCTCTTCAATATCCCTAAGACATCGGTTAAATCGAATAATGCTTTCTTAGTATATTCTAAGGCATCTTTAGGTGTTTTTTCATCTAATGATGTATTTATATATCGTATCAACTCGAATACTGAAGAAATTGCATCGGCTGTATTTAAATCATCATCCATATTCTCCTCAAAAGCCCTTATAAACTTATCTATATTTTGCTTTATCTCTTCTGATTTTTCTAAATCCACTTCAGTAGATTTTTCAATTAAATTTAATAATCTATCTTTACCATTATATATTCTCTCTAATGCATTCTTAGTCTGCTCCATATTCTCTTCTGTGAAATTGAGTGGCTTTCTATAATGAGCAGAGATCAAAAAGAATCTCAAAACTTCTAAATCAAATTTTTCTGATATTTCTCTTACTGTGAAAAAATTCCCTTTAGACTTAGACATTTTCTCATCATTTATATTTATCATAGCATTGTGTAGCCAGTAATTTGCAAATTTCTTTCCAGTATAGCTTTCAGACTGAGCTATTTCATTCTCATGATGTGGAAATTGAAGATCTGCTCCACCAGCATGAATATCTAATGTCTCTCCAAGATATCTTTGAGACATAACAGAGCATTCTATATGCCAACCAGGTCTACCTTCTCCCCATGGACTTTTCCAAGATGGTTCTCCTGGCTTAGCCGCCTTCCACAATGCAAAATCAATGGGATTTTTCTTTATCTCGTTAATATCTACTCTAGCTCCTGCAACTAAATCTTCAATTCTCTTTTTAGAGAGCTCTCCATAATTTGCACTCTTCTCTACATCGAAATAGACATCTCCTTCCGATTCATATGCAAAGCCTTTATCTACTAAAGATTTTATATACTTTATTATTTCTCCTATATTCTCAGTTGCTTTTGGATGCATTGTATCATCCTCATCTACATTTAGATCTCTAGAGTCTTTCAAATATTCTTCTATATATTTATCTGCAATTTTCTTTACAGTCGTATCTTCTTCTTCTGCTTTTTTTATTAGTTTATCATCAATATCGGTAAAATTAACAACATAATTAACTTTATATCCACTATATTTAAAATACCTTCTCAAAGTATCGAATACAACTAAAGGTCTTGCATTTCCAACATGTATATAGTTATAAACTGTTGGGCCACAAACATACATATTGACCTCATCTTTTTTTATAGGTATGAACTCTTCTTTTTTTCGACTCAATGTATTATAAAGTTTCATTCTTATCTTCTCCCTCTTTAAGCTGCTCCATCTCTTTTTGCAATTCTAAAACCGTTTGTTTTAACTTATTTATCTCTTGGAATACAGGGTCTGGTAAATCAATTTGATTTAAATCGATTCCTCTTCTTCCCTTTGGAATTTCTAATATCTCTATTCCACCCTTATCATAGACCTTCTTATTGTCTTTTACTACTATTCTACCAGGCACTCCTACTACTGTACAATTAGGAGGCACTTCTTTTAAAACGACTGCTCCCGCTCCAATCTTTGAATTTTCCCCTACAGTAAAAGGACCTAAAACTTTTGCTCCACTACTCACTACAACATTATTCCTTATAGTTGGATGTCTTTTTCCAGTATCTTTACCCGTTCCTCCAAGAGTAACTCCTTGATATATAGTCACATTATCACCAATCTCAGCCGTTTCTCCTATTACAACTCCCATTCCATGATCTATAAATACACCTCTCCCTATTTTAGCTCCTGGATGTATCTCAACTCCTGTAATCAGTCTTACTATATTCGACATGATTCTTGATAAAAAGAATAATCTCCTATTATAGAGCCAATGATTGATTCTATGAACAAATATAGCATGCAATCCGGGATAGCAGATAGCAGCTTCTAAATAAGATCTAACCGCTGGGTCTCTTGATTTTATCGCCTTTATATCTTGTATTATTTTCCTCAATTCATCTCCTCCAAAATAAAAAACCGTCACTGCATAAATATATTATACAGAGACGGTTCTTTTTATATCCCTAGCTTTTCGATTCTCTTTAAAATATTTGCCTTTCCAAGCACGAGTATTATTTTATCTAAATCTGGTCCATGTTGATTCCCAGTTAAAGCTATTCTAATAGGCATAAATAAGTTTTTTCCTTTGATTCCCGTCTTTTTTTGAATCTTTTTTAAAATAGATTTAGCAAATTCTTCATCTATTTCCTCAATCTGAGAAAGTTCTTCTTTGAAAGCTTCTAAAAGCTTATCTATTTCACTTTCTTTTAAAACTTCTTCTGCTTCCTTAGTTTCATACTTTACATCGTTATCTAATATACTCTCTAATTTTTCAGGTATTTCATTTATAGTTGAAACCCTCTCTTTTAGTATTGCAACTAGAGCTTTTATCCAATCGTATCTATTTTTAATATCATCATTCGTTATCTCTTCATGCTCAAGCAGTACAGGTATAGCAAGCGCTGTAAGCTCGTCTAAATCCTTCTCTCTTATATAGTGAGCATTTATCCAGTTCAACTTATTTATATCGAATACCCCACCAGTTCTTGAAACTCTCTCAAAAGAAAATTCCTCTATTAACTCATCCATATTGAAGAACTCCTCATTGCTTTCAGGGCTCCAGCCAACTAAAGCCAAGTAATTAGTAAGTGCTTCTGGCAGATATCCTTTAGCTTTAAAATCCTCAACGGCTACATCCCCATGTCTTTTACTGAGCTTCTTTTTTTCGCTATTTAATACAGTTGGTAAATGCACAAATATAGGCGCTTCCCATCCAAATGCTTTATAGAGATATGCATGCTTAGGTGCTGAAGGCAACCATTCTTCTCCTCTTACAACATGAGATATTTTCATCAGATAGTCATCTACTATTACAGCTAAATGATAAGTAGGAAAACCGTCAGATTTTAAAAGCACTTGATCGTCTAAATCCTTAGTATTTACTACTATTTCTCCTCTTATTATATCTGTAAACTTTATATCCTCATTTTCAGGAAATCTAAGTCTTATTACATAGTCCTCTCCAGACTCTATCCTTTTCTCAACTTCTTCTTTAGATAGATTTCTACAATGACCATCATAGCCTAACATAAGATTCTTCTCTTTCTGCTCTTCTCTTAATCTTTCTAATCTATCTTTATCACAGAAACAATAATATGCATCTCCACTATCTAGTAGTTTTTCAACATACTCCTTGTAAATAGATAATCTCTTAGATTGTATATAAGGGCCATATTCACCTTTTTCTACAATTTCTCCATCTTCTAAAAAAACACCTTCATCATGATTTACTCCTGCCCACTCTAATGATTTCAACAAATTTTCTATTGAATCATCTACAAATCTTGACTGATCCGTATCTTCTATTCTCAATATATATTTTCCTTTTTTATTCTTTGCAAATAGATAGTCATAAAGTGCAGTTCTAAGACCTCCTATATGCAGATAACCTGTTGGACTAGGCGCAAACCTCACCCTAACCTCTGTCATATTATTCATCCTTTTCTATATTATTTATATAAACTCTTTTATCTTCTTCTGTCAATTTAAATTATACTTATAAATTTTTCAATTTTCAAGTAAAGTCTCTAATATAATATAAAGCTTCTAAAACGGGTATCCGTCTTAGAAGCTTTAATTCCTATTTCATCACTTGTTTTTTTAACCGAATAATTTATCTATTAATTCTCTTATCAACTGTTCTATCTTCGCTAAAAATCCTTTCGCCTCTTCAGAATTATTTACAGCATCTGTAACTTTATTAGAAATATTTCCAACTTTTTCTGAGATTCCTCCTAATTGATTCTTTATGCTATTTAAATCCAAATTAAGCGATCCTATATTCTTCATGAGTTCAACTATCTTATTGAATTGCTCTTCATTCAAGTTTATATTCAATTCTCGAGCTTTTTCTTCAACTGTCTCCCTTATGACTTCAGGATCTTTTATCTTGTTTTCAACAACTACTTCTTTTACACCTCTTATAAGTTCTGTAGCACTATCTTTTCCTATTTCCTGTCCAAGTTCTCCAGTTTTCGCAATCTCTTCATTAGCTACTTTCTTCTCTTTTTCAGATACCTTTACTCCTGTAGCTATTTCAAAAGCTTTTATCACACCTGTAAGTGCAGCCGTTCCAGAGACTTTAAAAGGTGCTGAGACTTTTACTTTTGCATCTTTAACACCTGCGGTTACTAGAGCATTTTTTACCATCTCAGGTGTTACCCAAGTTACATTAGAAGTCTCTACTACAATTCCTGATCCATCATCTAATTCCTCTACATAGGAACAAGATATGGCTCTAGTTCCGATTAAATCTTCAGAAACGTAATCGCCTAGATATTTTCGTTCTTCTTTATTCGTAACCGTTATAACTCTAGATTCTGGATCTGCTTCAAATCTATTTATCATATCCTGTTTTTGATTCGAACTCAGATCATCTCCTAAACTTATTACTATATTTTCTATTTTATCCGCCTTAACAACCCCAGTAGAAATAAACGAAAGACTAACTAAGACTGCTAAAAACAAAGATATTATCTTCTTCATTTTTTCCCCTCCTATTTATCAGGATAATCCATTTTAGGATTTATTATATTATAACCCTTATCAAGAGCTTTTTAGTCTTTTTTACACTAATTTTATTAATATTTAATATTTCGTTTATTCTCCAGTTAATTTATGCTTTTTAAATTCTTTAGCTATATTCTCAAATATCTGATCTGCTGATATCTCTATTTTCTCTCTATCTTCTCTAAGTGAATATTCAACTATATTTTCATCTGCTTTCTTTCCAACAGTTATCCTAATAGGTATACCTATTAAGTCCATATCTTTAAATTTCACTCCTGCTCTTTCTTTTCTATCATCTAAGAGAACTTCATATCCTTTAGATTTTAAATCTGAATATATGTTCTCTCCAAGTGTTTTCTGCTCTTCCTTATTAATATTTATAATAGATACTATAATCTGATATGGTGCTAATGTTAACGGCCAAATTATACCATCTTCATCATAATTCTGTTCTATAACGGCTGCCATCGTCCTAGATACACCTATTCCATGAGAACCCATAACTATATTCTGTTCTTTCCCATTTTCATCTAAATACTTCGCTCCTAATGATTCAGAGTATTTAGTTCCTAATTGGAATATATTACCTATCTCTATACCTCTATCCATTTTAAGAGCAGCTTTACAGTTTGGACAAGGATCTCCTTCTCTTATAAGAACTAAATCCTCTACGATTTCTGCATTTTTAAAATCTCTTTCAAAGTTTGCATTTTCATAGTGATAATCCGTTCTATTTGCTCCTACTATAAATGAGTTCATATCCTTTACTCTTCGATCTACTAAAACTCTTATATCTTTTTTCAAATCGATAGGTCCTGCAAATCCTACCTCTGCTCCAGTTATTTCTTTTACAGCCTCTTCATCAGCCATTTCAAATTCATGTTCGGCTATTCCTAAATGATTCAATAGCTTAACTTCGTTTAACTCTCTATCTCCAGGAATTACAACAGCTATATATTCATCCTTAGCTTTAACTATCAAGGTCTTAGCAAAATTATCTGCCGATTTTCCAAAGAACTCTATTAGTTTTTCAATAGTCTTAATATCTGGAGTTTCAACTTCTTTTAAAACCTTTTTTTCTTTAGTTTCGACTTCGTATCTGCATTCAGCCTTCTCATCAGTTGCTGCATAATCGCATTTTAAGCAATAAGCTATACTACTCTCACCAAATTCAGACATCGCTGTAAATTCATGTGAATCGCTTCCACCCATAGCTCCTGAATCTCCTGCTACTACTTTAAAATCTAATTCACATCTTTCAAACACTTTCTCATAAGCTTCCCACATTTCATAATAAGATTTTTTCATACCAGCTTCATCTTTATCAAAAGTATAAGCATCTTTCATTATGAACTCTCTAGATCTCATCAATCCAAATCTAGGTCTTTTCTCGTCTCTATATTTGGTCTGTATCTGATATAGACTGAGTGGTAATTGTTTATAAGATTTTATATCATGTCTAATAGTGTCCGTTATTATCTCCTCGTGAGTTGGCCCAAGGCAGAATTCTCTATCATGTCTATCTTTAAATTTGAACATTTCCGGTCCAAAATCATCCCATCTTCCAGTTTCTTTCCATAGTTCTGAAGGATGCATAGCCGACATCAATAACTCTTGTGAATCTATATTATCCATCTCTTCTCTAATTATATTCTCGATCTTTTTAATAACTTTAAATCCCAGAGGTAAATATGTATATACCCCAGAAACTAATTTCTTTATCATACCCGCCCTCAGTAGAAGTTTGTGACTTGGTAATTCTGCTTCTGAAGGCACCTCCCTTAAAGTTGGCATATACAATTTTGACATTCTCATCCTCTTTTATCTCCTTTCAGATTCAACGATTTAATAAAAAACTCCATCCTATTGGATGGAGAATATTTCCTTAATAATAGTATATTTTCATTAGTTATAATACTAAAAAGGCAGTATTCTGTCAAGATACGATATTATTCCATCCTCTGCCATTTCATCTCTTCACCATTTTTGTCGAATTTTTTTCTCTTTCCTTTTATGCTCTCTATATCGAATCTAATTACATTCACTATATTCAAACTCACTTTTATCGCATTATCAAAGTAAGGCATATTTTCAGGCGTATATTTTTCAGATATAAGCCTTAGCCCTTTAATTTTCTCTTCATCAGATTCAACTATACTGATTTTCCCTCTAGCTACTGCAGATTCAAATTCAGTAGTAAACTTCTTACTTAAAAGGTATTTCCCGGCTTTACCTTCTTCTACTGCTTTTTTGTATTCAGATTCTGTAATAGGATCTGGGATTTTTGTATCACCAACGAAAGTCATTATAGCAAAATTATTGTTCTTTATATTATCTATTTTTGTGCCTTCTTTTGCAGAGTGCATATAGACAGATTTTCCCTCTCTTGCAACCGATATAGGTATTGTATATGGTAAACCTTCCGAATCTATTGTAGTGAGATTAGCATAAATCGATTTATCTATTATTCTAAGAGCAAACTCTTCACTCATCTCTCTATCTTTTCTTCTCATATCTCTATACGCCCTCATCTTTCTTGATCATTGCTATAACTTGAGACGATATCCCTTCTTCTCTACCTTCAAATCCTAATCTTTCAGTAGTTGTAGCCTTTATATTTAAATCATCTCTTTTCATATCTAAAACTTCAGCTATTTTCTCTTCCATAGAATCTATATATCCTGCTAATTTGGGTTTTTGAGCTATTACTATACAATCCATATTGTTTATAATGTAGTTCTGTTCGTCTAATAATGTTTTTACTCTTTTTAATAAATTTATACTGTATATATCCTTATATTCTGAACTAGTATCTGGAAAATGTCTGCCTATATCACCTTTTCCCATAGCTCCAATTAAAGCATCCATTATAGCATGTACTAATACATCTCCGTCCGAATGTCCTTCAAGTCCCTTATAATGAGGTATTTCTATACCTCCTAATATAAGCTTTCTATTTTCAATCAAATTATGGACATCATACCCTAAGCCCACTCTCATAAAATCACCTCTATATTAAATTCCATTTTTTTCTAAAATTCTTTCTCCTATAAATAGATCTTCTTCTGTAGTTATCTTTATATTATCATAATTCCCCTGAACTATATATATTTTTTCTCCTAGTCTTTCTACTACCATAGAGTCATCCGTTATGCCTTCTGAACTCTCTAACTCATCATAAGCTCTAATCAGTATATCTTTTTTAAAGCTCTGAGGTGTTTGTGCAAGATAAATCTTTTCTCTATTTGGAGTATTTGCGACTAAATCCTTTTCTACTATTTTTACTGTGTCCTTTGACTTTACTGCAGTTAATGCAGCTCCTTTTTCCCGAGCTACAATAATATTCTCCCTAATTATATCTTTAGATACAAAAGGTCTAACGCCATCATGAATTAAAACTATATCTATATTATTAGATAAACTTTCCATTCCATTTCTTACAGAATCTATCCTCTCTTTTCCTCCATAGACAGTTTTGATTTTAAAATCTATTTTATTCAATATTCTGCTTTCAAATAAATCCTTATCTTCTTTTTTTATAACTACTATGATTTCATCTATCTCAGGTAAATCAAATTTTCTTAAAGTATGTAAAAGTATTGGTTCTTCTTTTAATTCTAAATACTGTTTTGCAATTCCCCTTCCCATTCTCTTTCCTACACCTGCTGCTACTATTATAACTGCGACTCTTTTTTTATTATTCAAGACTCTGCCTCCTATTAATCTATAGAAAAAATGCATCTTTTCAATATAATGAAGAGATGCATTTTCTATTATTCTATTCTAAAAGTTTTAATTTCTTTGGCTTTCCAAAAATCATTCTTCCTGCAGGAGTTTGTAAAACACTAGTTACGAGTAAGTCTACTTCTTTTCCTACAAAGTCTTTACCGTCTTCTATAACTATCATAGTGCCATCATCAAGATATGCTACTCCTTGATTTGCCTCTTTTCCCTTTTTTACTACATTTACTAGAATATTATCACCTGGAATCGCCATAGGCTTTAAAGCATTCGATAGTTCATTCATATTCAAAACTGGTACACCATGTACTTCTGCCACTTTATTTAAATTAAAATCTGTAGTAACTACTTTTCCTCCTATTTCTTGAGCCAATTTTAAAAGCTTTAAATCAACCTCTTTTACATTTTCATAGTCTTTTTCTGTTATTACTATATCCATATCTAGTTCTTTCTGAATTTTTTGCAAGATATCTAATCCTCTTCGTCCTCTAACTCTTTTTAAATCATCCGACGAATCAGATATATTCTGTAACTCCTTTAAAACAAATTCCGGAATTATTAAACTACCTTCCAAAAAATCGGCTTTACAGACTTCGTATATTCTTCCATCAATTATTACTGATGTATCTAATATCTTTGGCTTTATAATTCTAGTCTTTTTTTCATCTTCTAAATCTTTTTTATCATCAACCCTATTTCGTTTGAATTTATCAAAGATTCTAATTACATCATTTTTCTTCTTTACCATCACTCTCATACCGACATAACCTAAAATTATGTATAAAAGAACCATAAGTACTACACCGAATATAGGTATTTCTGATAAAGCAGTCCCTAATAAATAGGCTATTATAAGTCCCATTATCAGGCCAAAAAAACCGAGTATTATATCACTCACCGGTATCTTCTGCATCTCATCTTCAACTTCGTTAAATAACTTCTTCAATAGCAAAGATATCTTTTTCGATAATATTAAAAATATGAGTCCAAATATAATTCCAGAAAATATATAAATATAAATTATCTTATCTGATGGTACTTTGCCTTCGAATAAAAGGAGCGTATCTAAGGTTCCAACTATTCCCAATCCTATGCCTGCACCTATTAAAGTGATTAGAATTGCCCCCAGCTTTTTTATCATATTATCACCTTCTCCTAATGAATAAATCCGATGATTAGAGTCTTTCTTGAATTATCTTCTGTGCTTCTTCCTCTTTAATCTCCTTGACTAATGCCACTTCACTCAAAAGGATCTGCATAGCATTGTTGAGCATTTTTCTCTCTCCTGTGGATAATCCTTTTTCATTCTCCATAGATACAAGATTCTTTATAACTACAGCTAATTCGCAAATATCTCCTCCTTTTATCTTATCGAGATTATTTCTATACCTTCTATTCCAATTAGAAGACATCTCATCGACACTGCCAGATAAGATCTCAAGCACTTCATCTATTCTCTCATTATCGGATACCTCTCTTACCCCAACTTCTCTTGCCATATCTACAGGCACCATAACTCTCATTTCCCCTATAGGCATAATCATTATATAGTATTCTTTTTTCTTTCCTAATACTTCTTCTCTTTCAATAGATACTATAGTTCCTGCCCCATGCATTGGATACACAATTTTATCACCTATTTCAAACATATTAGTCAGCTACTTACAATATATAATGCTCTTTGCGAGCTATATAGACTGGATATTGAATTAAGTAGCTCCTCCTAATCTATTTTTTAGTCTATATATTTTAAAGATATTAATTAAACTAAATCTATTGCTACATATAATAAATTCTATATCAATCATGGTTTAAAGTCAAGATTCCTATTCTATCATGTTTCTATTATGAATTCAAGGACAATCTATAAATATTTTTCCATACTAATCATTTCTTTTAGACGCTTTAATCCGTCCTTTATAGATTTAGCTCTAATCTCTCCAATTCCATCAACTGCATCTAATTCATCTATTGTGGCTCTCATAACATTTCTTAAACTTCCAAACATTTCTACAGTATTTTCTATTACACTGAAAGGCAATCTTGGAATCTTGCTGAGAATTCTATATCCTCTAGGTATTACTATCATATCAAGTTCATTCCCACCATCAGCTGCATATCCTAAGACTCTAGCTATGCCTTCTAATGAAAGTATCTCATCAGAAGACATCCTGCCAAGCTTCTTCCATATCTCTAGATAATTAGCCTTGATATCTTCTTCATCTTGATCATCATTTTCTTCTGAATTTTCATCATCCATTTCTTGACTTGGAATATAATCTCTTATAACATTTATTCCATCTACTTCATAATCTCCTTTTAATTCATCTAATTGCATCTCAACTAGACGCCCTTCATTTCCAAGTTCAAGAATATATCTCTCAATCTCTACTACTACTCTGTAAAACATTTCTGTTCTCTGTAAAACTTTTACTACATCATAAACTGTAACATAGCCATTAAATTCCAGCATAGATAAATTAGATATTGCTTGGTCTAAGCTAGTGCGATATTTTTCTAAAGTCTGTAGTGCCTGATTAGCTTTATTTAATAAATCGCTCGAATTCTTAACTATATATTTTTGCGAACCCATATAAAGACTTATTACATTTCTTCTCTGAGAAATAGATATTACAAGTTTTCCAGTCTGTCTTGCAACTCTCTCAGCCGTTCTATGTCTGGTTCCCGTTTCTCTAGATGCAATATTAGCCGGCGGTACTAATTGTGCATTTGCTCTTAAGATTTTTTTCAAATCTTCAGATATAATAATTGCTCCATCCATCTTTGCTAATTCATATATATTAGCCGGCATGACTTCGGTATTGATTTTAAATCCACCATCAACTAATTCCATCACTTCATCACTATCACCTATTACTATCAACGCACCAGTACCCGCCCTAACAACATTTTCGAGACCTTCTCTCAGCACAGTTCCTGGTGCTACTACTTTTAAAGCCTGTAAAAGCTTATCTTTTCTCAATAGACTGCCTTTCATAGTATCACCTCTTAATCTTATGCTTATATAGATTTTAAAGTTTAGGATAAGTTTAATCAAATAACTTTCTCTAAATATTTATTAATTTTTTCTAAATTATAGTCTATATCTACTATTTTACATCATTTTATTAAATATACAAAAGTAAAATGCTATTTTTCTTAAGTTTTTACATCATTTCTCTTACTGCTTCTATTATGGTCGACACACCAATAATTTTTATATCAAAATCCTTAAGTTTTAAACCCTTCAAATTAGCTTTGGGAACTATTATTTTCTTAAAGCCCATTTTTTGTACTTCTATTATCCTCTTATCTATAGATGAAACCGATCTTATCTCTCCAGTAAGCCCAATTTCTCCAACTACCGCTATTTTAGAATCTATAGGTCTTTCTCTAAAACTAGATATAATAGCGGCTACAATACCTAAATCGAGTGCTGGCTCTTTTATATTTATACCACCAACTATATTCACATAAATATCGGATGATTCCAAATGTATTCCCGCTTTTTTATCTAATACAGCCGTCATCAGAATCACTCTATTATAGTCTAAGCCTGTAGCTACTCTTCTTGGCATACCGAAAGGAGTTGAGCTGACTAGTGCTTGAATTTCTATCAACATAGGCCTCGTACCTTCAAGACTTGGCACAACAATACTTCCTTCAGTATCATCGGGTCTTGACGATATTAACATCTCAGATGGATTCTTGACTTCTATCAATCCATCTTGCTTCATTTCAAAAATTCCAATCTCATTAGTAGAACCAAATCTATTTTTTACCCCTCTTAATACTCTGTAGGTATTATGTCTTTCACCTTCAAAATATAGAACGGTGTCCACCATATGTTCTAATACTCTTGGTCCTGCAATAGCACCTTCCTTAGTCACATGCCCTACTATTAATATAGCTATGTCCTCACTCTTTGCTTTTCTCATCAAAACTGATGTGACTTCTCTTACTTGGCTTACGCTTCCTGGTGCCGATTCTATATCTGGACTGAATATCGTCTGTATAGAATCTATAATCACTATATCCGGCTTCATTAAATCTATACTAGAAAAAATTATATCTAAATCTGTTTCTGCAAGTATATAGAGTTCCTCACTTGAAATATTCAACCTATCGGCTCTTAATTTCAATTGGGCTGAGGATTCTTCTCCTGTAATATATAGCACTTTCTGGCCATTTTTAGATATCTCACCCGATGCCTGTATTAGAAGCGTTGACTTACCAATACCTGGGTCTCCCCCAAATAAAACTAAAGAACCTCTTACTATTCCACCACCTAAGACCCTGTCGAGTTCTAAAATATTCGATTTTATTCTTTTTTCATTTTCAGATTTAAGATCTACTATCTTTTCAGGTTTTTTCGTTTTGCTACTAATTCCATTTTTCCTCTTATTACTTCTGCTATCTACAATCTCTTCTGTAATCGTATTCCACTGATTACATCCAGGACATTTCCCCATCCATTTTGGACTCTCATAACCACATTCCTGACATACGAATAGAGTTTTCTTTTTTCTCATCTTATCACCTTTTAAATAAGACGTTTAAGAAGCCTTAAACGTCTTATATTTTTTATATTAAATTGTCTAAATTAAGATTTTGTGCTATTAAATCTTATCTCTCCATTATCAATATCTATCTCAACTTTATCTCCTGAATTTATATTTCCTAAAAGAATTTCTTCAGAGAGTTTATTCTCTATTAATGTCTTTATAGTCCTTTCAAGAGGTCTTGCACCATATTCTTTATCATAGCCTTTTGAAGCTATATACTTCATAGCTTTTTCACTCATCTCTATATCAATATCTATATCTCTAACTCTTTTTTCAAGATCTTTTATCATTATTTTTACTACTTCTAATATCTCCTCTTCTGTTAAAGCTTCAAATACTACGATTTCATCTATTCTATTTAAGAATTCTGGTTTAAAAGTTCTTCTGAGCTCATTATTTATCTTTTCTTCTATTTTAGCTTTTTCTTCAGAATCTACATCCGAATTTGAAGCTCTAAATCCAAGAGAATTCTTTTTTATATTTGATGAGCCTACATTTGAAGTCAATACTATAATTGTATTCTTAAAATCTACTACTCGACCTTTAGAATCCGAAAGCCTTCCATCGTCTAGAAGTTGTAATAATATATTGAATACATCTGGATGAGCCTTTTCTATCTCATCGAATAAAACTACTGAATACGGTCTTCTTCTTACTGCTTCAGTTAGTTGTCCGCCTTCATCATGTCCAACATATCCAGGAGGTGAACCTATTAATTTAGAAACAGAATGCTTCTCCATATATTCAGACATATCTAATCTGATCAATGCATCTTCATCTCCAAAAAGCGACTCGGCTAAAACCTTAGTTAAATAAGTTTTTCCAACTCCTGTCGGTCCTACAAATATAAAAGTTCCTATCGGCTTATTACGTGGCTTAAGACCTACTCTAGCACGTCTAACTGCATTAGATAATACCTTAACTGCTTCGTCCTGTCCTATAACCTTTTGATGAATTCTCTCTTCTAAATTTAAAAGCTTCTCTGTTTCTTCTACAGATAATTTCGATACAGGTATATTAGTCCACATAGATACGACTTCGGCAATATCATCATAGCTTAGAGATTTACTTCCAATTTCCTTTTTATGCTTCCAATTGTCCTTTGCCTTTACTAGCTCTTCTTTTAATTCTTTCTCCTTATCTCTTAACTTTGCAGCCTTTTCGAAATTTTGAAGATTGACAGCTTCTTGCTTCTCCTTAGTAACTCTTTCTAATTCTGATTCCATATCACTTATATCTACTGGCTGTGTTGCATATCTAAGTCTCACTTTAGATGAGGCTTCATCTATCAAGTCTATTGCTTTATCTGGCAAGAATCTATCATTAATATATCTAACTGATAATTCCACTGCTGCTTCTATAGCTTCTTCTGGAATCTTAACTCCATGATGAGCCTCATACTTATCTCTTAATCCTATTAATATCTTTATAGAATCCTCTTCTGAAGGCTCTGCTACATTAACAGGTTGAAATCTTCTTTCGAAGGCTGAATCCTTTTCAATATACTTTCTATATTCATCTATAGTAGTAGCTCCTATTGTTTGAAGTTCTCCTCTAGCTAATGCAGGCTTTAATATATTAGATGCGTCTACCGATCCTTCAGATGCTCCTGCTCCTATTAAAGTATGCATCTCATCAATGAATAATATTATATTCTCATCCTCTTTGATCTCATCTATTAATCCCTTAATTCTCTCTTCAAATTCACCTCTATATTTTGAACCTGCAATCATTGAAGCTATATCTAGTGTAACTATCTTTTTATTCTTAAGTGTCTCTGGTACATCTCCTTCTACTATTTTCTGTGCAAGTCCTTCTGCTACAGCCGTCTTCCCTACTCCAGGTTCTCCAATTAATACCGGATTATTCTTCGTCCTTCTAGAAAGAATCTGTATAACTCTATTTATTTCATCTTCTCTACCTATAACGGGATCTAATTTAGCATCTTTTGCCATTTTAGTTAGATCTCTTCCATACTTTTCTACATTCTGCGATTGAGATTCTTCCCCCATTTTAAACATTAGATTTGAGTCCATATCTATATTGTGATCATCAAATCCACTGCTATGCTTATTATGAGTATGCCCAAGATAGTTTAAAATAAAGCTAATTACTTCATTTATATTTATTCCTAACATCTCTTTTAATATTATAACTCCAATACTATCTTTTTCTTCTAACATAACTATTAATAGCTGTTCTGCACCAACATATTCAAATCCCATGCTTCTTGACACTCTTATACTAGCATCGAATATTCCTTTAACTCTTGGAGTGAATCCAGTAAATACATCTTCTTGGTCTAAACTTTCTATATTTTCTACTATTTTCTTTATCTCTCCATATTCTATCCCTTGGGATAATAGCGATTGTGCTGCTATAGTATCTCTTTTAGTCAATATAGCCATTAAAAGATGTTCTGTTCCAACATATTTCTGATTGAGTTCTTTTGCTATCTCTTCCGATTTCGCTATTATATCTCTAGCACTCTTGTTAAACTTTTCAAACATTTCTATACCTCCTGTTCGGATAAAATATTTCTAAATACTTCTGCTCTCTTTATATTTAGATCAGATTCTGAACTTGGTTTTCCTATTCTCTTTTTTATATTAGCAGGCTGAGTCAATACAGCTAAATCATTTAATACTTTCTCATCTAAATCTATTAATTCCAATATTACCCCTATTCTAAGATAGGATAATTCATTCATAGATTCTTTCAAATCTAAAATTCTTGAATTCTTTAATATACCATAAGCTCTAAATATCTTATCTTCTATTTCTGTCTTTCTATTTCTAATCATCTTTCTTCTAGATACACTTTCTCGATAAATCAATTGTGTGACTATAGCTCGAATCTTTCTGATAATATCTTCTTCAGATTCACCAGTCGTCATCTGATTAGATATCTGATAAATTGCTCCCATAGATTCTGAACCCTCACCATAAAGACCTCTAATAGCAACTCCTATCCTCCCTATAGAGCTCGCTATCTTTTCAATATAATTATCCATAGTCAAAAATGGAAGATGAACCATAATAGATGCTCTAAGACCTGTGCCTGTATTTGTTGGGCATGTTGTCAAATAGCCAAAATGTGAATCGTAAGCATAGTCTAAGTTTTGATCAAGTAAATCATCTATTTCATTTGCTTTAGTCCAAGCTTCCCAAATATCTATGCCTTCAGACAATGCCTGTATTCTTATCTGATCTTCTTCATTTATCATAATAGTTAAATCTTTTTTCTCATTAGTCAGAAATGAAGATATTTCATATTTTCTTATGAGATCTTTACTTATACACCTCTGTTCGGCTAATACTTCTCTATCTAATTCCGATATATCTGAAAGAGATTGAAATTCTAAATCTGTCCTATTATTTAAGATAATCGTTTTAACTTTATCCCTTATATATTTACAATCTTCTTCATTCATTTTCAATGGCATTCTTGTGTCTTTGAGATTTCTCGCTAGTCGTATCCTGCTACTTAAAACGGCTGCTCTTTCTTTCATATTAATCTTCCTTTCTAGATTGTTTTAAAATTTTTATCTCATCTCTTAGACATGCTGCTCTTTCATAATTCTCTTCTTCTACAGCCTTATTCAACTCTAATTCTTTTTTTTCTATTTCGCTTAAGTCTTCCACTTTAAAAGCAAGTCTTTTAGGCATTTTCCCCTTATGCTCAGAAGATCCATTCATATTTTTCAATATATTTCTTAATTCTTTTCCATAAACACTATAACAATTATCGCATCCTAAATAACCCGTGCTCCTAAATTCTGAATAGTCCATACCACATTTTTCACATCTTTTTATGACCTTTAAATCCTCTTCTTTAGATTTAAAGCCATCAGTATTAGTGAAATTTTCTACTAGATCAGAAACCAATGTCTCTAATGAAAAATCCTTTAGTCCTATCTCTTCACTCTTAGCACATTCATCACATATATTAAGTTCTGTAACTTTTCCATTTATAAAATTCTTCATATGAATATTCGCTTCATTTTTTCCACATCTTTCACATTTCAAATTAATCACCACCTATTAGTACAAGAAGCATGCTCTTAAATATACTAGCTCGAATTTCTTTCTCAGAATCTGATGAGTTCAGCAATCTATCATTTATTGCTGCTCTCATTATTCTAGCTTCTCTTAAGCTAATAACTTCTTCTTCTATAAATTCTTTTATTATACTATTACATTGTTCATTAGTCAAAGAATCTCCTATTATATTAGATACCATATTTTTTATATGTTTATCATTATTTATATCCGTTTTAAATATTTTTATATATCCTCCACCACCTCTTCTGCTTTCAATATAATATCCTTTCTCCGAAGTAAATCTAGTGGTCAATACATAATTTATCTGCGATGGTGCACATTCAAATTTATTAGCTAATTCATTCCTCTTTATCTCTATCTCTCCTGTTTCTGCTTCATTTATCAAATGCTTTATAAATTCTTCAATTATATTACTTATCCTAGCCATATATAACACCTCTAATTTTGGTTTTTACTGTCTGACTTTGACTTTCCTTGTCCTTTATTTCTATTCTAACAGATTTATATATTTTTATCAATATTTATCCGTTCTTCTATCTTATTTATATGGTATAATTTTTCTATCGAGAATAGTTTAAAGGAGCGATAATTTTGAGTAAATGTATTTGCAAAGAAAATATACTGAAAGTCACGCCATATCAACCTGGAAGACCGATTGCAGATGTAAAAAAGGATTATGGCTTAGATAATGTAGTTAAGCTTGCTTCTAATGAAAATCCTTTAGGTTGTTCACCAAGAGTAATAGATAAGATAAAAAATTCATTAGATGAATTAGCTATATATCCAGATGGTGCGTGCTTAGCTTTAAAAGATGAGATATCCAAAAAATTTAATATATCTAAGGATATGATTGCTATAAGTAGTGGTTCTGATGAAATTATTGATTTGATTTCAAAAGTATTCATAGATAAAGACGATGAGGTCATTATGGCTTCTGTAACATTCGTAAGGTATAATGATACTGCTAATCTTTTTGGTGGTAAGCCAGTTATAGTACCACTTGAAGAGTGGAGATATAATTTAGATGGAATTTATAATTCCATTACTGAAAACACTAAAGTCATTTGGCTATGTAATCCAAATAATCCTACAGGTACTATTTTTTCAGAAGAAGAGGTAATCAATTTTCTAAAAAAAGTACCAGAAGATATTTTAGTAGTCTATGATGAAGCCTATGCTGAATACGCTGAGTCTAAAAAATATCCGAAAAATAGTCATAAATTGGTCGAGAAATATAATAATTTAATGGTATTAAAAACTTTTTCTAAAGCTTATGGACTCGCTGCTTTTAGAATCGGTTATTCTTTTGCTCACCCAAATATAATATCTTATATAAATAGAGCTAGGGGACCTTTCAATGTCAACTCATTAGCTCAAATTGCTGCTATTGAAGCTTTAAATGACGATGATTTTTTAAAGAAAGTCTATGAAAATAATATAGAAGGCAAATACTATCTATATGAAGAGTTTGATAAATTAGGTATAGAATATACTAAATCTGAAGCCAATCATATCTTCTTCAAATTAGACAGAAATGCTCAAGAAGTCTTTATAGAGTTGCAGAAAAAAGGCGTAATAATACGTCCTATATTAGAAAATCATTTAAGGGTATCTATTGGTACTATGGATGAGAATAAATTTTTTATAGAGAAATTAAAAGAAGTTCTAAAAGATTAAAGGTGCCATATGGCACCTTTAATTTAGATTTTCGGCATTTCTCGATAAATCAATATTTACTTTCATTTCAGCTTTATCGCGTAATATTTTGATAAATATTTTTTCTCCAGGCTTATATTTATATAATTCTTTTTTCAATCCCTGTAAAGACTTTATTTCTTGATCCTCTATATTTAATATTATATCTCCAGGTTTTAAATCAGCTTGTTCTGCTGGTGAATTATTCGCAATCTGAGTTATTAAAACTCCTGTTTCCGTTCCTAGATCTCTACCCGTAATCTTTTGATATTTTAAGACATCTTCTCCGTATATTCCAATATAAGCTTCTTCAAAACCTCCATTTTTCTTTATCTCATCTATGACAGATTTAACTGTATTGATCGGCTGAGCAAAACCCATACCTTCTACTGATTGTAGTTTTAAAGTATTTATCCCGATTACCTGTCCTTTTGAATTTAAAAGAGGTCCACCACTATTCCCAGAATTTATAGAAGCATCTGTCTGAATCAATCCTTCCATTGAATTACCATTCTGTACTGGTAATGATCTATTTAATCCACTTACAATTCCAGAAGTCACTGTTCTCTCAAATTCTAAACCTAATGGATTTCCAATTGCTATTGCAGTTTCGCCTATTTTTAATTTATCAGAATCTCCTAAATCTGCTGCTCTTAAATTCTTTGCTTCTACTTTTATTACTGCTAGATCTAATGAGTTATCATTCCATATAACTCTTCCATCTTTTTCACTTCCATCTTTAAACAATACTTTTATCTCTTCTGCTCTATTATTAGCTATTACATGAGAATTAGTTAATATATATCCATCATCACTGACTATAACTCCAGAACCTGTTCCTTCTATTAATGATTGGCTCGGTCCTGTGAATATGTCATTTCTTTCTCTAATCTCCTTAGTTATTATCCCAACAACAGAATCCATAGCTTTATCGGCTACTGCTTGAGTTATATTTATATCTTCACCTTTAGCTGCTATAGTTATATTCTTAGCTGGCATATTCGATTTATTCTTTATTAAATTATTTCCCACTGAAAATACAGAAGCAAATATCAATGCTCCTATAATGCCCGATGTCATACTTATTAATACATATGATGGATATTTCTTCTTATGCTGATGATATTTTTTACTATTATTATAATACTCTTCATAATCTCTTTCATAATTATCTTCGCTATTATATCTCATTTCTATCACTCCATTATTTATTCTATAATTAAATAATAAATGATGAAACTTAAATGAAGCTTAAATTATAATATTATTTTTAATACAAAGTATTTATTTTCTTCAGCATTTGCATAGATTCTTCCCTTATATCTTTGAACTATTGCTTTAGCTATAGATAATCCTATTCCATGTCCTTCTATCTCACTACTTCTCGACTGATCCATTCTATAGAATCTATCGAAAACATAGTCTAATTTCTCCACTTTTAAATTCTCTGTTTCATTCTTCACTTCTATATATATTTTCTTATCTATACTCTTAACTTTATACTCTATTTTCCCATTTTTTATAGAGTATTTGATCGCATTATCTAAAGCTATAGATATTAATTGTTTTATAGACTCTTCATTTCCTAGAAATAATAATTCTGATTCTATATCTAGAATCAAATCTAAATTATTTTCTTTAATAAGAGCTCTATAACTATCTATAATCTCATGCGATATATTAGAAATATCAATATTTTTCATTTCAATCTCTTGATCACTCTCATCCATCCTGCTAAGAATTATCATATTCTTAATCAGTTCAGAAAGTCTATTTATCTGTTTATGGATGCTTCTAGTCCATTCTGATTCTCCTGAATTCATTTCGATAACATCTGTATTTAAATTTATTATAGATAGAGGTGTCTTTAGCTCATGACTCACATCAGTTATGAATTGTTTCTGTTTTAAATGAGATTCTATAACTGGTTCTACTATTTTTTTTGAATACAAGAATATTATTAAAAAAATAAATCCTAATCCTATTGATGATATAAGAATGCTTGCCTTTAAAAACGAACGAAATATATCTAATTCCTGTGAACAATCTAAAAATACTATGAGTCTACCTTCTGAGTTTAAAGAATTCTTAAATCTATATCCATCTATAAATCCATTTTTTTGATTTTTATTTAGAACTTTCAATGCATATTCTGCAACATCTTTTTCATTCTTAGAAGCTATATTTATAGTATCTATTTTTAAAAGCTCACCCGTATCATTAATCCATACAGAAAAAAATCTAGTTCTATATCTGGTTTCTGGGGACATATTTTCCAATATACTCGGAAAAAAACCATTATTCTCCCATAGTATTTCTAATATAGTATCTGCCCTTTTCTCTACCCTTTGATAATTCATATAGTTTATGGAACCAATTATTATTGAAACTACTATAAATACTGCAAAAATTGATAATGCAATGAATTTTCTCCTTAGTCTCTCTATCATTCTTTTATCTCCAATTTATAACCATTATTCCTAATTCCTCTTATGACTATATTCGAATCTAATTTTTTCAATTTCTTTCGAATATTAGAAATATAAACCCATATAGCATTGATCTCGGTATCTGTATCGTAACCCCAGATTTTTTCTAAAAGTCTTTCAGCGGAAACTATATTATTAGGATTAAATAATAGTATTTCCATTATTTGAAATTCTTTATTAGATAAGACTTCAGTCCCACTCTTAGCTCTCAATTCAAAACTGCTTCTATCGAGCTCTGTATTTCCAAACCTTAGTATATTATCCTTATTCTCACTATTCCGTCTGGTTATTGCTCTAATCCTTGCTATTAACTCTTTTATATCGAAAGGCTTTGTTAGATAGTCATCAGCTCCGCAATCTAATCCTCTTACTTTATCCTCTACTTCCGATTTAGCTGTTAACATTATAACTGGTGTATTTATTCCTTTATTTCGTATTATCTTCAATACCTCAATACCATCTATTTTAGGCATCATTATATCGAGTATTATTCCGTCATACTCACCTAGTTCTATATAATCTATTGCTTCTTCTCCATTAAATGCCTGATCTACTGAAAAATTACTATTATTCAATATTGCTTTTAATGCATTAGAGAGCTCTCTTTCATCTTCCGCTATTAATATCCTCATAGATTTCTCCTCTTTATTTTTATATAATATAATAATATCAGAATTTTCTTAAATGAAACTAAAAAACTCAAGACTTTTATGTCTTGAGTTTTTTATTTTACTATAAATTTTATTATATCTATTCTATGTCTTTTAAATATACCTACAATCCAAGGTCCTATTCCTACTAATGGGAAAAGAATATTTTCAAAAATACCTTCAAATATTCCAAATTCAAAATGTATAAGTTCTCTTCCCATACTAATTCCAATAATTATAATTGATATACCTATCCATATGAGTCCAGCTATAACTCTTTGATCTTTATACGCTTTATCCATATTTGATCCTACTTTTCCTACAATTATTCCGAGTATTAATATGACTAATATGCTCAAATAGTTTCCAGCTTTAAAGCTAATAGATCCTTCTATAGTATTTATTTCTATAAGACGAGTTAATATAGGCAAGATAAGTATTCCTATAAATGTCAAAATATTTGATTTAACTAACGACTTTTTAGCTTCCATAATAAACCCTCCTTTCTCATAGAATACCCTATGTTTCTTAATTTATTCACATTATAATATATTATTCTAAAATACTATAATTAAAAATAGAGACCTTCTGATTAATATAATCGGAAGACCTCTATTTGCACTCTATTATTCTATTTATTAAAGTAAGATTTTAATTCTCTATATTCGATTTCTTTATCAGAAGCTTTTATTTTTAGAGCTTTTAAGAAAAGCTCTGCTGTATCTATACAAGTGAAGACTGGTATTCTATGCTCTGAGCCTTTTCTTCTAAGCTTAAATCCTCTTCTTCTCTTGTCATTTCCTTTAGTTGGTGTATTTATTATTATTTTTACATCGTCATTTGCAATTCTATTTTCTATTTCATCTGGTGCTAACGCTTCTGCTTCAACGCCATTTTCGTTTAAAAACTTGCTAGTACCCATAGAAGCATAGATTCTAAAGCCCATATCCTTATAACCTTTTATTATTTCTAAGGAATCTTCTTCTTTATCGACATCTTTTATAGCAACGTATACGCCTCCAGATAATGGCATTTGAGTATTCGTTGCTTTAAATGCTTTATAAACTGCATTTTCAAAATCATTATCCATCCCTAGAACTTCTCCTGTCGATTTCATTTCAGGCCCTAAATAGACATCTACATCTCCTAATTTCTCCGTTGAAAATACAGGTATCTTTATGGCTGAGAAATCTCTTGGCGGTATTAGTCCTACACCATATTCCATTTCTGAAAGTTTCTTACCTAACATTATTTCAACAGCTATTTTAACCATTGGAGTTCCTGTAATTTTAGAAAGTATTGGAACTGTCCTAGATGCTCTTGGATTTACCTCTATCACATATATATCTTTGCCATCGTATACGTATTGGATATTAATAAGTCCTTTCGTCTTTAGCTCAACAGCTATGCTCTTAGTATATTCATATAATTTATCCTTTACATCTTGAGGCAATGTTATTGTAGGATATACAGTTATACTATCTCCTGAATGCACTCCTGTTCTTTCAACATGTTCCATTATTCCCGGTATTAAAATATCCTCACCATCACATATAGCATCTACTTCTATCTCCGTTCCTCTAACGTATTTATCTATTAAAACCGGATGTGTTTTGGATGCTGTAACTGCCTCTGTCATATACGTTTTTAAAACCTCATCATCGTACACTACCTGCATAGCTCTTCCACCTATTACATATGAAGGTCTAACTATTACAGGGTATCCTAATTTATTTGCAGTCTCAAGTCCTTCTTTTAGATTCGTAACTCCTCCACCAGAAGGCGATGGTATGTTTAAATCCGAAAGCAATTTACCAAATTTTTCTCTATCTTCCGCAAGATCTATAGAGTCATACGATGTTCCTAATATATTTATTCCTCTTCTGTGTAATTTTTCAGCTAGATTAATAGAAGTCTGCCCTCCAAATTGAACTACTACACCTTTAGGTTTTTCTTTCTCTATTATAGACATAACATCTTCTATAAATAGAGATTCAAAATAAAGTTTATCAGAAGTATCAAAGTCTGTACTCACAGTTTCTGGATTGTTATTTATTATAATAGATTCATAACCTGCTTCTTTTATCGCCCAGACACCATGTACACAGCAGTAATCAAATTCAACCCCTTGTCCTATTCTTATAGGGCCTGAACCTAAAACTATTATACTTTCTTTAGATTCATCGACTTCATTTTCATCCTCATCTTCAAATGAAGAGTAGTAATAAGGTGTATGTGCATCAAATTCTGCTGCACAAGTATCAACCATTTTGTAAACAGGTTTTATACCGTATTCTTTTCTAAGCTTGGTAATCTCATCTGTCTCTACACCTTTTAAGATTGCTATATCTTTATCGGCAATCCCCATCTTTTTCGCTTTTAATAATAATTCACTATTGAGTTCTTCTGTTTTTAATTTTTCTTCCATATTGACTATATTCTTTATACCATTTAAAAACAGTTTATCTATCTTAGTTATATCATTTATCTTATCTACTTCTACACCTTGTCTTATTGCCTGAGCTATAGCCATCATTCTTTCATCATCGCATTGTTCTATCTTCTCTAGTAATTCATCATTAGAAAGCCCTTCTAAATGTTCGACTCTCATTCCTTGATTTTTAGATTCTAGTGAAGTAAGAGCTTTCATCATAGCTGACTCAAATGTTCTAGCTATTGACATAACCTCTCCTGTAGCTTTCATCTGAGTTCCTAGCTTTCTAGCTGCTCCAGCAAATTTATCAAAAGCCCATTTTGGATATTTTATAACTGTATAGTCTATAGAAGGTTCAAAATAAGCTGAAGAAGTCTTAGTAACATAATTTTTCAACTCATCTAATGTATATCCTATTGCTATCTTAGAAGCTATCTTAGCTATTGGATATCCTGCTGCCTTAGAAGCTAGTGCTGATGAACGACTAACCCTTGGATTAACCTCTATAACTATATAGTCATCACTCTTATAATCTAATGCAAATTGAATATTACATCCACCTTCTAAATCTAAGTTTTCAAGTATTTTTAACGCCGATGTTCTAAGCATATTATATTCGTGCGAAGCTAGTGTTTGAGCTGGTGCAACAACTACACTATCACCCGTATGCACTCCTACAGGATCAAGGTTTTCCATACTACATATAACCATGGAATTTCCTTTTGCATCTCTCATAACTTCAAATTCAACTTCTTTCCATCCTGCTACAGATTGTTCTAATAATATCTGTCCTATTGGTGAATTATGGAATCCTGAAGCACATATTTCTTCTAATTCCTCTTCATTATGTGCAGTTCCACCACCAGTTCCACCTAATGTATATGCTGGTCTTATTATGACTGGATACCCATTTTCTTTTACGAATTCTTTACATTCTTCTATCTTTGTGGAAATAATAGATTTCGCTGTTGGTTCATTTATATCTTCCATCAAATCTTTAAAAGCTTCTCTATCCTCTGCCTTCTTAATCGTATCCGGCTTAACTCCTAAAAGCTTTACATTGTATTTGTCTAATATACCCTCATCTTTCAGATTCATAGCTAAATTGAGTGCCGTCTGCCCTCCGAATCCAGCTAAGAGTCCATCTGGTCTTTCTTTTTCAATTATTTTTTCTACTGTATCAATAGTTATAGGTTCTATATAAACTTTATCCGCCACATTCATATCTGTCATTATTGTAGCAGGGTTACTGTTTATAAGTATAGTTCTTATTCCTTCTTCTTTAATCGATTTACAAGCTTGGGTTCCAGAATAATCAAATTCTGCAGCTTGCCCAATTACTATTGGACCCGATCCTATTATTAAAACAGATTTCAACGATTTATTTAATGGCATTTATTTTCCCTCCCTAATAGAATCTATAAAGCTATTTAATATATAAGATGTATTAGCTAAATCAGATTCCTTTTCAAGTTCAAATTGTATTGATTGGATATTAAGACTATTATGCTCTATTCCTTCTATTGTAGAATCATTTAAATTAATATGTGATACTTTCAAATCGAGTCCTGCTAGACTGTTTTCATCTATAACATATCCATGATTCTGTGGAACTATAAATGCTCTATTCTTATTGTAATCGTAGACCCCATGGTTTGAACCTCTATGTCCATAAGTCATTTTTCTCACCTTTGCACCTAATGCGATTGAAATGATTTGATGACCTAAAGAAATTCCAAAAATCGCATAGTCTTTTGCTAGCTCTTTAACTGTTTCTATCGTATCTACCATTTCAGATGCAAGTCCTGGTCCATTTGTAACTATTATAGCGTCTACTTTTTCCTTATCTATTTCTTTTTTAGTCGTATTATAAGGAAATAATGTAAAGCCAAGATTTTTTCCTTCTAGAACTTCTAAAACTCTATCTTTTTGTCCAAGGTCTAAAATACCTATATTTAAATCATTTCCTTCTATCTTTTCAATTTCTTTTATACTACATTCCTCAATTAAATTATATTCTATATCTTCTTTTATTCTTTCTTTAAGTTCCTCTTCAGAAAGATCTTCATTAGTTATTACACATTTCATAACATTATCTCTTCTTATCTTTCTAGTAATAGCTCTTGTGTCAACATCTTTTATGCCGACAATCCCTCTCTCTTTCATATACTCTATAAGTGTTTTATTACATTCATAATTCGATGGCTCTTCGGTTACCGCTTTCACTATAATACCTTTTGCATACGCTTTTTTACCACTATCCTTAACTCCATAATTTCCTATCCAAGGATAAGTCATATTTAATATCAGTCCAGCATTAGATGAGTCTTCTAATACCTCTTGATATCCTATCATGCTAGTATTGAAATCTAGCTCTCCTACTATAGTACCTTTAGCACCAAAGCCTTCGCCTTTGTAAATTGTTCCATCTTCTAAGTAGATTATTCCACTCATTAAATATCACCCCGCCAGTAAAATTTTGTTTCAAGGCTTTTTTAAAAAAAGCCCTCCTGGGCATGGGCACAGAAAGGCATATATTTCTCTCATCAAAAAATATTCATTTTAATACCTTTCTGGCCTCTCTGGACCAGATTAAAGATAATTCTATATTCTTCTATATCTCTAAAATTCTATCATTTTAGAGATATAGATGTCAATCTTTTAAGCTCTTTATTATTTTAATTATATCAGATTAATTGATTATAAGTCTAAAGATATTAAATTTTATTTTTAAAAATAGAATTTTATACCTTTATTTCTTCGGTGATATATTTAATTCTTTCGTTTTTTATGATAGTGTTTTCATTTATAAATTGATGACTAAAATAATTTTTTTATTTTTCTTAAAATATTTACAAGATTATAAATATCTTATAGTTCTTTTCCATAAATCTTACAATTTAGACATTTATTCAATTTAAAAATGAAAATTTCCTCCTAATTCAACACTATATTATTACAAAAAGAAATTTATTTGTAACTTTTTCTTCACTTTTTAGTTTATTTTTTAATCTTCTTATGATAGAATGTACTCAGAAGTTTTTTAGAAGAGAATTATTTATAATTTGTTAATTGAAAATTTATAGAAATTTATTATATCGGATATAGAAATCCATCAATTTTGTTAAAATGAAAATATTAAACAGAATTGTGAATCGAACAAAAAATTTGAGGAGGATTTGTTTAGTATGAAAAGATTACTTTCGCTAATGCTGACTTCTGCTTTACTTTTAGGAAGTACAGCCGCTTTAGCAGCAGAATATAAGGTTGAATATACGGCAGGAGTAGCTGTATATGAAGATTTATTACCAGTAAATGTTAAGTTCAATGGGAATCCTATAAGCCAGGAACTTCCTTCAGTTATAAAAAATGAAAGAACATTATTTCCTGTTAGATATTTAGCTGAGGCTATGGGAGCTGATGTTATTTGGAATGAAATGACATCACAGGTTACAATAAATAAAGATGGAAATAGCATAATACTTACTATAGGTAGTAATATAGCTAATGTGAATGGAGTAGAAAAAACTGTATTAGATGGAGTAGCTCCAGTATTAGTTAATGATGTAACTTTAGTTCCGCTTAGATTCGTAAATGAAGAATTAGGACTTAATGTGGATTGGGATGCAGCTAATTTTACTGCTCTAGTATCAGAACCAGGATATCAACCACCACAATCTGATAATGTTGCTATTGCAGATAGTCCATCAACAGTCTATACTAATTATAATATGAGCTTTGAACAGATGGTTAATGCTCAGGCTTCAAGATTTACTACTATTAACCATGGTAGTGGCTGGGTGAGAGCTAGTGCTGATGAGATTAGACAGTATTTAGATATATCAAATATAGCTCCTGGTACAGAACAGTATTTCCAATTCCTTGATTTATCAAAATCTTGTGGAATCCCTGCAGAGCAGTTAAATAGTGTTCTTAATGGAAGAGGAATACTTAGTGGTATGGGAGATGCTTTCGTACAAGGTGGAGCGACTTATGGTGTTAATGAAGCTTATTTAGTATCTCATGCGTTCTTAGAAACAGGATATGGTACTTCTAAGTTGGCTACAGGTGTACAATATAATGGTACTACAGTTTATAATATGTTTGGAATAGGCGCTGTAGACTCTGATCCTATAGGAGCTGGTGCAAGAACTGCATATGAAAATGGATGGTTCACACCTTATGATGCTATAGTTGGTGGAGCAAAATTCGTTAGTGAAAAATATATAAATAGACCGGGAAATAGACAGAACACTGTATATAAGATGAGATGGAATCCAGATATAAATCAAATTTGGCATCAATATGCTACAGATGTTAGATGGGCAAATGCACAGGTTAGAAATATAAAAAATATATATGATTTATGTCCAAATCATATACTGAACTTTGATGTTCCAGTATATCAATAATCATAAATATAATAAGATCTAATTAATATAGATAAAAAACCCTTATGAAATTTTAATTTCATAAGGGTTTTTATTATATTAGAGACTCTAATCTCTTTACAACTTCATCTAAAAATTCTTCTGTATTAACAGCTTTTTTCGATTCGACTTCAGATAATGATAAGAGGTCTTTAGTCATTATCCCCTCTTCAATAGTCTGAATAGATGCTTTTTCTAAGCAATTAGCAAACTTTACTAATTCATCATTTTTATCTAGCTCTCCTCTTTTTCTTAAGGCTCCAGACCAAGCAAAAATTGTAGCCATAGAGTTAGTAGAGGTCTTTTCTCCCTCTTTATGTCTATAATAATGTCTTTGAACAGTACCATGTGCTGCTTCATATTCATAATTTCCATCAGGAGAAACTAATACTGATGTCATCATAGCTAAACTACCAAAAGCTGTAGCTACCAAATCTGACATGACATCTCCGTCATAATTCTTACATGCCCAAACCATTCCACCTTCAGATTTTATAACTCTTGCAATAGCATCGTCTATCAATGTATAGAAATACTCTATTCCTGCTTTTTCAAATTTATCTTTATATTCTTTCTGATATATCTCTTCAAATATATCTTTAAATCTATGATCATAAGTTTTAGATATAGTGTCTTTTGCTGCAAACCAAAGATCTTGATTTAAATCTAGAGAGTAGTTAAAGCATGATCTTGCAAAGCTCTCTATAGACTTATCTATATTATGCATTCCCATTACTACACCTGGACCATCGAATTCATGAACTAATTTTTTAGTTTCATTTCCATCTTCATCCGTTATAAGTAGTTCAACTTTAGCTTTACCTTCAACCCTATGCTCTACATCTTTATATATATCTCCATAAGCATGTCTAGCTATAGTTATAGGCTTCTTCCATGGCTTTACAAATGGCTTTATACTATCAACTATTATAGGTGCTCTAAAAACGGTTCCATCTAAAATCGCTCTTATAGTACCATTTGGACTCTTCCACATTTCTTTTAAATCGTATTCATCCATTCTAGCCGCATTAGGAGTTATAGTAGCACATTTAACTCCAACTTTATGCTTTTTTATCGCTTCTGCAGCTTCGACAGTTATTCTATCATCTGTTTCATTTCTTTTTTCAAGCCCTAGATCATAGTACTCTGTATTTAAATCCACATAAGGCTTTATTAGCTTATCCTTAATCGATGACCATATGACTCTAGTCATCTCATCTCCATCCATTTCAACTATTGGATTAACCATTTTTATTCTTTCGCTCAATTTTTTACCTTCTTTCTATTGATTTTACTATATTATAACATAGAAATACGGATTAAGATTCATATAGACCTTAATCCGCTTAATTTTATTCATATGATTATTCTGTAGCTAAGCTATCAAAATAACCTTGTACAAGAACTATCGGTGTTCCCTTATCTCCGCTTCCACTAGTCAAATCAAATAAGCTTCCTAAAAGATCTGTTAGCTGTCTTGGAGTAGTTCCTAATCTGGTCTTTTCGTCAGTTGAAGAAGTCAAGTCTTTATTCTCTCTTATCTTCTTCTTCATAAGCTCCATGACCTCAGATGAATCAGCATCATTTAGCTCATTATCTGCAATATATTTAAGTTTTATTTCATTAGGTGTTCCTATTAATCCATCTGTAAACCCTGGTGAAACTATAGGATCTGCTAATTCCCATATCTTTCCTACTGGATCTTTAAATGCTCCATCTCCATAAACCATAACTTCTACTCTTTTATTTGTTCTTTCTTTAATTTCTTCCTGGATTTTTTTAACTACAGTATCACAATCTCTTGGAAAAAGTTTAACCGTATTGTCTGTCGCTCTATTAGAGCCTAGAAGTCCAAACTCCTCATTATATCCTTTACCATCAATTGGCTCCGTTATCAAATCATCTAATCCATAAATTAGTTTCGCTCCTGCAGCTTTTAATTTTCTCTTAGTTCTATATCTTTCATGTATATTAGCCACTAATATTTGATCCGTATATTTTAATGCATCTTCTGCTCTATTCGTAAGATATATCTTTATATTTCCATCTATTCCTATTTCTCTATACATCTTCACATAGTCTATATCTGTGAAAGGATGCTTAACTTCCTGTCCAAATAATTCTCTATATTTTTCTTCAGTCAGTAAATCTGCATATGGATCTACTCCTAATTCATCCATCTTATCTACATCCATAAGATGATTTCCAACTTCATCAGAAGGATAATTTAAAAATAAATGAATAGTCTTTTTAGTCTTCGCTATGGACTCTAAAATAACAGCAAATCTATTCCTACTGAGTATTGGAAACATAACCGCTATCTCATCACCGTCAAATTTATTATTTATATCATCTACTATATCGTCTATATTAATATAATTTCCTTGAGCTCTTGCTACTAGAGATTCTGTTATACCTATGACATCTCTATCTCTAAGCGAAAATCCTTCACATTCTGAAGCCTCTAATACTGAATCAACTACGATTTTTACTATATCGTCTCCCTCTTTTACTATCGGGGCTCTCAATCCTCTTACAACTGTTCCTACACATCTTTTTGACATAAGCTATCGCTCCTTTCGACTCTTCTATTTTAAACTAAATCCGTACAAATTTCAATATTCCTTTGAAAATTTTCGTATTTTCTATCTATTTAATATGAATTTTAATTTCTTATATTCAGGAATATGATTAGAGAAACTATAGTCTTCATAAAAAAATGAATAATAGCCAATACTAAAAGTCCTGAATATATAAGGCCTTCTTAACGAAATAATATAGCTTCTTTCAAATAGAAATAATATCTATAAATTATTTCTATTTGAATCTCTTCATCTCCTATGATAGATTTATTATGATTTTAATATTGAATGGAGTGAGGGTATGAAGAGCTTTATTAAGAATATACCTCTACCAATTTGCGGATTGATACTATCAGTATTTGCCTTAGGAAATCTTCTACAAGATTATAATTCTGCTATTAAAAATATATCTTTCTTAATTGGTAGCATATTATTATTATTTATATTACTAAAGATAGTATTCTATAGGAGATTATTAAAAGAGGAGGTTAAAAATTCTTTAATTGCAAGTACTTTTCCTACTTTATCGATGGCTATAATCATCTATTCCACCTACATAGTAAAATATTCTTATAATTTAGGACTTGGATTATGGTTATTCGGTATATTATTGCATATTTACTTTCTAATAAGATTTACAATGAATTATTTAGTCTCTTTCGATATAAAGAGAGTTTTTCCTTCATGGTTCATAGTCTATGTTGGAATTGTAACTGCATCCGTAACAGCCCCAATTTATAATTTAAATCAGATTGGAAGAATAATCTTTTATTTTGGATTCATATCTTATCTGATTTTATTGATACTAGTTGTCTATAGATGGAAGATAGTAAAGTCTATACCAGAGCCTGCTAGTCCTACTTTTGCAGTTTTTGCTGCACCAGCAAGCCTTTGTTTAGCTGGATATTTAAATTCATTCGAAAATAAGAATTCTATAGTATTCACATTCTTATTCATATTATCTTTATCTATGTATATACTCGTATTATCTAAATTAGGTAAATTGATAAAAATTAGATTCTATCCTAGTTTTTCTGCTTTTACATTTCCTATAGTAATATCTGCTATAGCGATGAAATTATCTAATAACTATCTTATAAGTATTGGAAAATATTTTTTAGTTCTTAAGTATTTTATAATTCTACAAGAAATACTAGCTTCTTTAATAGTCATATTCGTATTTATAAAATATCTCAATTTCTTTTTCTTTGAGATATTGAATAATAAAAAATACTCCTAATAAATTAGGAGTATTTTTTAATCTATTTTTACATATCCATCTTCTATCATTTGATCAGCAACCCATCTAGCTACTTTTCCAGTTATCTCTATACAATGTCTTTTTCTACCCTCGCTTGCAAAATTATCTCCAGCCCATTGCCTAGTTATAACTCTACAGCAAGTTGAACCATAATCCTCTTTTATATAATCATGAAGCCCTGCTGAAACCTCAAACATCTTATTATCCATATTTTCTCCATGCTTTCTTCCATAAACCATTCCTAATGACATCTGTCCTCCACTTACGGCTCCACATAAACATCCTCTCATTCCCATTCCAACAGGAAAGCCTGATGCTAATTTTATCACTTCTTCATCATAAGGACTGTCTAATAAAGAGTTTATAGTCTTAACAACAGCCTCAGAACAATAAAGTTCTTCTCTAGAAAAAATTTCTTCAGCCTCATTTTGAACTCTATCTAATACTTCTTCTCTACTTGCCATATAAATCCCTCCAATAACCTCTTCGTATCCAATATTACCGGAACTTATCATATTGTTCAAATAGAGAAATCTTATAATTATATACAATTCTATTAAAGTAAATTATGGAGAGAGCGAGCTCTCTCCATACTATCTTCTATTAATTATTAATTCATCATCTTTACTATCGATTACAACATCATCTTTCTCATTGATTTCTCCAGCAATTATTTTCTTACCGAGTTCTGTTTCTACAAATCTCTGTACAAATCTCTTAATAGGTCTAGCTCCATAGATATGAGAATATGCATTATCTAATATATACTCTTTTCCAGCTTCAGTTATATCTATATTTATATGCTTATCAGAAAGTCTTTCTCTTATCTCATCTACTATTAATTCTATAATTTGATATACAGCTTCTCTATCTAATGGTCTAAACATTATAATATCATCTATACGGTTTAAAAACTCTGGTCTGAAATTAGCTTTAAGCATATCATCAACGTCTTTTTTAGCTTCTTCAGTTATATTTCCATTTTCATCTATGCCTTCAATTAAATAATCCGATCCTATATTAGATGTCATTATTATAATTGTATTTTTAAAATCTACAGTTCTTCCCTGATTATCTGTAAGTCTTCCATCGTCTAAAACTTGTAATAATATATTGAATACATCAGGATGAGCTTTTTCTATCTCATCGAAGAGAACTATACTATATGGTTTTCTTCTAACTGCTTCAGTTAATTGTCCTCCTTCATCATAGCCAACATATCCTGGAGGTGCTCCTATAAGTCTTGCTACTGAATGCTTTTCCATATATTCAGACATATCTATCCTTACCATATTCTTTTCACTATCGAATAGTGATTCTGCAACTGTTTTTGCTAATTCCGTTTTACCGACTCCTGTAGGTCCAAGAAAGATGAATGACCCTATAGGCTTATTTATATCTTTAAGACCTGCTCTAGCCCTTATAACAGCATCTGAGACATTCTTAACAGCTTCATCCTGTCCAATAACTCTTTCTTTTAATATAGTCTCTAAATTTAATAATTTCTGTTTTTCTCCTTCTACTAGTTTTGTAACAGGAATCCCTGTCCATTTACCAACTATCTCTGCTATATCAATATCTGTTACTTCTTCTTTTAACATTGAATTATCTTTATCTTTTTCTATTGCCTTAGCTTCTTCTAATTCATCCTCTAATTCTTTTAATTTACCATATCTAAGCCTTGCTACTCTTTCTAAATCATATTCTCTCTCTGCATATTCAATCTCGACTTTAACTGAATCTATTTCTTTTTTCAAATCTGAGATTCTGTTTATCGATTCTTTTTCAATATTCCACTGAGCTTTTAAAACATTAGCTTCCTCTTCGAGTTCAGATATCTCTTTTTGTATATCTTCAAGTCTTTTCTTAGAATGCTCATCCGTTTCTCTCTTTAAAGACTCAGCCTCTATCTGCAGTTGTAAAATTTTTCTATTGAGTTCATCTATTTCTACAGGCATAGAATCTATTTCCATCTTGAGCATAGCTGCCGACTCATCCATTAAGTCGATTGCCTTATCTGGAAGAAATCTGTCTGTTATATATCTATCAGATAAATTCGCAGCTGCTATAACAGCAGAGTCTGCAATTCTAACCCCATGATGAACTTCATATTTTTCTTTTATACCTCTTAATATAGCTATAGTGTCTTCAACTGTAGGTTGATCAATTTGAACTTTTTGGAATCTTCTTTCAAGTGCTGCATCTTTTTCTATATACTTCCTATACTCATCTAATGTCGTTGCTCCAATACAATGCAATTCTCCTCTTGCAAGCATTGGCTTTAATATATTTCCAGCATCCATAGCACCATCAGTCTTACCTGCACCTACTATAGTATGAATTTCATCTATAAACATTATTATTTGTCCGTCTGCTTTCTCAACTTCTTTTAAAACAGCTTTTAATCTTTCCTCAAATTCTCCTCTAAATTTAGCTCCTGCTATTAGAGCCCCGATATCTAGAGAATATATTGTCTTTCCTTTTAGTCCCTCTGGTACATCGCCATTAACGATTCTTTGAGCTAGTCCTTCTACTATAGCTGTTTTTCCTACACCAGGCTCTCCTATTAAAACAGGATTGTTCTTTGTTCTTCTAGATAGAATTCTGATGGAATTTCTTATCTCATTATCTCTACCTATAACTGGGTCTATTTTTCCTGCTCTAGCTTCCTCACATAGATCTCTACCGTATTTTTCTAATACTTCATACATATCTTCAGGATTATTAGTTTCCACTTTATTATCCCCCTTTATCTTCAAAAGGTTTTCTTTAAATTTCTTCTTATCTATTCCATATTTTTTAAATAGCTCATTAGATAATGAGCTTTTATCTTCAATCATTGCTAAATATATATGTTCAACACTTATATATTCATCATCATTTTTCTTCGCAATATCTTCTGCCTTTAATAATATCTTAGAAAAAACTCTACTCGGATAAGGATTTTGAGTAGAGCCTTGTACTTTAGGCAATCTATCTATTTTATCTTTTAAATCAGTTCTAATTCTATTAATATCTATATTCATCAATTCAAATATCCTAGGTATAAGGCCATCACTTTGCATAAGAAGTGCATAGTTCAAATGTATATCTTCTATTTGCTGATTATCATTTCTCAATGCTTCTTCACTTGCTACTTGTATAGCCTCTAACGATTTCTGAGTATATTTTTCTAAATTCATACTAAACACTCCTTTCAAAATAAGATCAGTTTTACTTTGACTATCTTTGACCTTAGTTATATTATACCACTATAAAATTATTTATCAAGTATATTTTTCATATTTTTTTAAATATTTTTATCTGATAAAAATATATTTATGGTAAATTATCAACTCTTAGTATAGAATAATATATAAATTGATTATAGAAATGAAATATAGTGGAAAGGATGATATATATGAAATTAAAACTTGGCTTAATACAGATATATACTGGAGACGGAAAAGGCAAAACTACTGCTGCTATAGGACAGGGTATAAGAGCTGCTGGAAATGATCTAGATGTATATATGGTACAATTCTTAAAGACTTTTTTTACTGGTGAACTTCATATACTTGATAGAATAGATAATTTTGAAGTTTTTAGATTTGAGAGTGAAAAAAATTTCTTTTGGAATTTAACTGAGCGTGAAAAGAAAGTGTTACAAGAAGAAACTGATAAGGCAATCTGTTTTATTGAAGAGGTGATAAGAGAAGATAAATGTGATGTCCTGATACTAGATGAGATCTTTGGATCATTGCATAATGGTCTAATAGATGAGAATAGGATTCTTGAGCTTTTAAAATCGAAGCCTAAAACTATGGAAATCATATTAACTGGTAGGAAAGCTCCTCAAAGCTTTATAGAGATAGCCGATTATGTGAGTGAGATAAAGATGCGTAAGCATCCTTTTACTGAAGGGATTAATTCAAGAAAAGGCATAGAGTATTAATTATCTATACTTAATTAGATTTTATAAAAATATCTTCGTTTTTTTGAAAAAAAAATCTCTTTTCAATGATATAATTATTTTAGAAACTGATAATCACTTTTAATTAAACGATTAAACCTTTATTATAAGCCTTCCGTCTTCTCTGAAGACAGAAGGCTTTAATTATGTGAAAAATTTACACAAAAAGAAAAAGTCTATATTCAACTATAGACTTTACATATTCTTAGAATAATACTCAACCACTAATGAATCCGTAACAAATATTGGAACTTCTTCTCTTTCTGGCTCTCTAACTAATTTACCTTCAAAATTATTTCTATCTACTTCTATATATGAAGGTGATTCTTTTGCTAGATCGATATTGCTTTTAAATAGCTCAACTTCTCTAGATTTCTCTTTTAGAGATATAGTATCTCCTACTGATACTGCGTACGATGGTATATCAACTTTCTTTCCATTTACTTTAACATGTCCATGTACTACCATCTGTCTAGCTTGTCTTAGAGATGACGCAAGTCCTATTCTATAAACTACATTGTCTAATCTCTTTTCTAAACTCTTTACTAATGCTGTACCAGGTTGTTCGTCTGATTTGAAAGCTGCTCTTACATATTTCAGCATCTGCTTTTCCATAACACCATAATAAGCTTTTAGCTTTTGCTTTTCTGTAAGCTGCTTTCCATATTCAGTTACTTTTCTATTATCTTTAGTTCCTCTTTCCAATGCTTTTGGATGATCGAATATATTCACTCCAAATCTTCTACATAATTTAAATCTTGGCCCCATTGGTCTTGCCATAAAATCACTCCTTTAAAATTTTATATGTTTTTATTATAATCAAAAATAAACTCTCTATTTTAGAATAACATAAAATAGAGAGTTTTTCTACTGAAGTATGTCAACATTTTTTAAATACATGTTTTTCATACTATATATTGTTTTCTCTAGTGGCACACCTTTTAGTGTGTCATTTATAACTATATCTCTTGATGAGTCATAAAGATCAAAGAGTTCATTTGCTATTTCCAAATTATCATAAACCTTCCAATATCTGCTATGAATGCATTTTTTGCAATTTAAAAAGCCCTTCACATCGCAAGCAGGTATTCCCAGAAAAAGTCCAATTTCATGCGGAAATTCTTCTGTGATAATTCTGAACCTAAGTTCTTCAAACATCTCTTCAATACTCATTCCAGAATATCCTGCACCTTCAAGTAATTTTTTATTTTCTTCTATGCTCAAATACTTAATTAATGATTTCTTATTATAGATCATAATTAATTCTTTCTTCTCACATCTTCTAATTCTTAAGTACTCAAAATTCTCATTGGATAGTTCTTTTTCGTAGAGATATCTAAATCTATCTCCTTGCATATGTGTAAGTGTTATAGTAGCAGAAGGCTTTATTCCTGTAATAATAGGAGACAATAAATATATTAAAAAAGAATCCAAATAATCTTGCTTTTCAAATTTATTTATCTTTTGGAAAAACTCTTTTCTCTTTTTTAACATCTTTTTAAAATTCCTTCACTACTTAACTATTTCGCTACCATAATTCTTGCAAGCGTCTATATCGTCGCCTTCAGGAGTTAAGTTAACTATTAGCCCGTCTCCTACTACATTTGCTCCTAAGCCTTCCATAGACTCTTTCCAATCTTCCATCCATTGTCCTTCTCCCCAATCATATGATCCGAAAAGTCCAACAGTTTTTCCTGATAACTTATCTTTTACAGAGTCTATATAGTCTTCTATCTCTCCTTCTAATTCTTCTGCTCCCATTGAAGGACATCCAAATGCTAATACATCTGCATCTGCTAAGCTTGCATCAGCTGAATCTACGCTTGATAAAGTTACTTCTGCACCTGCTGATTCTGCTCCTTCTTTAATATACTCTGCCATTTGTTCTGTGTTTCCTGTTCCACTCCAATAAACTATACTTAGTTTCGCCATTAATAATTCCTCCTTGATATTGATATTCATTGATAGATTTATTATACTATTTAATATAGGAAGTTTTTTACAAAAAACGATTATGTTTTTATAAAAAACTATGATATGGCGAATTTTAAATAATTTTATTAAAAAGGATGAGTGATTATGTTAAATATAATTGAGGCGGAAAAAGAAATTGTACGTAATTTGAAAAAAAATAATTTAAATAAAGCTCTTTTGCTCTATAGAACTTATTATTCTTCAGATAAGTTTATATATGATAATGATTGTAATATTCTAAGGTGTAAGAAGAATAATTTAATATGTTTGCTCTGTTGTATATCTAGAGCTCTTGAGATAAAAGATTGTAATAATATCTGTAAAGTTTCTCATCAATTGATACATAAGATTGAATCTATTGAATCTCTTTCTGATTTGGATAGTAAGGGAGTCGAAGCTATAAAGTTCTTAAATGATTATAGAAAGAAAAATATTGCTAAATCTAATAATCCAATTGTAAATAAAGCAATTACTTATATTGAAAAGAACTATAATTGCGATCTATCTTTAGAGATAATCGCTGATGAAATGCATATATCTAAAGGCCATTTATCACATCTATTTATAAAGAATACTGGTCTTAAGATTACACAGTTTATAAATAATGTGAGAATAAGAGAATCTAAATATCTACTAAAAAATTCCAATTATTCTCTCTCTTATATTTCTTATATCTGTGGATTTAATAATCAAAACTATTTTTCTACTCTTTTTAAGAAGTATGAAAATATAACACCTTTAGAATATAGAAAAAAAAGCAGGATTATATAATCCTGCTTTTCTATTTAATAATTTTCTACAAATATTTCGAAATGAGCTTTAGGATGATCGCATGCTGGGCATTTCTCAGGTGCAAATTTTCCAGTATGAATATATCCGCAATTATTACATTTCCACTCATATACTTCTTCTCTTTTGAATACTCTATCTTTTTCTATATTTTCTATAAGCTTTCTAAATCTTATCTCATGTCTCTCTTCAACTTCTGCAATTCTGCTAAATACATTTGCTATTTCTATAAAACCTTCTTCTGCCGCTATATCAGCAAATTTAGGATACATTGAAGATTGTTCTTCATGCTCACCTGCTGCTGCTGCTTTTAAATTCGAAAGTGTATCTGAAAAATTAATAGGATAATTTGAATCAACTTCTAATTCTTCACCCTCTAATTCATCTCTTAGGAATTTATAAAATCTCTTAGCATGCTCTTTTTCATTTTTTGCTGTTTCTGCAAATATATTAGATATTTGTACGTATCCATCTTTTTTCGCCTGTGATGAATAATAGTCATATCTCATCCTAGCTTGACATTCTCCTATAAAAGATGTTAATAAATTTTTCGCTGTTCTTGTTCCTTTTAAACTCATAATATAACCTCCTAATATCAGTCTCAATTTAAGCCTCAATATAAGTATACCCTATTTGATTAAAAAAATATCATTTTTTTACCGTTAATCTTATCACTTTTATCTATATGCTTGATACTAAGCCTTATTATCTTATTTAATAAGATTCATTCAAATAAATCAATTATCAATATCTTGATTATAATCTTTTCAATAATAGCAATAGATGAGAATTGTCTTATGTGACCTAGGTGTCTTTTTTGTATAGATATTCTATTTG
>JAUNVB010000001.1:7291-98632 GCA_030537835.1 Andreesenia angusta | reverse complement strand
GAGCCCTGGCCTTCCAAGCCAGTTGCGAGGGTTCGATTCCCTTCACCCGCTCCAAAATAATAATTATCTCTTAAGGATATTCCTTAAGAGATTTTTTATATTATCTACTAATATTTCTTGATTAAATTCCAATAGAAGTAAATTATCAGGGATCTTAGCATTACAATCGTCTTTATATTTAATAATATTATAATCTAACAAATTATCAGAATTAAGATCAATAAATTTCGCTATTCTGTCTGAACCTATTTGACAATTTTCAGTAAATATAATCAGCTCAAAATTTTTATTTTTAGAATCGATATTGAGATTATAAGAATTTCCGTATATATTATGCTCTTTTAATCTATTCAGCACATTCCCCTTTAAAACTATATTAGAGTCATTTGCTCTAATTGAAATTATTTCAAAAAAATTCAGATTGTCGTATTCATCATTATCTATTCCTAATATCATAGAATTATTATATTTATCCCTTAAATTATCTTCAAATTCTAATACTTTTGATAAATAGAATATATCATCATAATTATGTTTTAAAATAGTCTTTTCAATAGCAGGAGATTTATTTTTTAAATATTTTTTATAAAGAAGAACACTGTCTTTTCCGCTTATACTATCCTCTCTACTTATGCCAATATAATTTTCAACAGTCTTAAGCTTACAATTATCTAATCTAAGTACTTTTTTATTACTTCTTATAATTTTAATTAGATCTATATGGGCAATATCATCGATAGGATTATAGATATTATAGTATTTAAACTTCTTTGATAGAAAAGGAATATCAAAAGTTGCACCATTATAAGTATAGATGAAATCAATATTTTTAATTATCTTAGTAAATTCTGTTAAAATTTTTCTTTCGTCATCTCTCCCTCTATCAGAGAATAATTGGATTATATTAGAGCTTTCTTCAGTTACTATATAAAGCCCTATTAATACAATATTATTTTTTACAGAATTAAATCCGTCTGTTTCAATATCTAAAAAAGCAAAGGAAATATTTTTATTTAGATATTCTGGATAATAAGAGTTTAAATCTATATCGTATTTAAATATTTTCAAATTGAATCTTCCTCCTTTATTAAGAATGATTTTATCACAAATTTAAACAAAGCTCTATCTGATTTTTTTCAGATAAAGAAGCAGTCTTGTGATATAATATAGTATATTATAGCAATTGAGCTAAAAAAGATTTATATTAAGGAGATTGTAGATGAGTAAACTTAGTCCAGAAGAAATAATGAAAGAATCGAAAGATATTAAAGAATTAAATGATCAAGAATTACTTTTAGAAATAAAGAAGACGAATAATATACAGTTAAAGCATATAGGACTTATGGCCTATACTGAAATGTTTAATAGAGTGCTATATCTTGAGACCTTGATAGATAGCAATAGAGATATAGTAGAGAATCTGTTAAAAGAAGAAAGCAAATTTAAAGAAATCTATGAAATATTCGAAAACGAACTATTAAGCCTTGATTCTATAAGATTTATAAAAAAAGGGAATAAATATGGTATAGACGAATTAGTCGAAATCAGAAGAAAAATAGTTCTAATAATTAGAACATTAACTGCTTATATGACAGAACTCAATTATGCTAATGATATATCTAAAGAAAAGGCTTATATCAATTTCATAAGAGAAAACTTTTCTGAAATTGAAGAAAATATGGATTTTGATAGATTAATAGGGAATATACAGATGTTTTTATCAGAAGATGCAAGAAATATAAAAGCTAAAGTTGTAGATATCGTTTCAGTATTGCCGTTAAAAATATCTAAGGTAAAATACTATGATATGATAGAGAATGCTTTTAAAAAGACTATGAAAGAAGCTAGTAAAGATATGATAGATGTAATAATGTCGAGATATAAAATGCTCTTTGATGGTAAATTTGAAAGCGAATATGGAGTATATTTTGATAGATATTTTGTTAAAGCTGAAGCCGCTAATAAATTTGATTTTAAAAATGCGACGGATAAGGAATTAAATGAAATATATAAGGATACTTCTAATAGCATTGTTGAAGTTACGTATGTTGCAGCACTTTTAAGAGAATATGGGATAATCTTAAATAGAATAATAGCAATAGAAATATTAAAAGACTATATAATAGATGGTTTACAGGATAATGATATTAAAACATTATTGACAGATTGGAATAATTATCTGAAAAATCCAGAGCCAAATAGAGAAAAAGTGATAAACTCTTATAAACATGCATTTAATAAATTGGATGATATATTTAAAGACAATAATAATAGATTACAGCAATTGACTATGGAGAATTTTAATAGAGGCAATAAAGTAGATGATGAGTTAAAAGAATCATTACAAAAGTCGCAATATGTATTGACTTATATAAATGATTATAATCTTGAAGATGAAGAGATTAAAGAAATGACTAATTATACTCCAGCCGGAGAAGGTTACCTTAAAGAAGCTATAAAAGATTTAATAGATTATATCGAAAGAAACTCTAAGGATATGTTAAATATTCAGAGAAAGACTAGGATGAGAAGGGTAATTTCTTTAGTAGAAGGAGTATTTCCAACTCCACAAGATTTCTTTGATTATCTTACTAACTCACTTAATATGACGAATACTAAAGAAGAAAAAATAGCAATAGCAAATAATATTCTAGAGATAATGAGTAAATATAGGGAAGACGATTCAAAAAGTAATTTGAAATCATAAATTAATATAAAGCTACGAAGGAAGGATAACTTCGTAGCTTTAATAATGATAAATTTAGATAGAGAGGTAATATGGATATGGAAGTCTATTTAGATAATAGTGCTACGACAAGACCAAGAAAAGAAATTATAGAAAATATTGCAGAATACAGCTATAAATACTTTGGAAATCCTTCATCACTCCATAGGATGGGATTGACTATGGAGAAGAAAATAAATGAAATGAGAAGAAATATTTCCGGTATAATAAATTGTAATGAGAAGGAATTGTACTTCACATCAGGAGGTACAGAAGCTAATAATATAGCAATACATGGAATCGTTGAAAAATTTAGAAATAGGAAAGCTCATATAATATGTTCAAAAATAGAACATGCTTCAATCCTAAATATATTTAAATATTATGAGAAATTTGAAAATATTGAAGTGGATTATATAAATGTAGATTCAAATGGTATTATTGATTTAGAAGAATTAGAGTCGAGTATAAAAGAAGAAACAGTTTTAATATCTATTATGATGGTAAATAATGAGATAGGTAGTATTCAACCAATAAAAGATATATCAAAAATAATTAGAAGTAAAAATAAGAATATCGTATTTCACTCTGACTGTGTCCAAGCTTATGGAAAAATAGATATTGATATAAGAGAACTCGATCTAGATATGATTTCCATTTCATCTCATAAGATCCACTCTATAAAAGGAAGCGGAGCAGTATATATTAATAATGGTATAAATATCAGGCCTCTATTTCAAGGAGGGGGCCAAGAAAGAGATATTAGACCAGGCACTGAAAATACTGCAGGCATATATGGTCTTTCACTAGCATCTACTATAATGGATGAGAGAAAATCTTCAGAGAGAAAGAAAATTAAAGATATGAAAGAATATTTAATAGCTGAGATAGAGAAAAATATACCAGATATAAAAGTTAATTCTCCTCTTAGACAAGAGAATATAAATAATATATTGAATATTAGTATAAAGGGAATAAAGGCTGAGATACTACTTCATTCATTAGAAGATAAAGGTATATATATATCTACAGGTTCAGCGTGTTCTTCTAAAAATAAGGACAAATCACATGTATTGAAAGCTATAGGTTTAATAGATGAAGAGATTGAAGGGAGCATTAGAATAAGTCTTTCTTATGAAAACAGTAAGGAAGAAATAGATTTCTTTGTCAAAGAATTAAAAGAATCGGTTAGCTTTATAAGGGAAATAATATCATTGTAGATTAGATATAGGAGGTGCATTATGAATTTAAAAAAAGATAAATTAATATCAGTGAGCTTTGGAGAAATAGCATTAAAAGGCGGAAATAGAGGATATTTTGAACATCAGCTTATAAATAAAATAAAATCTGTAACTAAGGAATTCAGTAGAGTAAATATATATAAGGATCAAGGAAAACTCTATATAGAATCAGATGAATCTGATATTGATCCTATAATAAGGAAAGTTAGAAATGTATTTGGAATAGTCTATATTTCACCATGTTATAGAGTTGAAAAAAATATGGAATCAATAGGCAATTTAGCTGCTCAAATTGCAAGGGAAAAAAAAGAAGATTTAGGAAAAGAAGAACTCAGCTTTAAAATTGAATCTAAAAGAGCTGATAAAAACTTTCCATTAAAATCACCAGAGATATCAAGAGAAATTGGTGGTTTTGTATTAAAAAATATTGATGGTATGAAGGTAGATGTTCACAATCCAGAACTTAAGATAAATATTGATATAAGGACGAATGCATATATATATATTGAAAGATTTGCTGGTAGAGGAGGTCTTCCTATAGGGACTAATGGCAAGGGATTATTATTGCTTTCTGGAGGTATAGATAGTCCTGTTGCAGGATTTATGATGGCAAAAAGAGGAGTAGAATTATCGGCACTCCATTTTCATTCATATCCTTTCACTAGTGAAAGAGCAGAGGAAAAAGTAAAAAGATTAGCAGGAACTCTAGAAGATTATTGCGGAAATATAAAATTATATAAGATAAATTTACTAAATATTCAGAAGGAAATTAGAAAAAATTGTCCTGAAGATGAGATGACAATAATTTCTAGAAGATTTATGATGAGAATATCAGAATATATTGCTAAAGAAATGGGTATAAATTGTCTAATAACGGGTGAAAGTTTAGGTCAAGTTGCATCACAGACTATAGAAGGATTGACGGTAACTAATGCATCCGTAAATATACCAGTATTCAGGCCACTAATAGGTATGGATAAAACTGATATAATAGATATATCTAAAGATATAGGAACTTTTGAAATATCTATTGAACCATTTGAAGACTGCTGTACAGTGTTTTTACCGAAACACCCAGTAACAAAGCCTAGAATAGAGGATATAGAGAATTCAGAGAGGAATTTAAATATTGAGGAATTAGTTAATTCAGCAGTAAAAGAAATGGAAATAATCGAATTTAAATAGGAGGATAAAAAAATGAAAAAAGGATTAATAGCTGTAATAGCAGTTATAGCGATACTAATAATACCGATTTTTTCTAGTTACAATGGTTTAGTTTCAATGGAAGAAGATGTAAATGGAAAATGGAGTCAAGTAGAGAATGTGCTAAAAAGAAGAGCAGATTTAATTCCTAATTTAGTGAATACTGTTAAAGGTTATGCAGATCATGAAGAGGAAGTTTTAACGAAAGTAACAGAAGCAAGAAGCAAATTACAAACGGCAAATACTCCAGGGGAGCTTGCGGAGGCTGATAATCAGTTGACAGAAGCGGTTTCAAGATTGAATTTTGTTGTAGAGAGTTACCCAGAACTAAAAGCTGATAAAAACTTTACTCAACTAATGGATGAATTATCTGGAACAGAAAATAGAATAGCGACAGAAAGAAAGAGATATAATGAAGCAGTACAAGCATTTAATACTAAGATAAAAAGATTTCCTACAAAAATAGTTGCAAGTATATTTAATTTTGATGCTAAAGAGTATTTTAAAATATCAGAAGCTGATAGAGAAAATCCAGTAGTAGATTTCTCTAATTAAGATTAAAGAGGAATAGATATGAGACAATTAAAGGGGAAAGTTTCAATAATTCTTTTCATTTTCACTCTTATGATATTTTTCTCAGAATACTCTTTATCAATGGAATTGCCGAAAAAAGGAAAAGAATACTATTATGATGAAGTAGGAATACTATCAGAAGAGTCAATAAATGAAATAGAAAAAATAAATTCTGAACTCATTTCAAAAACTGGTGCAGAAATTCAAGTTGTAGTAGTTAAGAATTTTGGTAAATATTCAGATATTAGAGAATATGCTACAGAATTGTTTAACAATTGGGGAATAGGAGATAAAGAAAAGGATAATGGAATACTGTTTTTAGTAGTAATTGATGAAAAAAAGACTAGAATAGAAGTTGGTTATGGTCTTGAAGGAGCAATAACTGATGGAAAAGCAGGTAGAATCCTAGATGATTATGTAATACCATATTTTAAAAAAGATGATTACGATAAGGGAATAATAAATGGTTTTAGAGCAATAGTAAAAGAAATAAAGGCAGAATATGATCTATATATTATTAATGAGGTCGAACCAAATAGAGCTGAAGATGATGATACGCCATTACTTGTCAAGATAGTACTCTATACAATAGTTATAATATTTTTTACAATACTGTATATACTATGGGCTTTAATTAAAAAGTTCTTTGGATGTGATGATTTAGATTGTGGAGGAGACTTCTTTGGAGGAGATTCATCCGGAGGAGGTTCATCCGGTGGTGGTGGCGCAGATAGAGGTTGGTAAATATATGAGAATCAAATTTTAAACGAAAAAGGGAGAGATAATAATGGAAAAAGCAAAAAGAAGGATTTCAATACTTTTAATCATAAATACTATATTATTATTCTTTTCGTTTATATCTTTAGCTGAACAGATACCTAAGCCAGAAAATCATTATTATTACGATGGAGTAGGAGTATTGTCCGATAAGACTAAAAGTGAGATAGATGATATAAATAAAAAGCTTGAATCGGCTACTAAGAGTCAAATAATAGTTGCAGTAGTTAATGATATAGGGGATTATTCTAGTATAGAAGAATATTCTACTGAATTCTTTGAAAAATGGAAGATTGGAGATAGTGAAAAAGATAATGGAATTCTCTTTATAACATCTATTGACGAAAGAAAATCTAGAATAGAAGTAGGTTATGGTCTAGAAGGTGCTATAAATGACAGCAAAGCAGGAAGAATATTAGACGATTATGTAATTCCTGATTTTAAAGAAGATGATTACGATTCTGGAATTAGAAATGGCTTTAAAGCAATAGTTGCCGAAGTACAAAAAGAATATAATATAGAATCTTTGAAAGATATAAAGCCTGAGGAAAAAGAAGATGATTTAGAATCTTCAATATTTAAATTATTAATAGCATTGTTTTTGTTTTTTATAATCTTTAAGACACCTAGAGGACCTAGACGATATGGACGTACATTTTATGGCGGAAGTAGTTTTGGTGGATTTTCAGGTGGTTCAGGAAGTAGTTTTGGTGGATTCTCAGGAGGAGGAGGCTCCTCAGGAGGAGGAGGTTCAAGTAGAGGATGGTAATATAAAAAATGGTCTGCTTTTAAAAGCAGACCATTTTTATATGCCATTTATTATAAGATTTTGTATGCCTTGAATAATATCTGGGCCAAATGCTGTATAAGATATCAATACTAATATAGCTAATATTATTACGAGAATTCTCTTCGATTTTTTTCGGGTAATAAGGAATGAGCCGATTACTATTAGAATAAGAGGCCATATTTCTACTAAATTGTCTAGGTATATAATTAGTGATTGAAAGTCAAGATCTATATAGCCCATATTAGATATTAACCATATAGCACCTATTAGCACTAGAATTAAGCCTAGTAAATTATTTCTATTCTTCACTTCCATCCACTCCTCTTTTATCGAATCTAAAGACTATAAATAGCCCTATTATTATTAATGCAATAGCCATTAGAGATCCTTTTTCTAAATGTATGAATATAAGTTTTTTCATAAGCAATAGAATTCCTATACATACTAAGATATACCCTAGAAGTTTTTTATTTTTCTCTGTTTTTATAGAGTTTTCTATCTTATCTTCAGAGATATTTTTAAAGCTATCTTTAAAACTAGTAAACTTTTCACCATATTTTGTATTTTTAAATTCAGAATAATCTGAATACGTATAATTCGTTTCAAATTCATCTTTCGGTCTCTTAGGCATTAAGAATATACCTAATATATATAGTACAGTTAGTAGAAATAACTGTTGAGAGAATATACCTATTATGACAAAGGCAACTCTTAAAATATCAGGATTGATTTGAAAATACTCTCCTAAGCCTCCTAAAACTCCGGCTAGGACAATATCTTGATTTGAACGCTTTATTTTTGACAATTGAACACATCCTTTCCAAAGTAATAGTATTATATACAAATTATAGCATAATGAAGATTAGAGAATTAGTTTTTAAGAAAAAGTTAATATAATTCTCGTATATTTTATAAATTTATAATAGTATAGTGGATATATAAAACAATCATAGATACTCAATAAAAGAGAACTATGGTATAATGTTAAATGAATATTAGTAAAGTTAGCTGGAAAGAGGTGGATATATGTTTGATGTATTATCTGTTATCTTTAGATATATCTTTATAGTATTAATCTATCTATTCATGCTTGCAATTATTAGAATGATATATCTTGATATCAGAAATTTAAGAGCAGTACCGGCAGATTCATCTGCTTATTTAAAGCTTATAAATAGAAAAGAAAGCATACCTTATAAAATAAAAGATGAATATCCAATAACTGGAGAACTGACAATTGGTAGAGTTGGTAGAAATGAAATAATTTTAAAAGATCCTTATGTTTCGAAAAAACATGCTAGAATATTTTCAAAAGGGAATTCATATTTTATAGAAGATTTGAATAGTTCAAATGGAACTTTTGTAAATAATAGAGAAGTTGTAGAAGGAACACAGATTATTCATGGGGATAGAATTAAAATAGGACAAATAGAATTTTTATTTGTTAATGAGAATTAGAGGTGTTGATATGATAAACAGAATACTAAAGAGAACTCCTCAGGGATTTTTATTAATAATAAATCTATTAGCCTTGGTTCTTTTGATCTTTCAGAGACCAGAATTACAGAAAAAGACTCTTACTTATTTTGGACTATTTATTGTAGGACTCTATATAAGTAATTTGATCTTAAAGAAATTGAGTTCAGGAGATAATTATATATTATTGATGGTTCAGTTATTGATAAGTTTAGGAGTAATAATGATTTATAGAATTAATCCTGAAATGGGGATGAAACAGATAATATTCAGCGGAATTGGAATGTTTTTTTTCTTCGTAACCTATTATATTATGAAGCTAATTAAGAATTGGCAAAACTATATATGGCTATACGTAGTTTTATCGATAGTGCTCTTCATAATGACTTTAGTCTTTGGACAGAGAATAGGCGGGGCAAAGAACTGGATATCACTTGGTCCAGTAAATTTTCAACCTTCAGAAATAATAAAAATACTCTATGTTTTTTTTATTGCAAGTTTCTATGTCAATAGAGAACGAATAAAAGTAAATCTGATGAGTTTTGGAAATGGTATTTTTGAGAAATTAAAAAATAAATTAGAACATAAATTAAAAGAAAAACCTAAATTTATAAAAAAGATATTTCTAAATAGATTTGAAGATAAATTAATAACTATATTTTTCATGATTATAGGATATAGTTTTATAGTATTCTTATTCATGCAAAGAGAACTTGGAATAGCTATGCTATTCTTTTTAGTCTTCAATTCAATAGTCTATGTATATGAGCCGAATAGAAAGATAATATTGATTAATATTATTGGTGCAGTACTTATGTTGGTGATAGGATATTATCTATTCTCACATGTTAAAGTTAGGATGGATATCTGGTTAGATCCTTGGGCTGATATAAATGGAAAAGGATATCAGATAGTTCAATCTCTATTTGCTATAGCTTCTGGAGGCTTTTTTGGGACAGGATTAGGAGTTGGAAATCCTGATTATGTGCCAGAAGTTCATACAGATTTTATATTCGTAGCAATAGCAGAGGAGATGGGAATATTTGCAGCTATGGCTATAATACTTCTCTTTATGACTATTATATATAGAGGTATAAAGATTTCACTTAATCAAAAAGATAAATTTTTAAAAATTGTTGCACTAGGAATAACGACTACGATTGGATTTCAAACATTCATAATTTTAGGTGGTGTAATAAATATGATTCCACTTACAGGAATTACATTACCTTTCGTAAGTTATGGAGGTAGTTCATTAGTTTCAAACTTCATCTCACTAGCAATATTGCAATTTGCTTCAGAAGAGATAGACAGTGAGGAGGTAGAAGTTGATGGAAAGAAACAAGGACAGAAGGCCTAAAAAGAGAGTTAAAAAGGTCAGGACTAGAATATCTCCAGCAAAGAGAGAAAATAATAGAATTACTTTTTTACTTGGGCTAATATGTAGTCTTTTTGTATTTACTATACTTTATCTTAGCTATTTTCAGATAGTTAAATCAGATGAGGTTGCAAAACACAGCTCAAATAAAAGAATATATGCAGAACAAGAGAAGACATTGAGAGGAAGTATATTCGATAGAAATGGAGAACTATTAGTCCACAGTGAATTTGATGAAAATGGTGTACAGAAAAGAGTATATGATAAGACATATAATTATAGTCATATTGTTGGATATAATTATAAATCGTATGGTAATTCCGGATTAGAAGAGAGTTATAATACTGAACTTTTAAATATAAAGACACAGAATTCACCGTTAGTAGACTTACAGAATATAATATCTGATGATGAAGAAAAATATGGAAATGACTTAATAATAACTATAGATGATAGCTTACAAAATAAAGCTTATAAGGAGCTTGGAGATAATAGAGGAAGTATAATAGTTATGGATACAGAAACGGGAGAAATATACGCTATGGCAAGCAATCCATCGTTCAATGTATCTAATCTTAATGAAGAGTGGTCTAGTATAGTTGAAAGAGAGGATAGTCCCTTAATCAATCGTGCTACTACAGGATTATATCCACCGGGCTCAATATTCAAAATAGTGACTGCAACAGGTATATTAGAAGATCTAGATCCAGAAGAGCAATATACGAGTACTGGGAGTATAACGACTGATGGATATACTCTTAGAGATTTTGATGAAATAGCATATGGACCGGTTGGATTAAAAGATGCTTTTAGACAATCTGTCAATACGTATTTTGCATCCCGAGCACTCGATTTAGGCTCAGAAAGATTGCAAGAACTGGCTAGAAAATATAAATTAGGTGAAAATATTCCATTCGATATACCTATAGAGAAATCAAGATTTCAGTTTGGAAATATGTCTAAGGCAGATTTGATGGCAACGTCTATCGGGCAAGGCAAGACGCTTGCTACTCCTATAAATATGGTCATGATGGCTTCTGCAATAGCTAATGATGGCGAAATGATCAAACCGATTTTAGTCAAAGAAATAAGAGATCATAAAGGAAGAAGCATAAAGACTAATGAGACAGAGATAATCTCTACTGTCACTAGTCCAGAAATAGCAGAAGAGATAAAAGATATGATGGTTACAGTTGTAAATAGCCCTGGTGGGACAGGAAGAGATGCAGCATTAGAAAATATAACAATGGCAGGAAAAACCGGTACTGCCGAAGTTGAGGATAAGGCATCACATGCTTGGTTTACAGGATTTGCCCCTGCAGAAGAGCCTAAGATAGCAGTTGTAGTAATGCTTGAAAATGTAGGACATACAGGTGGTAAAGTTGCTGCACCTATAGCAAAGCATATGGTAGAAGAAGCTTTAGATAGTTTAATATATGAATAAAATAGAAAAGTCTTTGTATATTTTATACGAAGACTTTTCTTTATATAATGGAGGGATATTTAATGAATAGTTCTGATTTAGATGAATATTTAGAAAAATACGATAGAGACCTTAGAGAGGAAGAAATAGTAAAAAAAATTGATAAAGACTATTTAGATATGATAGAGTCTTTCGATAGCGGATACTTTAAGAATATAGATAATAGGATAAAGTATTTAAAAGATTTAAGAGATAAAATTATAGAAGAAGAAAATAATATAATCGATGCATTACATAGAGATTTAAATAAATCAGAGATAGAAGCTTATATGACTGAAATTGGGTTTATACTAGAAGAAATAAAGTATTGCTTAAAAAATATAAAATCTTGGGTAAGACCTAAAAGGATAAGATCGTCTATAATACAGTTTCCATCAAGAATTAGAGAGTATTCAGAGCCATATGGAACAGTATTGATAATGAGTCCTTGGAATTATCCATTTCAACTCTCTATAGCACCTATTATAGGAGCCATAGCAGCTGGTAATACTATTGTATTAAAGCCATCAGAGTTCAGTCGAAATACTTCGATAGTACTTAGTAGAATATTTAGAGATAATAAGTTAAAAGCAGGAGTTAGAGTTATAAAAGGAGGAAGATTTGAAAACGAAGAAATCTTAAAGAAAAAGTTTGACTATATATTCTTCACAGGAAGTCCTAGAGTCGGAAAGATAGTTATGAGTGCAGCAGCGGATAATCTTACACCAGTGACTTTAGAATTAGGTGGGAAATCGCCAGTTATAGTAGATGAGAATATAGATTTAAAAAAGACTGCAAAAAGAATATGTTTTGGGAAATTGATGAATTTAGGTCAGACCTGTGTAGCACCTGATTATATTTTAATAAGGGATAGAGTTAAGGATGAATTTATATCTGAATTAATAAGAACTATAAAAGAAATGATAGTAGACGATGAATATTTTAAAAATAGAATCCCTAAAATAATAAATAATCAACATTTTGATAGGTTGATGAATTATATTGAAGATGAGAAAATTATCTTCGGAGGAATTCCATATGAAGATAGAAATCAGATATATCCAACGATTATAGATGAGCCAAAGATGGATAGTGATATAATGAATGAAGAGATTTTTGGACCAATATTTCCGATAATATCATGGTCTAAAACAGAGGAGATTATAAAAATCATTAAATCAAAACCTAAACCTCTAGCACTCTATTTATTTACGAATGATCGAAAATTAGAAAAACAAATATTGAAAAATATTTCTTTTGGAGGGGGTTGTATTAACGATTGTTTAAGTCATTTAATTTCACCAAGAGCTGGGTTTGGAGGTGTAGGAAATAGTGGGATTGGAAGATATCATGGGGAATATACATATGATAGCTTCTCAAATAAAAAAGTTGTCTTAAAGAAATCTTGGTATTTAGATATTCCATTTAAATACCATCCGTTTAAAGAGAGAGATTTAAAAATTTTAAAGAAATTCATAAAATAAACGGTGGAGATAAAATTTATCTCCAACCGTCTTTATTGACTATAGTTATTCTATTAGACATTCCATAATAATCGAAATCAAATTTCATAAATGGACCGTCTTCTTTTACAAGAACTGGTTTTAAATTCAATCTAGCATCTAATCCCCATGAGTTGTAGAATTTTACAATAAAATAAGAAAAAATATCTTTTTTATCTTCGGGAAGCTCATTAAAACCTTCGGTCTGTTCAGGTTTTATTTCATAGATATCATATAAATCATCTAGATCTCTTAATTTAAAATCTTCAAGTCCTAATTCTCTATATTTTCCAATACTATCTATCAAATTATTCACCTCACTAAATAATATATTATAGGAATTTCTCCTTTACATTCTTCCAGAAAGGCTTATCATTTATTACCATTTTATTTAAAGTTCTATTAGAATACGCAAAATCTAATCTTATAACATCACTAAAACTAAATTGAACACCATCGGCTATTACATTCATAATATCTTCTCTATATTCTGGCCTTATAACTAAAGAGGCATCAGATGGAAATATTAGACTATTATTTAAACTTCTATATGCTTTTGATGATATAGGAGCAATAGATGCTAATTGTAAAGTTTTAAGACAAGGTGATATTATACTGCCACCGCATGAGTAATTATACCCTGTACTCCCTATTGGAGTTGAGACTATTACACCATCACCACTGACTTTTTCAAAAAGACAACCATCTATATAGACATCTATATGTATAACTTTATTTGCTAGACCCTTTATTGCAAATTCATTAATTGCATGAACAGTTTTCTTTTCATCTACAGTTTTAATTTGACACTCAATTAAATCCATCTTTTCTATAATATAGTTTTCGGCTTTTAAATCTCTTACGAATGAAGCGATATCATCAGGATTTACTTCTTGAAAAAAGCCTAGATGACCAGTATTTATTCCAATAATAGGAATGGCAGATAGATTCGTTCTATGAACAGCTCTTATAAAAGCACCATCACCACCAATACAAACAGTAACTAGTGCATCGTTTGAAAATTTTGTAGTAAAATTGAATCCTGCAGAGCTCAATTCATTAGTTAGAGTATCGAAAGCTTCTAATGAATGAGGATTGTTATTATATATTATATTTACAAGTTTTTTCACTATAAAATCCTCCTCATATATAATAAATTTTAAATCGTACAAATTAATTATAATATATATGCTATTATAAATCTATGACTATAAAATAAATAAGGATTGATTATATGATGGATTATAATTTTACAGATGATGAGAATACAGTTTCTTTTAAAGTGAATGAGGATTATGAAAATCTGGAGAAATATTTAAAAAAAGAGTATGAAATTTCTTCAAGAATGATTAAGAGAATGGTAAGGGAAAAATCAATATATTTAAACGGAAAAAAGGTAAAGAGAAATGTAGAGATAAAAAAAGGGGATATTATAACGCTTTTAATGCAGGAAGAACAAGATGAGACTTTACCAGATCCAGATGTCAAATTAGATATAGTTTATGAAGATAACGATCTCTTAGTTTTAAATAAACAGCCATTTAGAGTAGTTCATACCACTAGAAATCATCAGATGGGTACTATTGCAAATGGTGTAGTAGATTATTTTATAAGAGAAGGAATAAAGAAGAGAGTTAGATTTATAAATAGATTAGATAGAGATACTTCTGGAATACTTTTAATTGGAAAGAATTCATTTGCACATCAACAGATATCAAAGCAATTTGAAGCAGATACTGTAGTTAAAAATTATATGACTTTAGTAAAGGGAGTAGTTTTAAAAGATTCAGACACTATAGATCTTCCAATTGAGAGGGAAGATGAGGAAAATTCAATTATAAGAATAGTTAGAGCTGATGGAAAGAGAGCAATAACACATTATCAAGTTATTAAAAGGTTTAAAAACGCAAGTTTATTAAAAGTAAGACTAGAAACTGGTAGAACTCATCAAATTAGGGTACATTTAAAATATATAGGTCATCCTATTATAGGGGATAGCCTATATTATAAAGAATCACCATTTATAAAAAGGCAGGCTCTACACTCTTATTCTATGGAGATAGATAGACCTAGAACTAAGGAGAGAATTCTTTTAGAGGCAGAACTTCCAAAAGATATGAAGGAATTGATAAAAAAATTAGAAAATAATTAAAGGTGGGGTTATCATGTTAGTAGACATATATATGAATAAATTTAAATGTAACGAAGGTTATTACGTTATGGTACTTAAGATTCCTGAAAAAATGCTTTATAGTGCTTATGATAATGTAGACGATAATGCTATTTATGAGTTTGTAGCTTCTTATCTAAGCTATATAAATGAGGAAGGAAAACCGAGAAATATCTCTATTTCAAAATTAAAGGATAATTCTTTTGTCGTTGAGATGGAACTTATATATTACGATTTAACAATATAGGAATAAAAATATTACATTTTTTTAAAATAAAGGTATAATATATATTGTAATATAAGAGGAGAGGATGATTTTATGACTACATTTATATTCGGACATAAGAATCCGGATACTGATAGCATAGCATCGGCAATAGCTCTATCCTATCTTAAGAATAAGCAAGGGATGAATACTAAACCGATGAAACTTGGAGAATTAAATAAAGAAACAGAATTTGTCTTAAATAAATTTGGAGTAGAAGAGCCAGAATTACTATTAGACGTTAGACCTCAGGTTAGAGATTTAAAGCATGAGTCTATAGATAAGGTTTTGCCTGATGAATCTATAGAGGAATGTAAAAATATATTAAAAAACGATGAAACAGCCTTATTAGCAATCGTTGATGGTGAAGATAAATTAGTGGGAGTTGCAAATTTAAAAGATATTGCGGTAAAAACACTGAAAAGAGATATGGAAGAAATCGATGCTTCAGTATCAAATCTATTGACTATATTAGAAGGGAAGCTAGTGGATGGTTCTGAAAATGGAAATATAGAAGGTAGAGTTAAATTAATTGCTAGAATGGACGATTTTGAAGACGTTGACTCTAAAAATGTTCTCATAACTTCTAGCTCTAGAGTCGCAAAAAAAGCTGCAGAAAATAGAGTCAGATTGATAATATTCACTAATGGAAAAATGCCAGATGAAGAAGCAATTAAGAAAATAAAGGAAGAAGAGACTATGCTTATAACGACTGATATGGATATCTTTTCAGTTGCTAGAGTAATAGACAGATCTAATGATATATCTACTGTTATGAATACAGAAGTAATAAAATTCTATGAAGATGATTTCTTAGATGATGTAAGAGAAGTTATGCTAGAATCTAAGAGAAGATCGTTTCCAATAGTAGATAAAGATAATAAGCTCTTAGGATGCATTGATAGAAATCATATAATTAATCCAGGAAGAAAAGAAGTCATATTAGTAGACCATAATGAATATGGTCAGTCGGTTAATGGACTTAAAGAAGCTAGAGTAATTGAGATAGTTGACCATCATAAAATAGGCGGAATTATGACTTCTAACCCTATTAGTTTTAGAAATATGATAGTAGGAAGTACATGTACTATAGTGTATTCTATGTTTAAAGAAGCAAATATCGATATTCCAAGAGAGATTGCAGGACTTTTAATATCCGGAATAACATCCGATACATTAATATTGAGATCGCCAACGACTACGGATAAAGACAGAGAGGCTGTAGATGAACTATCAAAGATATTAGATATAGATATTAAAGAATATGGGATGTCTATGTTTAAAGCGGGGACTTCTTTAGAAGGTTATACAATAGAAGAGATATTCTATAGAGATTTTAAAGAATTCACTGTTGATGGTCATAAAATAGGAATTGGTCAGGTATTCACATTAGATATAGATGAGATAATGGCGAAAAAACAAGAGTATATTGATTTTATAAAGGGAAAGCAAGAAGAAGATGGCTATTATATGGCGATTCTTGCATTCACAGATATTATAGAGGAGAGTTCATATCTTATTTACGGAGCAGAAAAGACTAATATAGTTACTGAAGCATTTAAAATAAAAAATGAGCAAGGAGCACTAGTTCCAGGATTAGTATCAAGAAAGAAACAAATGGTTCCTAATATAATGGATGCGTATAATATATATGGAAAAGAATAAAAAATTTTTTTCATCATGGAGTGGAGGCAAGGATTCTTGCCTCGCTTTTTTTAAAGCAAAAAAATTAGGATATAGTCCTAAATACTTGTTTACAGCATTCGATTCAGATGGAAAGAGTACAAGAGCTCATGGGCTTGGAGAAGATATAGTAAGAGAACAAGCTAAACAACTTAGTTTAGAACTATATATAGCAAATGCTGGATGGGGAAGATATGAAGAAAAGCTTTTAGAATTTATGAGAAAAGCTAAGGAAGATGGTGTAGATTATGGTGTTTTTGGAGATATTGATCTAGCTTCACATAGAGAATGGCTTGAGAGAGTATGTGAAAAAGCCTGTATAATACCTATATTTCCACTTTGGGGAATGAAAAGAATTGATGTAGTTAAAGAATTTATTGATTTAGGATTTAAGGCAAAAATAGCAGCTTATAAAAATGAATACGATTTAAAAGATTATGTGAATACGAATTTAGATAATAATATTATAGATGAATTTATTAAAATGGGTATAGATCCCGCAGGCGAGAATGGCGAATACCATACTATAGTCTATGCAGGTCCTATATTTAAAAAAGATCTAGATATTGAAAGAGAAAAATTTATTATAAATGATAAAAATACAATAGTTAAGTATAAGCTAAAATAAAATATTAATATAATTTTTATAAAATAATTATAAAATTGATAAAATAGAGAGATGATTTGATATCGTCTCTTTTTTGTTACCATATAATAGTGTATAATTATAAATAGAAAGATTTATGAGGAGAGATTGAATTGGATTTTTTAAAGGACTTCCTTACAAGCATAAGTATTAGAGATGTCCTGGATATAGCTATAGTGACTTTTGTAATTTATAAAAGCTTTATGCTGATAAAAGATACTAGAGCAGAACAGCTTTTGAAGGGAGTTTTAATTCTCTTAATAGTCACACAATTGAGCAGGATATTACATCTATATACTATATATTGGATACTAGAAAAAATAATGAACTATGGGGTATTTGTCATATTCATAGTTTTTCAAGATGAATTAAGAAAAGGACTTGAAAGAATTGGAAGAACAAAGTTTTTTTCAGGGGAGAAGAATATTACTAAAGAAGAACATACTATAAATCAATTATGCGAAGCTCTTGAAGAGTTGTCTGATCAAAAAACAGGAGCATTGATAATAATAGAAAGAGAAACAGGACTTAATGAAATAGCAGCTACTGGTGTTATATTAGATTCTGAAATTTCGACAGGCTTACTTATAAATATATTTATACCGAATACTCCTCTACACGATGGAGCTATGATAATAAAAAATAATAGAATTAAAGCAGCAGGATGTTTTCTGCCTCTCTCTGATGACTATACTATAAAGAAAACATTAGGGACGAGACATAGAGCAGCCATTGGAATTTCAGAAAAATCAGATTGTTACTCTATAGTTGTTTCAGAAGAAACAGGAACTATATCTATGGCTTTTGGCGGAAAACTCAAGAGACCTCTTACTGTTGAAGAGATTAAAATAATTTTACTTAAAGATTTAAAAGAAGATAATAAAAAAGAAGGAATATTTCCGCTTAGGAGGTGGAAATAGTAATGAAGAATAAAAAATTGTTTTTTAAATTCCTATCTCTTATAATAGCTATACTTCTTTGGTTTTTAGCTATGGGAGATATAAATCCGACTAGAACGAAAGAGTTCTTGAATATACCTGTTCAATATACTGGGTTGAAAGATGGATTAATTATAACGAAAGAAGGAAGAAAAAATATAGATATAGAGGTAATTGGAAGAAGAAATGAGATAGCAGATATTCACAGGAGTAATTTTGATATAAAAGTAGATCTAGAAGATATAGGTCCTGGAGAACATAGAATTAGACTTTATGATGAGGATGAATTTAGATTCAATAATTATCAAATAGTATATAATCCGGAATATATTGATTTAAAAATAGAAAAACTTATAGATAAAAAATTCGATATACAGGTTGAAATAAATGGCAATATAAAAGATGGATTTGATACAGATAAGATAAGCTTGTCTAATAAGACATGTACGGTAAAGGGGCCTGAATCAGTTATCAATTCTATATCTAAAGTAGTTGCAGTATTAGAGGGAAGATCAATATCGAGTAATAAACCGATAGAAAAGGAATTAATAGCAGTTGATAAGAATGGGAAAATAGTAAAAGGTATAGAGATGAGTGTAAAATCAGTCAGTATAAATATTCCTTTTGGAGATAATAATATTGCAGGAATTGAACCAAATATAGTTGGAGAATTAGCTGAAGGATATAAGATTGAATCTATAGAAATAAATCCTAAGAATATCAATTTAATAAAAGAATCTAGTGATATAGATGATATAAATACTGTATATACAGAAAATATAGATATAAGTGGAAATACCGAAAGCTTTGAAAAGAAAGTTGCCTTATTAATTCCAGAGGGATTTAAATATAGTAAGGATAATACTGTAAATATAAAAGTTAATATAAAAAAGACTGAAGAAGAAAATAGAGATGATAAGATAGAAGAGAAATTAATAAATATGAATATTTCAGGAAGCAATTTTGTCAATAAAGCTGATGATATAGAAATAGTCAATATAGACTCTATAAATACGAATATAGATATTTTAGTTGAAGGAGATAAGAGCAAATTAGAGACTTTAGATAGTTCTAAATTGAATTTAAAACTAGATCTATCATCTGCTTTAGAAAGTGGAGAATATACTATTCCTATAATTGCTAATATTGAAGATGATAGCTTAAAAATCAAAAGTATAAAACCAGATTCAATATTAGTAAAAATTAAAAGAGAAGAAATGGTTGAAGATAGAACTAATTGAAAATAGATTGAAAATATTATATAATAGATGGGTTAAATACCATATTATTGAGGGGGTAAAAATTTGAAATTATTTGGAACTGATGGTGTTAGAGGGATTGCAAATACAGAGCTAGATCCAACACTTGCATATAAATTAGGGAAAGCGGGAGCATATATTCTTTCAAAAGGAAAAGAGAAAGCTAAAATTTTAGTTGGTAGAGACACTAGAATATCAGGGTCTATGTTAGAATCAGCACTTATAGCAGGGATATGTTCAGTAGGAGTAGATGTTGTAAAACTTGGAGTTGTACCGACTCCAGCTGTTGCTCATTTAGTAAGAGAGTATAATGCAGACGGTGGTGTAGTTATATCAGCATCACATAATCCTGTAGAATACAATGGAATTAAGTTTCTAAATGAAAAAGGATATAAACTTACTGATGAAATGGAAGAGAGCATAGAGAAGCTTATTGAAGATGGAGTAGAGAATCTGCCATCACCAGTAGGAAATGATATAGGAAATGCATACGATGACAAGAATTCTATTGAAGAGTATGTAAAATATGTAAGCAATATATATGATATAGATTTAAAAGGAATGAAAATAGCCTTAGACTGTTCAAATGGTGCAAACTATATATCTGCACCTAAATTATTTAAAGATTTGAATGCAGAAGTTTTAGTAATAAATGATAAGCCGGATGGCTATAATATAAATAAAGACTGTGGATCTACTCATTTAGAATCTATTAAAAAATTCACAGTAGATAATAATTGTGATATTGGATTTGCCTATGATGGAGATGCAGATAGATGTTTAGCTATAGACGATAAAGGTAATGAAATCGATGGAGATTTCATAATGACTATTTTAGCAAATCATTTGAAGAATAATAATGAATTAGAAAAAGATACTTTAGTCGTTACGGTTATGAGTAATATGGGATTATTCATAAGTTGTAAAGAAAACGATATAAAATTAGAACAGACTAAAGTAGGGGATAGATATGTATTAGAGAATATGCTTTCTAATGGTTATAAAATAGGTGGAGAGCAATCAGGGCATATAATTCTTTTAGATTATAATACTACCGGTGATGGACTTATAACTTCGCTTAGTCTAGCTAAAACAGTTAAAGAAATGAATAAACCTCTTTCAGAAATAAAAGATATTATGAAGAAATTACCTCAAGTTCTTGTAAATGTAAGAGTAGAGAGAGATAAGAAAAACATATATGAAGTTAATGATAAGGTTATTGATAAAATTAAATCAGTAGAAAAGAGCTTAGAGGGAAAAGGTAGAGTACTCATAAGACCTTCTGGAACAGAACCTCTTATAAGAGTAATGTTAGAAGGAGAAGATAATGAGTATATTGAAAAAATGGCTAATGAGATAGCATCTTTAATAGAAAAAGAGGCAAATTAAGGAGTGGAAATATGTGTGGTTTTATAACTGTATTGAACTATGGCAGTGATGAGTTTATAAATGAAAAAGAATTAAAGCAGATGACAGATACTATAATTCATAGAGGCCCAGATAGCGAGGGGTATTATTTAGATGAAAATATAGCTATTGGATTTAGAAGATTAAGCTTTTTTGATTTAGAAAATGGTAGTCAGCCTTTATTTTACGATAATAATAGATATATTATAAGTTATAATGGGGAGATATATAATCATATTGAATTAAGAGAAAAGCTAAAAGAAAAAGGTTATTCCTTTGCGACTAATTCTGATACTGAAGTAATACTAGCTCTCTATAAATATAAGGGGAAAGAGTTATTAAGAGATTTAAGAGGTATGTTCAGCTTTGTAATATACGATACTTTAGAAAAAACAGTTTTCATTGCTAGAGATTTTTTTGGCATAAAACCTCTATTCTATTATAAGACTGAGGACAAATTGTATTTAGCTTCAGAAAAAAAATCTATTTTAGAAAATGAAAAAAATAGGGGTGTAAATAAAACAGCTTTACAGCATTATTTAACTTATCAATACGTTCCAGGTGATATGACTATTTTAGATTCTTTTTATGAGATGCCACCAGGTTCTTATGCAGAATTTAAAATAGGTGAAGAAATAGAACCTATTAGATATTGGGAAGCAGAATTTAAACCTTCTTATATATCGAGAAAAAATGCGAAGAACGATATAATTGATGTGTTAAGAGATTCAGTAAAAGTTCATATGAGAAGCGATGTTCCGGTAGGATGCTTTTTAAGTGGCGGTGTTGATTCAACTATGATAGCTGCATTGTCAAAAGAAGTAAATCCCGATATAAAAACCTTTACTGTTGGTTTTGAAAGAGAAGGATTTAGTGAAATTGATTTTGCAAAAGAATCGGCCGATAGTATCGGTGTTGAGAATATATCTAAAGTAATTACGCCGGAAGAATTTATGGAAGAATTGCCTAATATAGTTTGGCATTTAGATGATCCAGTAGCTGATCCAGCTCTAGTTCCATTGTATTTTCTTGCAAAATTAGCAAGAAAAAGCGTTAAGGCAGTTTTATCTGGAGAAGGAGCTGATGAATTATTTGGAGGATATACTATTTATAGAGAGCCTATATCTCTAGATCTATTTAGAAAGATTCCAAAAGCTTTACACAATCCTATTAGAGGAGTTTCAAAGGTTATGCCTAAAGGTATGAAAGGAAAGTCTTTTATTGAAAGAGGAACGACTCCACTTGTTGAAAGGTTCTATGGTAATGCTAAAATATTTACAGAAAAAGAAAAGAGTCGTTTTTTAAAGACATATTCTAGAAATATTAAATATACAGATATTACAGGACCAATATATCAAAGATTTAATGAATATGATGATATTACAAAGATGATGGAGATAGATATTCATACATGGCTAAGAGGAGATATATTAGTTAAAGCTGATAGGATGACTATGGCAAATTCATTAGAATTAAGAGTTCCTTTTTTAGATAGAAAGGTATTTGAGATTGCATCAAAAGTAGGCTCAGATATGAGAATTGCAGAAAATACAACTAAATACGTTTTAAGAGAAGCAGCAAAAGAAGTAGTAAAGACAGGAGCCTCTACTAGAAGAAAACTTGGCTTCCCAGTGCCCATTCGTCATTGGCTAAAAGATGAAATGCATGATTGGGCAATTGAAACTATAAAATATAGTGATATTGATGAATATATTGATAAAAAATATATATATAAATTGTTAGAGGATCATTGCAATAATGTAGATGACAATAGCAGAAAGATATGGACAGTATTGATATTTGCTATATGGCATAATATATATATGTAGGAGATGATTTTATTGGCAAGGCCTAAGAAATTTAGAAAAGTTTGTGCAGAACCAAAGTATTCAATCTATGTGCCAAAGCCTAGATTTTACGATACGCCTGAAGATATGGAGACTGTAATATTAACTGTAGAAGAGTTCGAAGTCATCAGGCTTATAGACAATAGAAATTTAGATCAATTTGAAACAGCTGAAAAGATGGAAATAGCTCGTTCAACCGTACAGAGAATGTATAAAGAAGCTAGAGAAAAAATAGCTGATGCTATGGTTAATGGCAAAGTCTTAAAAATAGAGGGTGGTCAGTATAGATTATGCGAAGATAGATTCTTCGTAGACGTTTGTCCTGATTGTCCAGCAAGAATAAAGGAAAGAAAAAATCAAGAGTAATTTTAAATTATAAAATCTATGAAAGGTAGGTGAAACTGTTACTACTTAATGTAGCAGGTGAATATGTGTGGGATTGTTGGTTATATTGGAAAAAATGAAGCTACACCGATACTAATGGAAGGATTAGAAAAGCTAGAATATAGAGGTTACGATTCAGCTGGAGTTGCTGTTATAGTTGATGATAAGATAAAAATAAAAAAATGCAAGGGAAGACTTAAGAACTTAGAGAAAAAATTAGAAAAAGAAAAATTACCTGGGAATATAGGAATAGGTCATACTAGATGGGCTACTCATGGAGAACCATCGGATACGAACTCTCATCCACATTTCAATAAAAGTGGAACATTAGCAGTAGTTCATAATGGAATTATTGAAAACTATATATATATTAAAGAATGGCTTGAATCACTTGGCTATGAATTTCAATCTGATACTGATACTGAAGTTATAGCACATCTATTAGATTATAACTATGATGGAGATCTGATAGAGGCGGTATCGAAATCAATAGATAAGATAGAAGGCTCCTATGCTTTAGGAGTTATTTCTGAAATTGAGCCGGATAAGTTAGTTGCTATAAGGAAGGATAGTCCTCTTATTGTAGGATTAGGAGAAGGTGAGAACTTCATCGCATCTGATATACCCGCTATTCTCAATCACACTAGAAAAATCTATATGTTAGAGGATAGAGAATTAGTAATTCTATCTAAAGATGGTGTTGAGATAAAGACATTAGAAGGTATGCCTGTAGAGAAGGAAGTATATAATATAACTTGGGATGCAGAGTCTGCTGAAAAAGGTGGATATGAACATTTCATGATAAAAGAGATTTATGAACAACCAAAAGCTATAAGAGATACTATGAATTCAAGAATAATGAAAGATTCAGATGATATAGTAATTGATGATATAAATCTAACGGCTGAAGATTTAAAAAACATAAATAGAGTTTTCATTGTAGCTTGTGGAACTGCTTATCATGCCGGAATGGTGGGTAAATATGTAATAGAGAAACTAGCAAGAATTCCGGTAGAAGTAGATATTGCATCAGAATTTAGATATAGAAACCCTTTAATAGATGAAAATACTTTGCTAATAATAATAAGTCAATCGGGAGAAACTGCAGATACATTATCTGCACTCAGGCTTGCAAAGAAGAAAAATTGTAGAGTAATAGCAGTTACGAATGTTGTTGGTAGCTCTGCGTCGAGAGAAGCCGATGATGTTTTATACACATGGGCAGGTCCTGAGATTGCTGTTGCTTCTACAAAAGCATATACTACCCAATTGATATCTATGTATATATTAGCACTCTATTTTGCTAGATTGAATGGAGAAATGGAAGTAGAAGAATATAGATTGATTAGAGATGAGATGTTAGAGCTTCCAGATAAAGTAAATAAACTATTAGAAGATAAAGAAGAACTACAGAAATTTGCAAATAATAATTTTGGACATATGGACATGTTCTATATAGGAAGAGGGCTTGATGGCGCAGTATCTCTAGAAGGAGCATTGAAATTAAAGGAAATTTCTTATATACATGCAGAAGCATATGCAGCAGGAGAATTAAAACATGGACCAATAGCTCTAATAGATGAGGATATTCCAGTGATAGCATTAGCTACACAGAATGAATTGCTTGATAAAATGATAAGCAATATAAAGGAGGTAGTGACTAGAGGTGCTAAAGTAATTTCATTTACTTTAGAAGGAAATACTGATGTAGGAAAAGTATCTGATCAGGTAATATATATGCCTAAGACAATTTCTATATTAACTCCAGTTCTATCAGTAATACCATTACAATTGCTTTCATATTATGTGGCAGTTCATAGAGGGTGTGATGTAGATAAACCAAAAAATTTAGCAAAATCTGTCACAGTGGAATAGACTTTTATAAAGGGGTGTTTTAGATGGATAAATCTTTATTAGAAGCCGTAAAAAAGAGAAGAACGGTATACGATATTGAGAAAGAAATAAATATAACAGATGAGCAATTAGAAGAAATAATAAATGAATGTCTACTGTATTCACCTACGGGGTTTAATGCTCAATCGGATAGGATAATCTTAGCACTTGGTGAAAAACATGAGGAAGTTTGGGATTTGATAACAGAGTCAGTTGAAGCTGTTACAGATAGAGAAGCATTAGGCCCGGCAATAGATAAGATCAATAAATTGCGTGGAGGATATGGAACGGTTTTATTCTTTGAAGATAAATCAGTTATAAAGAGATTACAAAAGCAATTTACTGACTATGCTTCATATTTTCAGTCTTGGTCACAGCAAGGGAATGGAATGCTTCAATATCTTGTTTGGGTAGCCCTTGCTCAAGAGGGAATAGGAGCATCATTACAGCATTATAATGTTTTAATAGTAAAAGAGATTAGAAAAATGTTCGACTTACCAGATGACTGGTTCTTAGTAAGTCAGATGCCTTTTGGTATACCAAAGGCTGTTCCATCTAATAGAAAAACTTTCCCTAGAGAAGGTAAAGTAAGAGTGGAAAGATAGGAATATAATCCCTTAGATTTATAAGAAATTATAGAATCTAAGGGATTTTTTATATATTTTATGCTTATTTGTTAGGTTAGAAGGGTATCAATATAAAAGAAATGATTGTCAATTTAAGGAGGGATACAATGCAAGCAAAAGATATAATGAAAAGCGAACTAGTATTGATTCATCCAGATGTTAAAATAAAAACTGCTGTGAAAAAAATGATTGAGAATGATATAAGCGGAATTCCAGTTGTAGATGGCAGTCAAAAATTATTAGGAATAGTAACGGAGACAGATATACTTAATTATGGAAAACTACAGACAATGCCTGATTACCTTGAGTTACTAGAGACTATACTCTATAGGCAAACACCGAATAAATATCAAGAAGAACTTCTTGAAACACTATCTGAAGAAGTAAATTCTGTTATGAATGACAATGTGATAACGGTTTCACCTGAGACTCCTATAGGAGAGGTAGCTGTGAAAATGACAGATAAAGATATAAATAGAGTCATTATAGTCGAGAACGATAGAGTTAAGGGCTTAATATCTAGAAAAGATATATTATCTAATATATTAGATCTGATAGAAAAATAATGCTTCAAATATATTAAAATATAATTGGGGAGGAGAAGAATGGCATATGAAATATTTAGAGAATGAATTGATAGATTTTCTTAAGAAAAACGATTGCTGGAAATATGTATTAACAGGGAAGTTCGGTATAGAAAAAGAAAATATAAGAGTTAAGGAGAATGGAGAGCTTGCGGTTACGCCGCATCCATCTGTTTTTGGGGATAAGAAACAAAATCCGTTTGTAAAAACAGATTTTTCAGAAAGTCAGGTTGAGGTAATAACACCTGCATTAGATAGTATAGTAGAGGTATATAATTATTTAGATAATTTAACAGATATCGCTAATAATAATATTGGTGATGAATATCTATGGCCACAAAGTGTACCTGCTATTTTACCAGAAGATGATAAAGACATCCCTCTTGCCGATTTTGGATATGGAGAAAGAGGTAAAGCAGAAGAAGTATATAGACAATATCTTACTAAAAGATACGGTAGAAAGATACAGATGATATCAGGAATACATTATAATTTCTCTTTCGATGATAGATTATTTGAATCACTAAATATAGAAGAAAAGCCATTTAGAGAATTTAAAAATGATTTATATATGAAAGTATCAAGAAATATAATGCTACATAGGTGGTTCTTGATTTATTTAACAGGGGCAAGTCCATTCGTACATGAATCTTATGAAAAGAGACATTTAAAAAAGATGGAAAAATTAGGAGATATATATAGATATGGAAATAGCACATCTCTGAGAAATGGATTTTGTGGATATAGAAATGAGTCTGATTTTATAGTCCCTTGGAATAATGTCTATGATTATAATAAAAAGATAAGAGAATTAAAGAATAGTGGGAAACTATATAATGCAAGAGAATTTTACTCAGAAGTCAGATTAAAGGGTAAAGATAATAAACATTTAGTAGAATCTCTTAATAAAGATGGAATTCTATATCTAGAGCTTAGACTATTAGATATAAATCCATTCGATAAAAATGGTATTAGTTTAAAGACGGCTTATTTAATCCATTTATTCATATTATTAGGATTATTATCTAAAGATTGCGAATACGATGCTAAACAACAAGAGATAGCTAAGAAAAATCATGATATTGTAGTCAATGAAGGACTTTCTAAAGAAATTACATTATATACTAGAGAAGATAAAGAAATTTCAATTGAAGAATTTGCAAGCCATATATTAGGAAATATGGAAGAAATAGTAGACCTATTTGGATTTAAAGACCCTCTATATAAAGAAGCAATTGAAGATGCGAGAATGATGATAAACGATAGAACTAAGACATTAGCATATAGAGTGAGCCAAGAAGTTGAAGAAAAAGGTTTTATAGATTTTCATATGGAATTAGCTAAAAAATATAGTGAGGATAGTTATGATAATGATTACAAATTATATGGATATGAAGATCTAGAGATATCCACTCAAATTTTAATAAAAGAAGCGATAAAAAGAGGACTTAAGGTTGATATAATAGATAGAGAAGATAATTTCATAACTATATCAGATGGCAAAAAGAAAGAGTATATAAAGCAGGCTACGAAAACAGGCGCCGACTCCTATATTACAGTCTTAATAATGGAGAATAAAGTAGTTACTAAGAAGATTCTAGAGGAAAATGAAATGCCGGTTCCAAAAGGCAAGACTTTTTCAGATAAGGAACAAGCAAAATCATCTTATTCTGAATTTGAAGGCAGAAGAATAGTTATAAAGCCTAAGAGCACTAATTATGGTGTGGGTATTACAATATTTAAAAATCCATGCACTAAAGAGAATTATGAAGAAGCTATAGATATTGCGTTCGGATTTGATTCTTCTGTAATAGTCGAAGAATTTATTTCAGGAGAAGAATATAGATTTTTAGTTGTAGGTGATGAAGTAATTGCAGTGACACAAAGAGTTCCTGCTAATGTTACGGGTGATGGAAAATCTACTATAAGAGAATTAGTAGAAGAGAAGAATAAAGATAAATTAAGAGGAGTAGGTCATAGAACACCATTAGAAAAAATAGAACTTGGAAGATTAGAAAAATTATTACTTCAAAGTGAAGGAAAAGATTTTGATTATATTCCAAAAGACGGAGAGAGAGTAAATTTAAGAGAAAACTCCAATATAAGCACTGGCGGAGATAGTGTTGACTTTACAGACGAAGTTCATGAAGATTATAAAAGAGTAGCTATAGAAGCAGCTAAAATAGTAGGAGCTAATTTCTGTGGTGTTGATTTATTAATAGAGGATATTAAAGAAAGACCTAAAGAAGGCAAATTCTCTATTATAGAACTCAATTTCAATCCAGCCTATTATATGCATTGTTATCCGTATAAAGGAAAGAGAAGAAATGTAGCAGAGAAGATATTGAAAGTATTAGATTTAATATAAAATAAATAAGCTGTGAATTTTATATTTGCAGCTTATTTTTAATTCAGAGTAAAATAGAAGGATATGGAAAAAATATTTATAAAAAAGAGTTGACATATACTTTGTATTAGATTATAATGAATTCAAGATAATAAAATTTGTATTTTATATAAAAACCTAGTAAACAGATATGATATTAAGAGTATAGGAGATGATTGATAAATGAGCAAAATTGCAAATAGTTTAACTGATTTAATAGGAAATACACCATTACTTAGATTAAATAATTTTGAGAAAGATGAAAAGTCAAAAGCTAAAATAATAGGTAAATTAGAGTATTTTAATCCAGTAGGAAGTATTAAAGATAGAGTTGGATATTCTATGATTGTAGAAGGAGAAAAAGAAGGAAGAATAAATAAAGATACGGTTATAATAGAGCCAACTAGTGGAAATACAGGTATAGCTCTTGCAGCTATAGCCTCCTCAAGAGGGTATAGATTGATACTGACTATGCCCGATACTATGAGTGTTGAGAGAAGAAATCTTCTCAAAGCATTAGGAGCAGAGTTAGTATTAACGCCAGGTAGCGAAGGTATGAAAGGAGCTATTAGAGAAGCCTATAATTTGGCAGAGAAAACCTCTAATTCTATAATATTACAGCAGTTTGAGAACCCGTCTAATCCTAGTATTCATAGAGAGACTACGGCGGAAGAGATAATAAGAGATACAGATGGGAAAGTGGATATATTCGTTTCTGCTGTAGGAACTGGTGGAACTGTAACTGGTGTTGGAGAAGTTTTAAAAGAGAAGATACAAGGAGTTAAGATAGTAGCCGTAGAACCTGAAGAGTCACCAGTGTTATCAGGAGGAGAAGCAGGACCTCATAAAATACAAGGAATTGGTGCGGGTATGGTTCCTAAAATATACAATGGGGACTTTGTAGATGAAATTATAACTGTGAGCAGTGATGAAGCATTTGAAACTACAAAAAAAGTATCAAAAACAGAGGGACTATTAGTTGGGATATCTTCAGGAGCAGCATTAGCAGCAGCTCTAAAACTAGCGAAAAAAGAAGAAAATAGAGATAAAAATATAGTAGTTATACTTCCTGATACAGGAGAAAGATATCTATCGACACCACTATTTGAATAATTTAATGGGGCAGATACAATGTAAATTGTATCCGCCCCATTTTTTTATCATATATCCTCAATGATTTTATTCAATATTTTAATATCTGAAAATAAATCTTTAAAAAAGCTAGATCCAGTATAATCAGATAAAAGCTCAATATTTAATATAAAACTGCTTTTATAATTATTTAAAAAAATTATCTTATCTAAAAGGTTGAGCTTACTTTTCAATATGGATATATGTGCTAAGTTATTAGAGATATCTATACCATGCGCATGAATATATATTATTTTTTCTAAAAAATTTTTAGAATAAATAGAATCATATGGAAAACTGTTCATTAAATCATGACAGAGATCTAAACAAATTCCTAGATTTTCAGAATCGATTTCTTCGACTATATATAATAAATCTTGATGGTTATCTCCAATCTTCCTCTTTAATCCACCTCTTATAGTTTCTATAGCAATTTTACAATTTAAATTTAAATCACCGATCTTTTTAAGTCCGTATTCGATTATTTCTTTAGTTCTTTCATATTCCTTATCTTCATTTAAATTAAAGTCTTCACCATGATAGACTATTATCGACTCTGAGGTATAAATTTTATTGAATTCTGATAACAGATAGTAGAATTCATCGTACTTTTCTAAAACTAAATCCCTATTAGAGATCATCTTCTTTTGATTATATCTAGCGGAGGCGAAATAAGGGATATGATAATTAATCTTTAAATCATATTTTACTGCAAATTCAATAATATCAATATATTCACTTTTAGATAATATGCTTAAATCAGGTGAAATTTCTATAGATTTCAATCCTTTTGAAATAGCAGACTTAAGCTTTTCTATATTAAAAACCTTTTCATCATAAGTACAGCCAATTATCATAAAAAATACCTCTTTTCATAAATTTAATATATGATTTTATAAAATAATTATACCATTTTAATATAAAAAAACAGAGATTAAAAAGATTGAGAATAATTAAATAATATTTTGCAAAAATAGCTCTATTATGTAATAATATACTAGTAATAAGAATATAAAAATATGGTGAAACTAGATGAAAATTTTCATTTAGTTTTTTTGTATTTTATTTTAACTGGAGGAATAATTGTGATTCTGATGATAGATAATTATGACTCTTTTACTTTTAATCTAGTTCAGTATTTATCTGAATTAAAAGAAGAAGTAAAAGTTGTCAGGAATGATGAGATAGAAATAGATGAAATAGAAGAACTAAATCCTAAGATGATAGTTATATCACCTGGACCTTGTACACCTAATGAAGCAGGAATAAGTATGGATATTGTAAAGAGATTTAAAGGCAAGATACCAATTCTTGGAATCTGTCTTGGACATCAAACTATAGGACAGGTATTCGGTGGAAAAATCGTAAAAGGTGATCTTCCGGTACATGGAAAAGTATTTCCAATTAATCATGATAATAAAGGGGTTTTTAAAGGACTTAAAAACCCATTAAGAGTTACAAGATACCATTCCTTAATTGTAGAAAAAGAATCTCTTCCAGATTGTTTAGAGATCACTGCAGAGACAGAATTAGGTGAGATAATGGGCTTGAGACATAAAGAGTATTTAATAGAAGGTGTTCAATTTCATCCTGAAGCAATATTGACTGAGCAAGGACATGATTTGCTTCAGAACTTTCTAGATCAAGCTCAAATATGGGAAAGTCAGGAGAAAGGCGAAAATGTTAATAAAAGAAATACAGACTAAATTGGATAGTTTTCAGTTATATTCGATTTTTAAAGATAAAAAAAATAGTTTTTTCTTAGATAGCGGTATGGATTACGATAAATTAGGTAAATATTCGTTTATAGGATTCGATCCTATAGAGATTATTAAAAGCAAGAATGATAATATTGAAATAAAAAAAGATGGAAAAACTGAGAAATTTAAAGGAGATCCATTTGAAGCCTTAAGAAAAATTATTAATAAATATAAAATGGATTACAATACAGATATTCCTTTTATAGGAGGTCTAGTAGGTTATCTATCGTATGATCTTTGTCATTTTGTTGAAGATTTACCGAGAACAGCGATAGACGATGTAGATATTCCCGATATGTATTTTGGTGTTTATGATGGTATTATAGCAATAGATCATAGAAATGAAAAAGTCTATATAGCGATATTAGGAGTTAAAAATGATGAAGAAGAATTATTTAACTATATATATGGTGAGATAAAATCTGCAGAAGAAAAAGGTTTGGATATAGAGATAAAATATAGAGATGATAAGGAAGATATGGAATTTAAATCTAATTTTGAAACAGAAGAAAAGTATAGAGAGTCGATAGAAAAAGTTAGAAGCTATATAAAATCTGGAGATATATATCAAGCTAATCTAACACAGAGATTCGAATGTGATTTAGATATAGAGCCTTATGATCTATATGCAAAATTAAGACATATTAATCCAGCTCCTTTTGCAAGCTTTTTAGATATAGATGATTTAAAGATAGTTTCTAGCTCACCAGAGAGGTTTATAAAGATAAAGGATGGAATTATAGAGACTAGACCTATAAAAGGCACTATTAATAGAGGTAGCACTAAAGAAGATGATGAGAAAAATAGAGAAATACTTATAAATAGTAAAAAAGATCAAGCAGAGTTATTGATGATTGTAGATCTTGAGAGAAATGATTTAGGAAAGATTGCAAAGACTGGTACTGTAGATGTTACAGAGCTCTTTCATTTAGAGGAGTACTCTACTGTTTATCACCTAGTTTCAACCGTAGTAGCAGAAATCGATAAGAAAAATGATATAGTAGATTGTTTAAAAGCTACTTTTCCTGGAGGATCAATAACAGGAGCGCCAAAGATTAGAGCTATGGAGATAATAGATGAATTAGAGCCGACTCAGAGAAATATATATACTGGTTCGATTGGTTATATAGGATTTAATGAAGATATAGATTTAAATATAGTTATTAGAACGATTGTTTGTAAAAATGATAAAGCATATTTTCAAGTAGGTGGAGGTATTACATGGGATTCAGATCCTAAATTAGAATATGAAGAGACTCTTCATAAAGCAAAAGCACTTATGGACTCTCTTAATAAGTAGGTAATATTATGAAGATTTTAATAGATGGAATTATTGACGAAAAAAATAATATATATACTTCTGAAGCATTGAATTTTGGATATGGATTATTTGAAACTATAAAGCTAGAATCAGGAAAGTTATTTTTTCTAAAGGAACATATAGATAGACTGAATAGATCTTTAAAATATATAGGAATTAATGATAGTTTGAATATAGTAGATATTGAAAAAAAAGTTAAAGAGCTTCCGGATTTTGATAGAATAGAAAAAGGAGCAGTTAAGATATTAGTCGCTAAGTCGAAAGACGATTTAATATGTATAATATCTTCTAGAAAAGCTGAATATAAAGACAGTTTATATGAAAATGGTTTTAAACTTAAAATATCTAAAGTATTTAGAAATGAAAGTTCTATAATGCCTAAAATAAAGAGCATAAACTATCTAGAAAATATAATTGAAAGACAAAAAGCCATAGAAGATAATTATGATGACTGTTTATTTTTAAATAGCAAGAATAGAATTGCTGAGACCTCTATAGCAAATATATTTTTTGTGAAAAATGGCAATATATATACGCCGGATATAGAAGAAGGATTATTAGAAGGTGTGTTAAGAAATATAGTAATAGAGATTTCGAGAAATAGCGGTATAAAGATATATGAAGGCAAATATGATTTAGAAGAAATTTATAATGCAGATGAAGTATTTATTACAAATTCACTTATGGGTATAATGCCAATATCATGTATAGATGAGAAGAAATATAGTATGTCGAATAGTAAAGTGACGAGAAAACTCAGTTGTGAATATAAAAAAATTATTGAAGGCGAATAGATATGATAGATATTCTTTATGAAAAAATTGAAATTATAAAAAATAAATATAAACCTAAGGGGATAATCTTAATAGGCTCTTTCGTAGAAGAATATGAAGATTATATAAAAAATAAAGAGAATTATGAATTTACAAATACTTCAGATATAGACCTATTTATAATAGGAGATTATAAGGAATTTGAAAGATCTGTAGAATCGTATTGTGGAATTGAATTTGATATATCTTATATAAATCTAAATCAATTGACTAAGGCTATAGAAGAAGAGATAGATTCTTTGATTTCAATTTTAGCAAAATCTAAAGTAATAGAGTCTGATATAGAAATTAAAGATATTATTGAAAACATTAAAAAACTCTATATGAGAGGGCCTAAAAAAATGAATAAATACACTATTGATTATAATAGGTTCATATTTACAAATGAAATATATCAATTAAAAAAAATTATAGAAAAGATAGAATTTGAGTTTTTATTCAATAAACTCTTATCTGATTTAATAAAGTTTAATTATCATATATCTGGTAAATGGATACCGACAGAAAAAAGGCTATTGAAATTTATCGAAGATAGTAATATATTGTATATAATAGATAAAATTTATAAAAGCAATAATAGAATAGAAAAATTAGAACTAATAGTAAAGCTATTTAATTATATTATGAAAGACTATGGAGGCGAGTTAAAAGTTTGGCCAAAAGGGCCATATCCTTTTGACTTTAAATAGCTTAAACTTAATGGAGGGACAGTTGTGGATAAACCTAGAATAGAAAAAGCAGTTAGAGAAATAATATTAGCAGTAGGAGAAGATCCAGAAAGAGAAGGATTACTTGATACACCAAAGAGAATAGCAAGAATGTATGAAGAAATTTATAGTGGTATAGAAGTTGATCCTAAAGATCTCCTTCAAGTATTTTTTCAAGAAGGAAATCATGAGGAATTGGTATTAGTTAAAGATATACCATTTTATTCAACTTGTGAACATCACTGGGTGCCATTTTTTGGAAAGGCTCATGTTGGATACTTACCAAAAGCAGGCAGACTTACAGGTCTTAGTAAATTAGCGAGAGTAGTAGATGCAGTTGCTAAGAGACCTCAATTACAGGAGAGAATAACTGCAACAGTTGCAGATACTGTAGAAGAAGTCTTAGATCCATATGGTGTAATAGTTGTTGTTGAAGCTGAGCATATGTGTATGACTATGAGAGGAGTTAAAAAACCTGGCTCAAAAACTGTGACTTCAGCAGTAAGAGGAATATTTGCAAAAGATGCTAAAGCGAGAGCAGAAGCGATGTCTTTAATAAAATTCTAAATACAAAATCTCGATTAAGCCATTTATTTTTGAATGGCTTAATCTTATTTATATAAATAAAAAATATGAAGGTGTAGAATATGAGAAATATCAGAATTAATAATCATAGAAAGATAAAAATCCCTTGTGGGAAATATAGTTTAAACTTAGGAGAAAGAACTCTTATTATGGGGATTCTCAATATAACTCCAGATTCTTTTTCAGATGGCGGAAAATACGATGAGCTTGATAATGCAGTAAAACATGCCAAGAAAATGGCTGAAGAAGGGGCAGATATAATAGATATAGGAGCAGAGTCTACAAGACCAGGACATACAGTTATATCTGTTGAAGAGGAGAAAGAGAGATTAATTCCTATAGTAAAAGCCGTTATGGATGAAGTGGACTTACCTATATCTGTAGACACATATAAATCAGAAGTAGCAGAGGCTGTATTGAAAATGGGAGTACCTATAATAAATGATATATGGGGACTTCAGAGAGATCCGGAAATGGCTAAAGTTATAGCAAAATACGATGCCATAGTTGTATCTATGCATAATAATAATGGCACAGAATATGAAAAAGATATTGTGGAGTCGATTTCAGATTACTTTAGAAAATCTATTGAAATAGGAATAGAAGCTGGTATACCAAGAGATAAAATCATATTAGATCCAGGTATTGGTTTTGGGAAAGATACGAATCAAAATTTAGAAGTTATGTCAAGATTAGGCGAATTGAATGATTTAGGCTGTGCACTTTTACTTGGAACCTCAAAAAAGTCAATGATAGGAAATGTACTAGATCTTCCATCGGATGAAAGAGTTGAAGGAACTATTGCTACTTCAGTTATGGGAACGATTCAAAATATAGATATTGTAAGAGTGCATAATGTCAAAGAGAATTATAGAGCATTGAAACTGACAGATACTATTGTGAGGGGTCTGAAATGGGAAAAATAATAATGAAGAACTTAGCATTTTATTCTTATCATGGTGCTATGAAAGAAGAGAATGTTTTAGGTCAGAAATTCTTTATAGATCTAGAACTAGTAGCGGATATTGATAAGTCTGCATATACTGATTCTGTTGAAGATACTGTGCATTATGGAGAAGTATATCAGACTATAAAAGATATTATGGAGAATAGCAAGTATAATTTAATTGAAGCAGTTGCTCAGAAAATCATAGATGAGATATTTAAAAAATTTGATAAAGTAGAAGAGATAGACATAGTTGTTAAAAAACCTGAGGCGCCAGTTCCTGGAATATACGATTATTTTGCTGTGAATTTTAATGAAAAAAGAAAAAAGTTTAAAAATATAGCATATCTAGGTATAGGTGGCAATATTGGAGATAGAAAGAAAAATATAGAATTATCCTTAAAGTATTTAGAAGAATCTGAAAGCATAAAGATAAAAAAAGTATCTTCACTATATGAAACTGAACCATGGGGATATACTGATCAAGATTGGTTTATGAATATTGTAGTTGAGATAGAGACTGCTCTATCCCCATATGAATTATTAGATTATTGTCAGTATGTAGAGAATGAATTAAAAAGAGAAAGAGTAATTAGATGGGGACCAAGAACGGTAGATCTTGATATACTTCTATATAACGATTATAAATCGGATGATGAAAAGCTCACAATACCTCATCCAAGAATGACTGAAAGAGCATTCGTGATGGTACCTTTATATGAAATAAATGATAGTTTAGTAATAAATGGGCAAGATATTAAAGAATATATGAAAGATTTTAATGCAGAAGAGATAAGAAAGATAGAAGAATAGTCAATTGGGGATGAGCATATGAAAATTTTATTAAAAGATATAAAATACTTAGATTTTAAATCTACGAATATGATTGAAGCATCTATAGGCATAGAAAATGGTAGAATTAGCTTTATAGGTGATATTCCATCTGACTTTATATATGATGAAATAATATATGGGAATAGAAAAGTAGCAATGCCTGGTATTTTCAACGCTCATACCCATATACCTATGACTCTATTGAGAAATTATTCAGATGATCAGAATCTTTGGTCGTGGCTTAATGATTATATATGGCCTATGGAGAAAAAACTAAAGGCTGATGATATATATTGGGGTGCTATGTTAGGACTTGCTGAGTTAATAAAATTTGGTACGACTTGTTTTGTAGATATGTATTTTTACATAGATAAAATAGGAGAAGCGCTATATGAATCTGGAATGAGAGGATTTATATCTAGGGGCCTTATAGGTAATGAGGATAGTGATTATAAACAGCTTCAGGAGACAGAAGACTTTCTTAAAAAATGGGATGGAGAGGCAAATGGCAGAATAAGAGGAATGGTTGGACCGCATGCTCCTTATACATGTAGTTCTGAATATCTCTTAAAGGCCATAGAACTTTCAGAAAAATATGATACCTCAATTCATATCCATTTGTCAGAAAGCATTAATGAAGTAGAGGAAAGCATAAGAAAATATGGGTTGACACCTACTGAAAATATGGAAAGAATAGGTCTGTTTAAAAGAAATACATTAGCAGCTCATTGCGTTCAATTAACGGATAGAGATATTGAGATACTTTCTGAAAATAATGTTAATATTCTATATAATCCAATTAGCAATATGAAATTAGGTAATGGTTTTGCAAGAATAAAAGATATTAAGAGGTCTGGAATAAATATTGCATTAGGGACTGATGGATGTGCAAGCAATAATAATATGTCTTTATTAGAAGAGATAAAGATTTTAGCGCTAATAAATAAAGGATTAGAAGCGGATCCCACTATAATACCCGCAATAGAAGCATTGCAGATTGCAAGTGCAAATGGTATAAAAGCAGTTGGATTAGAAGATGAGCTTGGAAGTATAGAAATTGGGAAAAAAGCAGATTTGACTATCTTAGATTTAAATAAGATACAGACTACACCAATTAATAATGAAATCTCTTCATTAGTCTATTCATTACAATCTGATAATATTTATAGTACTATAGTAGATGGAAAAATACTGATGAAAAATTTTGAATATTATACATTAGATATAGAGAAAATAATGTATAATATTAATAGGATATCTGAAAGACTCAGTTTATAAATATTTAGATATTAAATTTATATACTATATATATAGTATAATATTATATATAGTTATATACTTTATTAAAGTCTTCGATAAATCTATTGAGATTTTATTTAGAAGTCTTTAAATCCTAATAATATATTAGGTAATATAAGGAGGCTACAATTGATGAATGAAATGAACAGAGAAGAACAGATTAAATTTATCAAAGAATCTATTAAAGAAAATAAGATTAAATTTATAGTTCTTCAGCTAGTTGATATAATGGGTGCAGTTAAGAGCATTACTTTACCTGTAAGTCAATTGGATAAGATTACTAGCAATGAAATAATGTTCGATGGCTCTTCTATTGATGGATTTGCAAGGATTGAAGAATCAGATATGTATTTATATCCAGATCTTTCAACTTACCTTGTTCTACCTTGGAAGACAGATGAATATGGAATAGCTAGATTTATATGTGATGTATATACACCTGATGAGAAACCATTTATTGGTTGCCCTAGAGGTATATTAAGAAAAGCTCTAGAAGAAGCTAAGGAGATGGGATATGAGTTCTTTGTAGGACCAGAACCTGAATTCTATCTTTTTGATAAGGATGAAAAAGGAAACCCTATATTAGAGAGCAGTGATGCAGCGGGTTATTTTGATATGGCACCTATAGACAGAGGAGAAGATGTAAGAGAGATAATATCTTTAGCCTTAGAAGAAGCTGGATTTGAAGTAGAGGCAGCTCATCATGAGTGCGGAGCCGGTCAGCATGAAATTGATTTTAAATATTCTGATGCTTTAAAGACAGCAGATAATATAATGACTTTTAGATATATAGTTAAGAGGATATCTGATGATTTAGGACTCTTTGCAAGCTTTATGCCAAAACCAGTAGAAGATATGGCAGGATCAGGAATGCATATAAATATGTCATTATTCAAAGATGGAGAAAATATATTTTATGATACAGAAGCTAAGAATATGTTAAGCGATAAAGCGGTGCATTTCGTTGGTGGACTTTTAAAACATGCAAAAGGATATACGGCTATAACTAACCCGTTAGTTAATTCATATAAGAGATTAGTTCCAGGATATGAAGCACCAGTATATATTGCATGGTCACATAAAAATAGAAGCCCATTAGTTAGAGTTCCTGCTAAAAGAGGAGCATCTACTAGAGTTGAGCTAAGAAGTCCAGATCCAGCTTGTAATCCTTATCTAGCTTTAGCAACAGTTTTAGTAGCAGGATTAGATGGAATTAATAATAAGATGGAACCGCCTAAATCTGTATTAGGAAATATATATGAAATGGATTCGAAAGAGAGATTTGAAAAAGATATAGACTCTTTACCAAGAACTCTTTATGAGGCTATTATGGAATTTAAAGAGAATGAAATAATGAAAAAAGTTCTAGGAGAACATATAAGTGAAAAGTTTATAAAAGCAAAATTAGATGAATGGGATAGATTTAGAAAAGCCGTTCATCCATGGGAAATAGATGAGTATTTGAGAGCTTTTTAGATGGAAGACCAATTAATTGGTCTTCTATCTAACTATTTTTTCTAAATACTTTCTTTATTTCTCATAATAAAAAGGAATTGGTATAATATGGTTGGAATTGATATAATTGAGATATCTAGGATAGAAAAACTGATTGATAATCAGAAATTTTTAAATAGAATATATACAAAAAAAGAATTAGAATACATAGAAAAAAAGAAAAGCAGAAAATCTAGAGCTGAGACGGCTGCGGGGATATTCTGTGCAAAAGAGGCTGTTTCAAAAGCTTTAGGCTCTGGAATTGGAAAAGAATTGTCTTGGAAAGATATGGAGATATATAGGGATGATCTAGGAAAGCCATATTTGAAAATAAATAAGAAGATTAAAAATATGCATAAAATAAATAATGATGCGATTCGAATATCTATATCTCATGATGATGATAAAGCAATCTCTATATGCAATATAGAAGAATATAGAGAGAAAAACTCAATTCATATTGATGAAAAAATTAGATTAAAAAAGAGGAGAAAAAATACTAATAAAGGTGACTATGGAAAAGTAGCAATAATAGGAGGCTCTATAGGTATGTCAGGAGCGCCTTGTCTATCTTCTTTTGCTGCACTTAGAATGGGCTCTGGACTCGTATATACATTTGTACCAGAATCTATTGCGAATATTGTTCAAATTAAATCACTCGAAAATATTACTATACCTTTAAATGATGAAGGAAAAGGCTATTTTACTGAGAAATCATTAGAAGGATTATTTGAAAAGCTTGAAAAAATGGATGCAATAGCAATAGGTCCAGGAATGGGAACGAATGCTGAGTCCTTAATATTTATAGAGAAAGTTTTAGAGATAGATAAGCCGATTGTAATAGATGCAGATGCTTTAAATTTAATATCTAAAAATATGAATTTATTAGAGAAAAATAATAATCTAATATTGACTCCTCATTTGATGGAGTTTTCAAGACTTTTAGATCTTGATATTGAGATATTAAAAAAAGAGAGTGAAAAAGAGGCTAAGGATTTTGTAAAAAAATACGATGTAATTTTAGTACTAAAAGGGAGTAAAACTCTTGTATTAGGGAAAAACAATATATATAGAAATAATACTGGTAATCCTGGAATGGCTACTGCGGGGAGTGGTGATGTACTAACAGGGATAATACTATCTATAATTGGTCAAAACTATAAAGGGTTTGATGGAGTTAAATCCGCAGTATTCCTACATGGTTTGTCGGGGAATATTGCGGCTAAGAAAAAAGGAGAATACGGATTAATTGCTAGTGATATTATAGAAAATTTACCAGAAGCTATTAAAATGATAATTGAGGATGAATGATATGGATTATAGAACTACATGGGCTGAAATAGACTTAGATAATTTAAGCCATAATTTAAATCAGATAAAATCAGCAATAAAGCCTGATACCAGGATACTTGCCGTAGTTAAAGCAAATGCTTACGGTCATGGATCAGTTCAGATTGCTAAACAATTAAGAGATGATGGTGTTGATTTCTTTGCAGTTTCATCTATTTATGAGGCTATAGAACTTAGAGAAAATGGAATAAAGGAAGATATCTTAGTATTAGGCTATACTCCTGAAGGACATATTGTTGAAGCACTTAAATACGATATAATACTGACTATATACGGGAGAGAATTTGCAGATCAGATTTCTAGAATTGCTAAAGGTATGAATACCATAGCAAGAGCTCATATAAAAGTGGAAACTGGTATGAATAGATTGGGATTTCAATTGAATACATCGAATTTAGATGATATAGAAAGTATATATAATATAGATAATATTGAAATAGATGGAGTATTTACACATCTTGCATCTGCTGATTCTAAAGATAAGAGCTTTGCTAAAGAGCAATATAATAAATTTAATATATTTTTAGAAGAATTAAAGAATAGGGGAATAGATATAAAGAATAGCCATATATCTAATAGTGCAGCTATTATAGATATACCTGAATTCAATATGGATTTAGTCAGACCTGGTATAATGCTCTATGGATATTATCCTTCTGATGAAGTGAGTAGAGAAAAGATAAAACTAAAAAAGGTCATGACCCTAAAGACAAGAATCTCTAATATTAAGACAGTATTAGAAGGAGAGACTATTGGATATAGTCGCAAGTACAGAGCAAATAGAGATATGGTTGTCGCTACAATGCCTATAGGATATGCAGATGGCTTTTCTAGATTACTATCTGAAAAAATCTCTGTTAATTATAAGAAATTTAAATTTAACTTAATAGGGAATATATGTATGGATCAATCATTTATAGATTGTACAGAAAATCCGAATATTAAGATTGGGGATGAGATAATCGTCTTCGGTGAAGGTGAAGGCATTAATTCTGCAGATGATTTAGCATTAGCTATGGGGACAATAAATTATGAAATAATATGTTTAATTGGAAGGAGAATACCTAGAATATTTTTAAAGAATAAAAAGAAATTGAAAACTATAGATTATTTACTTTAAATCGAAATGTCCACAGAATAATGTGGAGGTGATTGAGTGTTAGAGTTTAGAAAGTTTTACATAAATAATTATATAAAAGCACTTAAAGACAATATAGGCTGTGTAGATATATGGTGAGAAGAGGAGATTTATATTATGCAGATCTGAGTCCTGTAATAGGTTCAGAGCAAGGAGGAGTTAGACCTGTAATTGTAATTCAAAATGATATTGGGAATAGATATAGTCCAACTATTATAATTGCAGCAATAACTTCACAGATAAACAAGGCTAAACTTCCTACGCATATAGAAATTCAAGCGCATAGATACGGATTGACTAAGGACTCTGTGGTATTATTAGAGCAAGTTAGAACCATAGATAAAAAACGTTTAAAAGAAAAAATTGGACGTTTCGATGATGATGTTATGAAAGAAATTGATTCAGCTTTAAAAACAAGTTTAGGAATATCTTAAAAGGATGGCATATATGCCATCCTTTTGTTTTTTAAAACGAAACAAAAAGTGATAGAAATATGATAGAATAGATAAGGAGTATAGTGAAAAGGAGGAGAAATTTTGAAGCTTAAAAAATACTTATCTATACTTATCTTAATATCGATTATAGTTTCTATACCACTTGTATTTAAAAGAGTGACAGTTGAAAAATCTAATAAGAAAGTTGATTTTATATTAGATTATTATCAAGTGGAAGATTTAGCAAAACAATCAGGAAAACCCATAGAAGACTGGTTGGAAAAATTTAAGAAGATGGGAGTTAGTACAGTAGGAATCAATTATGAAACGATTCAAAGCATGATAAAGGATGGAAAAGATATTGACTATGAATTCATTAAGGATATTGTGAAAAAAGATAGTTGGAGATGGGAATATCCTATAGAATTAGTTAATCATATTGATTCTAAAGAGAATTCAGACTATAAATTATTAGTGAGATTTGGAGATAGCAAAGATTTTGAATTTGCATCAAAAGGATTAGAGGAAAAATATAAGGATAAAGTCCATTTCTTTAAAGGTATAAGTAATTATTTTATTTTAATAGATACTGATATGAAAGATGCACTTACTGATGGGCAAGGGAAATTATATAATTCTGAAGGAGATGTAGTAGTAAATGAAGAGAATTATAAGGCCTCATCAGGAATAATACTACCTATTGGAATAGATGACGAGAAAGTTAGTACGATCGATAAACTTGGGCTTAAAGTCATGCCTAGACTAACTAATGCAAATAAAGGGTGGAATAGTAAGGAGTATTTTGATTCTGCTATAAATGATTTTGAAAAAATTGAAAATAAATCACCATATATGGTCTTTGCAGGAAGAGAAGTTTTTGGAAATCCTAAAAGAATAGATGATACGATTAAATTTTTAAAGAAAAATGACTTATCGGTTGGAATTGTGGAAACCATAGTCGAGAGAAGTTATATTGAACAAAAAGGTATGGAAAAACTATTAGATAAAATAGAATATAATGTGAATAAAGTCTATAGTGTGCCTGATTATATACAGAAGAGATATAAATATATGGATTATGAGGGAGCAGAAGAAGTTGGCAATGTGCTATTTAGAGCAATTATTGAGAGAAATGCTAATTTAATCTATTTCAGACCCTTTATAGATGAAGAAAATCACTATGTTGAAAAATTAAGTGATTATGAAAATATGTTTGAAGATCTCAGTGAAAGATTAGCTAAGCATGATGTAGAGATAGGTGAAGCCAAACCTTATGAAATCAACTATACTAAGAAGATATTAGTAGCAATTTTAAGCTTAGGAGTAGTTGCAGCAGGTATTTTTGTATTGAGAAATCTATTCGATATGAAAGATGAATCCTTATTCCTATTGTCGATTATAGGAATAATTGGTCTAGTAGGAATTATAGCATTATTAGGAAGAACTGGTTATATGATATTGGCAATATTGACAGGAATAGTATTCCCATCACTAGCTATAGTATATTATAATTCAAGACTTAAGAAAGTATTTCTATACGATGACGATATAAGCTATAAGAGTTCACTTATAAGAGGGGTAATTCATTTTATAATTACTATAGGAATTACCTTAATAGGCTCATTGATAATATCGGCTATTATGTCGAGCACAAGAAATGTTCTAGATATAGACTATTTTAAAGGTGTAAAAATAGTACAATTAATACCTTTTATAGTATATCTAATATCATATATTGGTGTATTCGGATTTAAAGAAGATAAGGAAAGAGGCAATGATAAGTTTAAATCAGAAGATTTCTATAATCTTATGAATGATACAACGAAAATATTCTACTTTATAGCTTTAGGAATATTAGGGATAGTAGGATATATATATATTGCTAGAACGGGACATGAAACTTCTCTAGAGCCTTCAAATATAGAACTTATGTTTAGAAATTTTCTAGAAAGAACATTCTATGCAAGACCGAGAACTAAAGAATTTCTAATTGCATTTCCTGCATTAATAATGGGAGTTGTATTTGCTAAAAATAAATTTAAGCCAGGAGTATTCATATCAGGACTTGCGGGAGTTATAGGTCTTACATCTATTCTCAATACTTTTAGTCATTTCAAGACGCCTTTTATAGTATCGTTGAATAGGACTGGAGGCTCTATAATATTAGGAATAGTTTTAGGAGCAATATAATACTTTATATATTAAACTTTATAGTTAGAAAGATGGTTGGGAGTAAAATAAGATGAGCAAAGTAGTTATATCTGGATATTATGGATTTAATAATATGGGAGATGAGTCCATATTGACTGCGATCATAACAGATCTAAGAAAAAATATACCAGATATAGATATAACAGTATTATCAGAGAATCCTGAGATTACAGAAAAAAACCATAATATAAAAGCTGTTTATAGAAAGAATATTTTTAAAATAATAAAGTCTATAAGAAAATCAGATCTCTTGATAAGCGGAGGAGGATCTTTGCTCCAAGATGTCACTAGCAAGAGGAATGTTCTCTATTATCTATTCATTATGTATATAGGTATAATTATGAAGAAAAAAGTAATGATATACAGTCAAGGAATGGGTCCTATTAGGAGTGAGTTCAATAAAAAACTCACAAAAAGAGTATTAGAAAAGATAGATATTATAACTTTAAGGGATAGTAGATCAGAGAGATTCTTGAAAGAAATTGAGCTGAAAAATCCAAATGTATTCGTTACGGCAGATCCAGTTTTAGCACTTAGTCAAGAGAATTTAGATATAGGAAAAAGCATCTTAATAGGAGAAAATTTAGATTTTGGAGCTCGAAAAAATATTGGTTTTGTAATTAGAGGAAAAGCAAAAAGCAAAGAGTTTATAGAGAAACTGACTAAATTATCAGATAGATTAGTATTAGAAGGTGGATTAAATGTTGTGTTCATACCTTTTCATCATGGTCAAGACCTTGGCATATTAAGAGAAATTGAAGCTAATACAAGAGAAAAGGTCATTTGTTTACATGATGAATATTCAATTCCGGAGCTTTTAAGTATAATAGGGAATATGGATTTAATAGTTGGAGAAAGACTACATTCTCTTATATTTAGTTCTGTTATGAAAGTACCGATAATTGCATTATCATACGATCCTAAGATAAATAATTATTTAGGATATATATCAGAGAAAGTTTTCTCTGATATTGATGAGATAAATTTTGATAAACTATATAAAGAGATACTTTATAAATTAAAGCGAGAAAATGAAGAAGAGGATGAGTTATCTGAGAGGATAGATTATCTAAGAGCGAAACTCTCTAGGAATACTAATGAAATAAAAAAACTTTTGGAATAGGTGAATTGAATGAATACGGTAAATATATTAGGTGTAGATATTGATAATTTGAATTTAAGAGATGCGAAAGATAAGGTTAGAGATTTTTTAAATGATGAAGATTTAAAGCTTATTTTTACACCTAATTCGGAAATAATAATGGATGCGAAGAAAGATCCAGAGTTCAAAAATATATTAAATAATGGAGATATGGTAATTGCTGATGGAATAGGACTTGTCTATGCTTCTAAAATTAGAAAAAAACCTTTAGAAGAAAGAGTTACAGGATATGATCTTTCCTTAGAAATTTTAGATATTGCAGCTGAAGAATCTTATAATGTCTATTTTCTTGGATGTGCAGAAGGTGTAGCTGAAGAAGCGAAGAGAAAAGTAGAAGAAAAGTATAAAAATATAAATATAGTTGGAACTCATAATGGATTTTTTAAAGGATATCATTTAGGAATAGAGAATCATCCAGAGGAAGAAGCGATAATTGAAGAGATAAATAACTTAGATACTGATATATTATTCGTTGGTTTAGGAGCACCAAAGCAAGAGTTTTGGCTCTACCATAATAGAGATAGAATTAAGGCAAAGGTTGCTATAGGCAATGGGGGAACTATGGATGTCATTGCTGAAAAAGTTAAAAGGGCACCAGATTTTTTTCAGAAATTTGGCTTAGAATGGCTATATAGATTAATAAAAGAGCCAAAGAGGATAAAAAGACAGATAAAACTGCCTATTTTTCTCTTAACTATTCTATCTGATAAAGAGAGTGTAAAATAAATATTTGAGGAGGTTATATAATGAAAAGTAATCAAGAATTAGAAAATATAGCTAATAAATTGAGAATAGATATATTAAACATGCTTACTGAATCAAAATCAGGTCATCCTGGAGGTTCACTATCAGCTTGTGAAATTTTATCTGTTCTCTATTTTGATGAAATGAATATAGACCCTAAAAATCCAGAAGATGAAAATAGGGACAGATTTATACTGTCTAAAGGGCATGCAGCGCCTGTTCTGTATTCAGCATTAGCAGAAAAGAATTACTTTGATAAAAAAGAGTTAAATAAATTAAGAAAGATAGATTCTATGTTGCAGGGACATCCGGATATGAAAGGAACTCCTGGAGTTGATATGTCAACAGGGTCATTAGGACAAGGCATATCTGCTGCCTGCGGGATAGCTAAGTCAGGAAAAATATTTAATAAAGATTATAGAGTTTATACATTATTAGGAGACGGTGAAGTACAAGAAGGAATTGTCTGGGAAGCGGCTATGTTTGCAGGTCAGTACAAATTAGATAATCTTGTAGCGTTTTTAGATAATAATGGATTACAAATTGATGGAAGAAACGATAAGATTATGAATATACAACCTATAGATGAGAAGTTTGAAGCTTTTGGATGGAATGTTATGAAGATTGATGGGCATTCAATTGAAGAGATTAGAGAAGCACTAAGAAAGGCTAGAGAGACTAAAGGAAAGCCTAGTATGATTATAGCTAAGACGATTAAAGGAAAGGGAGTATCTTTCATGGAAGATATTTGTTCGTGGCATGGTAAGGCTCCTAGCATTGAAGAAAGAGATAAAGCTATAAAAGAGATTGAATCAAGAATGGGAGGTGCTGAATAATGGCAGATATAGCTACAAGAGATGCATATGGTGAAGCTTTAAAGATATTAGGTGCGGAAAATGAAAATATAGTGGTTTTAGATGCGGATCTATCTTCATCTACGAAAACTGGTGTATTTGCAGAATTATATCCTGAAAGATTTATCAATGTTGGTATAGCAGAACAGAATCTAATGGGAACAGCAGCAGGAATTGCTACTACTGGAAAGATTCCATTTGCTAGCTCTTTTGCAATTTTTGCTACAGGAAGAGCTTTTGAGATAATAAGAAATTCAATAGCTTATCCTAAGCTGAATGTAAAGATTGCAGCTACACATGCAGGTTTGACTGTAGGGGAAGATGGTGCTTCTCATCAAGCATTAGAAGATATTTCTCTTATGAGAACATTACCAAATATGACTGTTATCTGTCCCGCTGATGGGGTTGAAGCTAAAGCAGCGATTTTAAAAGCAGCGGAAATTAAAGGTCCTGTTTATATAAGACTTGGAAGAAGTAAGGTTCCGACAATATTTAAAGAGGAAGATTTTGAATTTGAAATAGGAAAGGCAAAACAGATAGTAGATGGTGATGATATATCTATAGTTGCTACTGGAGTAATGGTATCTAAAGCAATTGAGGCATCTAAAAAGCTAAAAGAAGAAGGAATAAATGCTAGAGTAATTAATATATCAACTATAAAGCCTATTGATGAAGAAATACTTATAAAAGCAGCAGAAGAGACTAAAGGTATAGTCACCGCAGAAGAGCATAATATAATAGGCGGCCTTGGTTCTGCAGTTGCAGAGACCTTATCAGAAAAAAAGCCTACTATGATAAAGAGAGTTGGAACTGAAGATACTTTTGGAGAATCAGGAAATGGGGAGCAATTATTAGAGAAGTATGGACTTACTTCTGAAAGTATTGTTAAAAAGGCCAAAGAAATATTAAATAGATAAGAGTTTAAATAAATAAAAAATGACGATATCTTTTAAATACAAAGATATCGTCATTTTTTATTTATTACATTCTATGATTTCTGACTCAGTTACAATATATTCAACTGGAAAATCATGAGAATCTTCATATGCATGTTCTACAATTTGTAAATCGAAGGCTAAGGCTATTTTTTTTGTTTCGTTTCTTAATTTTTCTAAGAATCTATCATAATATCCAGCACCATAACCAATCCTATATCCTCTTCTATCAAAGGCTACACCAGGAACTAGCACTAGATCGACCAAATCAGGATCAACTTCTCTAATATATTCTTTTTTGGGTTCTAATATACCGTATGCTCCAGAGTCGAGTTCTCTATCGTAATCTATTATTTCTGATAATAAAAGTTGTCTAGTCTCTACGATACTTATAGGAATTACAACCCTTTTACCATCAGAAATAGCTTTTTTTATAAAATTTTCAGTTTTGACTTCATTTCTAAAGTCTATATAAGCCATTATGACTTTTGCGTTTTTATAAAAATCTGTCTCTATAATAGAATCTTTTATTTTATCACTCTTGATAATTAAATTTTCAGAGTCTAATTTTTTTCTCTTATCTAATATTTCTTTTCTCAAAGTATTTTTCAAATAAAACACTCCTTCATATTTGTAATAAATTAATATTCTTTCGATAAATTATATCATAATTTTGAGAATAAATAGAGTAAAACAGAGATTCAAAATTATGTTTTAAAAATTCAAATATTACAAAAGTGTTAAAAACGTTGAAAAATACAGTGTGATATCAGAAGAAAAACGAAATAGAGAGATAAAAGAAGAAAACTAGAGAAAATAGAAGAGTGAAGGGGATTATATCTTTAGAATAGGGTTTAGAACATTTGGGGAAGGTTCAAAACTGCTGAAAAAGTATTATAATAAAAAAAGAGTTAAAAAGTTACACAAAAGTAACAAATTAAAGCTAAAGATTACAAAAATAATTTAATTAATGAAAATAGTGAAAGAAAGATAAAATTTTAAATTTGATTTAGGAGAGGTTATTTATTATGAAAAAGAAGTTAGTTTGTTCAATATTAACACTTAGCGTTTGTTTAGGAGGAGGAGCAGCATTAGCTTCACCAGAACTAGAAGTAGTAGAGCAAGATATAAATAATGTAAAGAGTGAAATATCTGAGTATCAGGCACAGGTTGCAGAGGTAGAACAAGTAGCTACAGAAACTGCTAATCAATTAGAGTCCTTAAATAGTACTGAAGCAGTAGTAAATGAAGAATTAGGAAATTTAAGTGCTACATATAGTGAAGAAAAAGCTGTAGCATTAGAAAAAGTAAAAGAAGTATATGAAAAAGAAAATACTAATTATGAAGAAATGCTATTAGAAGCAGATAATATGGGTTCTTATTTTGAGAAATTAGAGAAGTTAAAACAAGCTGTTTCTACAGAACCAGAGCTTTTAGAAAATTTAAAAGCAGTAAAAGATGGTATAGATTATAAGGAAGTAGAATTAGAATCTGTTAAAGATGAAAAGATAAATATAGAAAATAGATTGAATGTACTTCAATCAGAGGTTGCACAGACTGAAGAAGTTAAAGCACAGATAGCAGTATTAGAAGAAGAATTAAATAAATTAGAAAATCAAAAACAAGAGATTGCTATGGCTGAAGAATTAAAAAACACTAATTCTAATGTTATATCGATAGCAGAGCAGTATTTAGGTACACCGTATGTATGGGGTGGAACTACACCTAATGGATTCGATTGTTCAGGATTCGTACAATACGTATATCGTCAAGCAGGAATAAATATACCTAGAGTTACGACGGGACAAGAATATGCAGGAGTAGATGTAACAGGACAAGAGCTAAAACCAGGAGATTTAGTATTCTGGGGAAGTAGAGGATCAACTCATCATGTTGGTATGTATATAGGAGATGGTAAGTATATACATTCACCACAAACTGGAGACGTTGTTAGAGTTGCTACATTAAGAAATTATTCAGTTGCAAGAAGAATATTAAACTAATATAAAATAATATAATACTAAAAACTCAGCTTACAGCTGAGTTTTTATAATTTTAAATAGAGTAGTTAAAGAAGGTATTAAAATTAAGAGATTGAAAAAATATGTGAAAACAGCATATAATTCAATCTCTTTTTTCATATATAAACAAAGCTATTTTCTATATTAAAATAAAATCTAATTAAAGCTTAAATTATTATGTTATAATTAATAATCATAAGAAAAAGAAAGGATATGTTAAATTGTCAAGATTTAAAAGTATAGGAATTCCAATATTAACTCTTTTGCTTGGATTGGGAATTGGTATGAATAGCTCAAATTTAAATGGCTTAAGATTACCAAATGGGGCAAATAAAGAAGATATAAAACCAAAAGATATAGAAAAACTTAATAAATTAACTAGATATATAGATAATAATTATCTCGGAGAAAAAGGAGATTTAGCGGAAGGAATGTATAAAGGAGTGTTTAAAGCTCTTAATGATCCATACTCTGTTTATATGGACAAAAAAGAATTCTCACAATTCAAAGAAGCTTCAAGTGGAAAATTTGTAGGAATTGGAGTAATTGTGAGTCCAAATGAAGATAATAGAATACAAGTGGTAACACCTATAAAAGGTGGACCTGCAGAAAAAGAAGGGATAAAAGCAGGAGATATACTTTGGAAGGTTGAAAATAAAGAATATACAGGTGAAGAGATCGATGATGCTGTATCTATAATAAAAGGCAAAGAAGGAAAACCTGTAAATAAAACTTTTCTTAGAATAAAGAAAGGATAAAAATAAATAATTGAGAAAAAAATAATTAGAGAAGAAGTAATTAGTCCGTCTGTTGAAGGACAAATCTTAGAAGATGGTATTGGATATATAAGGATAGTACAGTTTGAAGATGAAACTTATAATGAATTTAAAAGCAAATTCGATGAATTGAAATCAAAAAATATGAAATCGTTAATAATAGATGTGAGAGAAAATGGAGGAGGAAATTTGGCTATAGCAAGTGATATAATAGATGAACTCATTCCTGAAGGCATTATAGTATATACTAAAGATAAGAATGGAAAAAAAGAATATCTATATTCAAAACCCAATGAAATTAAAGTTCCGCTTGCAGTATTAGTAAATGAAAACACAGCATCAGCATCAGAAATTTTAACTGCAGCCATTCAAGATAGTAAAAAAGGAACAATTATTGGGACAAAGACATTCGGTAAGGGTGTTGTTCAAATCGTAGAAGAACTATCAGATGGAAGTGGGATAAAGTTAACGATATCAGAATATTTTTCACCTAAAGGAAGAAAAATAAATAAAAAAGGGATTGAGCCTGATATTAAGGTTGAATTAAATGAAGATATTGAAGGTATAGGACCGGAGTATATAAATGAGGATAATCAATTACAAAAGGCGATTGAAATAGTTAAATCAAAAGAAAAATAGAGGTGTATTGAATGAATAAATTTGAGCTTATCTCAGATTATAAACCGACAGGAGATCAGCCTGAAGCCATAGATGAATTATCAGACGGTATAGAGAATGGTTTGAAGTATGAGACATTATTAGGAGTAACAGGATCGGGAAAGACTTTTACAATGGCTAATATTATAGAGAGAGTACAAAAACCGACAATTGTAATAGCTCATAATAAGACATTAGCAGCTCAGCTTGCGAGTGAATTTAAAGAGTTCTTTCCTAATAATGCAGTTGAGTATTTTGTAAGCTATTACGATTATTATCAACCAGAGGCGTATGTGCCGAGTTCTGATACCTATATTGAAAAAGATGCTTCTATAAATGATGAGATAGATAAATTAAGGCATTCTGCAACTGCAGCACTATTTGAGCGAAGGGATGTAATAATAGTTTCGAGTGTATCTTGTATCTATGGATTAGGAGACCCGATAGACTATGAAAACCTTGTAGTGTCTTTAAGGCCAGGTATGGAAAGAGATAGGGATGATATTATAAGGAAGCTTGTAGATATACAATATGATAGAAATGATATGAATTTTACTAGAGGAACATTTAGAGTCAGAGGTGATATATTAGAAGTATTTCCAGCTTCTTCTAATGAAAATGCCATAAGGATAGAATTCTTTGGAGATGAGATAGATAGAATAGTGGAAATAAATGCTCTAACAGGAGAAGTAATAGGTGAAAGAAATCATATATCAATATTCCCAGCATCTCACTTTGCTACTTCAGAAGAAAAAGTTAAAAAAGCTGTGAAAACTATAGAAATTGAATTAGAAGAAAGATTAAAGGAATTAGAATCAGAAGATAAACTATTAGAAGCACAGAGGCTGAAGCAGAGAACTATGTATGATATTGAGATGTTAAGGGAGATGGGATTTTGTCAAGGAATAGAAAACTATTCTAGACATCTAAGTCAAAGACCAGCCGGAAGCAAGCCATATACATTATTAGATTATTTTCCTGACGATTATCTTATGATAATTGATGAGTCTCATGTGACAATACCTCAGATAAGAGGGATGTATGGCGGAGATAGATCTAGAAAGACTACATTAGTTGATTATGGTTTTAGATTACCATCTGCACTTGATAACAGACCTCTTACCTTTGAAGAGTTTGAAAATCATATAAATCAGATACTCTTCGTTTCTGCTACACCAGGACCTTATGAGATAGAGCATACAGAAAAAACCGTAGAACAGATAATAAGACCTACAGGATTATTAGATCCAAAAATATCTGTAAGAAGTACTAAAAATCAGATAGATGATTTGATTAAAGAAATAAATATAAGAATAGAGAGAAATGAGAGAGTACTTATAACTACATTGACCAAAAAGATGTCAGAAGATCTAACCAGTTATTTTTCAGAAATAGGCTTAAAAGTGGAATATCTTCACTCTGATATTAAGACTATAGAGAGAATGGAGATAATAAGAGATCTTAGACTTGGAAAATTCGATGTATTAGTTGGAATAAATCTATTAAGAGAGGGATTAGATATTCCTGAAGTATCTCTTGTCGCTATTCTAGATGCTGATAAAGAAGGCTTCTTGCGTTCTGAGACATCTATGGTTCAAACTATTGGTAGAGCTGCTAGAAACTCTAATGGAGAGGTAATAATGTATGCTGATAGGATTACAAATTCTATGGAAAAGGCAATAAGCGAAACTAATAGAAGAAGGAATATTCAGGAGAATTACAATAAGGAACACAAAATAATTCCAAAGACGATTCAAAAAGGTATTAGAGATGTTATAGAAGCAACAAAAGTTGCAGAAGATGTAGAAGAGTACGGGAAGAAGAAAGTGCTAAGTACTAAAGATATAGATAATATTAAGAAGGATATAGAGATACTTGAAAGAGAAATGAAGGAGATGGCTAGGCTATTAGAATTTGAAAGAGCAGCAGAAATTAGAGATAAGATAAATATATTAAAATCTAGTATAGAATAGAAAAAGACTGTTGTAAAATGATTCTTGGTCATTTTACAACAGCCTCTTTTTTGATGGAATAATTATTTTATGAACATAACTGAAGTAGCTTTAACTAATGCAGTTATTTCGTCACCAACTTTTATATCCATTTCTTCAACAGAACCCTTAGTAACTACACCAACAACTCTGTCTCCACCTTTAGTTTCTATTTCAACTTCACAAGTTACCATTCCTGTAACTATATTTACTACTTTTCCTGCTAATTTATTTCTTCCTGTTATTTTCATATTCAATTCCTCCTTTTATTTTCTATAACTAATTGTAACATTATAGCCTCAATTAGTCAAGCTTATTTTGGTATAAATATTCAAACACAATATGAATATAAGAGTACATATTCACTAGAAATCTTATGAAAACGTTAAATCATCTAATTATATCAGTATCAATAAATAATAATTATTCAACATAACTATTATTATAAAGTATTTGAGAATAAGTAGATTAATATTAAACTATTGAACTTTTAGGATAAAAAGGGGTAGAAAGAAATACTAGATTAAATGATTATATTTTTAAATCAGATAATTGTATATAATATTGCTTTTCAAAAATGTCAAGATGGGTAAGAAGATGAAACAAGACTTTTTGAATATACCTTATAATAAAATTAGGGAAAAACTAAAGTATCTATGCGAGTTTTAAATTGAGGGAGGTAATATAAAATTGAAAAAGATTGAGAAGATAGAACTAGCTTATTTAGTACTATCGCCTCTAATATTGCTTTTATTATTGTATAATAAAATACCACAAATAATACCTAAACATTCAAATCTAACAGGATATATAGATTCATGGGCAGATAGAAAAATATTAATAGCAAGTATAATTGTAAATATATTAATTCTAGCTGTATTAGATATACTTAAATATAAAAATTTAAAATACAAAAAAATAATTAATATACTTATTATTCTAAATTATAATATCTGTATGTCTTCATTTTTTTCAATATATCAGGAAAAGGGAATAAGTGTGAATATATACGATATAGGATGGACTTTTGAAAAAGTTTTCTTAATTATAGTCGCAAATGTATTTCTAATATTTGGATTATTTTCAGAAGATTTAAAACGAAACTTTTTACTTGGAATTAGAACTAAATGGTCTTTGGAATCTGAAAAAATATGGAAAAAAACTCATAAAAGTTCAAAACTTTTTACATTAATAGTAAGTGGGATAAATTATTATCTGCTTTTAAATAAAAACCTATCAGCAAATTTTAAAATAATAATTTCATCTATAAGCATAATCATAGTGGCAATAATTTCAGTTACTTTATCAAAAGTATATTACGATAGAGAAAAGTTAGAGAATTAAAAATAATAATTTTTAAATATAGAAATCAATTTAATTATTATATTATCAATCCGACTAATATAATTAGACGAATATAGTCTTAAAAGACATTTCATCCATTAGTATTTTTATATATTATATGATAAAATATAGATTATATGTAAGTTAAAATTAATATTATAAATATATTAAAATGTATTCTGTTTCGAATAATTGCATTCAGAATACTTTTTTCTATTTAAAGAGGTATTGAGGTAATAATATGAAAAATAAAATTGTTATAAAAGGCGCAAAACAACATAATTTAAAAAATATAGATTTGGAAATACCAAGAGATAAATTCATTGTATTTACAGGATTAAGTGGTTCAGGTAAATCTTCTTTAGCTTTTGATACTATTTATGCAGAAGGACAGAGAAGATATGTAGAGAGTTTATCCTCATATGCAAGACAGTTTTTAGGTCAGATGGATAAGCCAGATGTAGAATATATTGAAGGATTATCACCATCGATCTCTATAGATCAAAAGACGACAAGCAAAAATCCTAGATCTACAGTTGGAACTGTAACAGAAGTATATGACTATTTAAGATTATTGTTTGCAAGAATCGGGACACCATATTGTCCAAAATGTAATAAGCCAATTACATCTCAAACTATAGATCAAATGGTAGATCAGATTATGGGATTAGATGAAAGGACTAGAATTCAAATCCTAGCTCCTGTAGTAAGAGAGCAGAAAGGACAGCATAAAAAAATACTAGAAAATATAAAAAAAGAAGGATTTGTAAGGATAAGAGTAAATGGTGAAGTAAGAGATATATCTGAAGAAATAGAGCTTGAAAAAAACAAAAAGCATAGTATAGATATAGTAATAGATAGGATAATAATAAAAGAAGGAATAGAGAATAGATTGGCGGATTCCTTAGAAACAGCACTTTCACTAACGGATGGATTAGTTATAGTGGATTTAATTGGAAATAAAGAATTAAAGTTCAGCCAAAAATTTGCTTGTGTAGATTGTGAAATTGCAATAGATGAAATATCTCCAAGGATGTTTTCTTTTAATAATCCATTAGGAATGTGTGATGAATGCAATGGTTTAGGGAGTCATATGAATGTAGATCCAGAATTGGTAATTCCAAATATGGATTTGTCAATAAAAGAAGGAGCAATTGCACCGTATCAGAACACATCGGAAGATGGATATTATTTCAGATCGTTTAGAGCTATTGCTGAGAAATATGATTTTCCACTAGATAAACCATTAAAAGAAGCTAAAAAAGAAATGATAGATGAAATACTATATGGAACTAGAGGAGAAAGCATAAAGTTTAGATTCGATAGCAGATTTGGAGGGTGGAAAGAGTATAAAGGTGTATTTGAAGGTGTAGTTAATAATCTTCAAAGAAGATATACAGAGACTAATTCAGACAATATGAGAGAGCGAATAGAAGATTTTATGAGTACTACAGCTTGTCCGAAATGTAAAGGAGCAAGACTTAGACAGACAAGCTTATCGGTTAAAATCGATGGGATTAATATCTATGATTTTACGAGACTCTCTATAGGAAAAGAGATTGAATTTCTAAACAATCTAATATTAGACGAAAGACAGAAGATAATTGGAGAACAAGTTTTAAAAGAAATAAAGAATAGACTGGGATTTCTTATGAATGTTGGACTCGATTATTTGACACTATCTAGGGAGGCAGGAACTCTATCAGGAGGAGAAGCTCAGAGAATCAGACTTGCTACTCAGATAGGTGCTAAATTATTAGGAGTACTATATGTATTAGATGAACCTAGTATTGGACTTCATCAAAGAGATAATGACAAATTAATTTCCACTTTAAGAGAATTGACAGATTTAGGTAATACTCTAATAATAGTCGAACATGATGAAGATACTATGAGAGCTTCTGACTATATTGTAGATATAGGACCAGGAGCTGGAAGACATGGAGGAGAAATAGTTTCTAAGGGAACAGTTGAAGAGATAGAAAATGATAAAAACTCTATAACAGGAGATTATTTAAGTGGGAGAAAGAAGATTGAAGTTCCGAAGAATAGAAGAAAGCCTATGAAAGAAAAAATAGTAGTTAAAGGTGCGAGTGAAAACAATCTTAAGAACATAGATGTAGAATTTCCACTTGGTGTATTTACTTCAATAACTGGAGTTTCAGGCTCCGGAAAGAGTACTTTAGTAAACGAGATACTCTATAAAGGGCTACATCAAAAACTTCATAAAGGTAAGATGAAACCTGGAAAGCATAAAGAAATAAAAGGAATAGAATATATAGATAAGATAATAGAGATAGATCAATCACCAATTGGTAGGACTCCAAGATCGAATCCAGCAACTTATACTGGAGTATTCGATGGTATAAGAGATTTATTTGCAATGACTCCTGAAGCGAAAGCTAGAGGATATAAAAAAGGCAGATTTAGCTTTAATGTTAAAGGTGGTAGATGTGAGGCTTGTAAAGGAGATGGAATTGTAAAAATAGAGATGCATTTTCTTCCAGATGTATATGTGCCTTGTGAGGTATGTAAAGGAAAAAGATATAATAGAGAGACATTACAAGTCAAATATAAAGGAAAAAGTATTTCAGATGTATTAGATATGACAGTAGAAGAAGCAAACGATTTTTTTGAAACTATACCTTCTATATCTAGAAAATTATCAGTTATGAAAGAAGTTGGATTAGGGTATATAAAATTAGGACAGCCTTCTACTCAATTATCTGGAGGAGAAGCTCAAAGAGTTAAATTAGCAACAGAATTGAGCAAAAGGAGTACAGGAAAGACCTTTTATATACTTGATGAACCGACTACTGGTCTTCATACAGCAGATGTTCATAAATTAGTAAAAGTATTAGACAAGCTTGTAAGTGGAGGTAATACAGTAGTTGTAATAGAACATAATCTTGATGTTATAAAAATATCTGACTATATAATTGATTTAGGTCCAGAAGGCGGTGATGGTGGCGGAACTGTTGTTGCCACAGGAACACCAGAAGAGATTATTAAGGTAAAGGAATCTTATACTGGAGAATTCCTCAAAAAAGTACTATAAAATTATAAAAATGAAAGTATAAATATGGTATAATTATAAGAAAGTTGAATTGTAAAAATAAAATATGTATTTGAGGAGAGGGATTTATGGCTATAATCAGATTTTTAGAAAATAGAAAATCGGTAAGAGAATTTAGAAATAAAAAAGCAAATAAAAAAACTTTAGAAGAAATTAAAAATGCTGTAGAAAAAATAGGAAGAGAATCGGAAGATAAGAATATATGTTTTAATTTCTATGAAGATGGAAAGAGCATATATAAAAAATTAGATGGTGTAGGTGGATATAATGGAGTTATGATAGATAGTCCACACTATGTAGGATTAGAAATTTTAAATGATGAACCAAGAACATTATTATATGGCTCTTATTATATGGAAAAATTAATTACTCAATTAAATGCTATAGGTTTAGACACTTGCTGGGTATCTGTTAAGGATGCAGATGATTCATTATTGAATACTAGAGGTGGAAAAGTTGATTATGTTCTTGCAATGGGATATCCAAAGAGAAAACTTCCTTTCACAGTTGAGCCAGAAGTTGAAAGGCTAGGTCTTACAGATATCGTTTATAAAGATGAAGTAGAAAATCCTATAGATCCGGAAGAACTTGATAATTTAGGGATAAGTGATTTATTCTACTATCTAAGATATGCACCATCAAGTTATAATACTCAGCCTTGGAGATTCTTAATAAAGGATCATAAAGTGACATTGTTATATAGTCATATAAAAGGTCATGATATAAGATATGTAGATGTAGGAATTATAATGTACTATTTTGAAGCGTTAGCAGAGTCTAAAGGTTTAAATAGTGAATGGACATTAGTAGATGGAGAGATTGAAGGAGAAAAAGCTAATTATACAAAAATAGCAGTATTTTCAATATAAAATATATAAAAAGAGGTGCGCATAATGCCATCTCTTTTTTGTATTCATAATTTTAAGTTTTATTGCTTGCCAATTAAGAGGTGATGTAAATGTTTGATATAAGAGAAGAATTAAAGCTAGTGCCAAAATCACCAGGTGTCTATCTTATGAAGAATTCATTAGGGGAAATTATCTATGTAGGGAAGTCAAAAAGACTTAAAGATAGACTAAGTCAGTACTTTAACTCTAAAAGAAGTCATAGTCCAAAAGTCAAGTTGATGGTTAAGAATATAGAAACATTTGAATATATTGTAACTGATACAGAATTAGAGGCATTAGTTTTAGAATCTAATCTGATAAAGAAATATAGACCGAAATACAATATTCTTCTAAGAGATGATAAACAATATCCGATGATAAGTATAAATCTTAAAGAAAAATACCCTAGAATAAAAAAAGTTAGAAATAAAAAGCGCGATGGAGCTAGATATTTTGGGCCTTATACAAATATAATGGCATTGAATGAAACATTAGAGGTTATAGCAGAAATATATCCTATAAGAACTTGTAATTTAAATTTGAATTATAAAAATAATATAAAGAGACCTTGTTTAAATTATTATATTGATAGATGTAAAGGACCTTGTTGTGTAGATGTAGATGAAGATGAATATATGGAAATGATTCAAGAGATAATAATGTTTTTAAACGGGACTAGTAAAAAATTATTTGAAATAATAGAAGAGAGAATGAACAAAGCAGCTGAGGAATTAGATTTTGAAAAAGCTGCAATGTATAGAGATAGATTAGAGGCATTAAAAGTAGTTAGAGAGAGACAAAAAATTATTTATAATGCAGAAGATAATCAAGATATTATAGGTATTGCAAGAGGAATAGATGAGACATCAGTGCAGGTCTTCTTTATTAGAAATGGTAAAATAAATGGTAGAGAAGATTATATGATAGATAATACTGAAGGGATGAGTAAAAATGAAATAATATCGTCTTTTGTAAAACAATATTATCTAACAGCATCGCATATACCATCGGAGATATTAACAGAGGAAGACTTAAAAGACAAGGAATTAATTGAAAATTGGTTGAGTGAAAAAAGAGGATTTAAAGTAAAGCTTAGAGTTCCAATTAAAGGAGATAAGAATGATTTAATGGAGATGGTAAAGAGAAATGCTTTTGAGGAGTTAAAGAGGAATGAGACCAAAATAAAAGAAAAAACACCATCTCATATAAAGGGTTTAAACGAATTAAAAGAGATTTTAGGCTTAGATAAATATTTAAAGAGAATAGAAGCTTATGATATATCGAATACACAAGGTATTAATTCTGTTGGTTCTATGGTAGTATTTATTGATGGAAAAGAGAGTAAAAAAGATTATAGGAAATTTAAGATTAAATATGTAAAAGGACCAGACGATTACTCTTCATTAGCAGAAGTATTAGAACGAAGATTTAGAAGAGGATTAAAAGAGATAGAAGATTTGAAGAAAAAAGATTTAAAGATTGAAAATTTCTCCGTTTTTCCAGAACTAATAATAATGGATGGAGGAAAAGGTCAGGTCAATATTGCAAAAAGAGTTTTAAATAAACTAAATTTAAATATACCTGTATGTGGATTAGTAAAAGATGATTATCATAGAACAAGAGGCATTATATATGAAAATGAAGAATTAAATATAAAAGAGAGGACATCCTTATTTAGATTAGTCTCTAGAATACAGGACGAAGCTCATAGATTTGCAATATCATACCACAGAGAGCTAATAAATAAAAATATGATAAAATCAGTCCTAGATACTATTCCAATGATTGGAGAAGTTAGAAAGAAGAATCTCTTAAAGAAATTTGGTTCCGTTGAAAAAATAAAATTAGCAAATATTGAAGAATTAAAAAATACGCCTGGAATGAATTTAAAGGCAGCAGAACAGGTTTATGATTTTTTTAATGAAAAGGGTGAAAAAAGTGTATAATGTCGATCTATATGATTTGATAAAGGAAACTGGTCTTAAAATTGTCTATAGACCGATAGATGTTGAAAAAGTAAGAGTATCCGGTATTGAAATAAATAGACCTGGATTACAGCTTACGGGATTTTATAAGAATTTTTTTCCAGGCAGAATTCAAGTTCTTGGAGAACAGGAAAAAGAGTATTTACTATCTTTAGACAGTGAAACTAGATATAAAAGAATTGAAAAGCTGTTTAAATTCCCTATACCGGCTTTTATAATAGCAAATAATATCTTTTCATTTCCAGAGATAAGAGAATTGGCTGAAAAGTATAGTGTACTAGTTTTAAAGACTGAATTGCCAACTAGTAAATTCATAAGTAAGATAATAGGATATTTAGAAAATGTTTTAGCTCCTACGACTATAGTTCATGGTGTATTATTAGAGATATTTGGAATGGGTGTAATAGTAACGGGAAAAAGTGGTATAGGTAAGAGTGAAGTAGCATTAGAACTTATTAAAAGAGGTCATAGATTAGTAGCTGATGATGCAGTAGAAATCAAAAAAATTGATGATATGCTAAGAGGGACTTCACCAGCACTTATTAAACATTTTATGGAGATAAGAGGTATAGGAATAATAGATATAACTATGCTATATGGAGTTGGAGCTGTAAAAACTTGGGAGATGATAGACTTATTAGTGGAATTAGAAGATTGGAAAGCCGATAAAGAATATGATAGATTAGGAATAGATGAAAATCATATAGATATTTTAGGTATAAAAACTCCTAGAGTTACAGTGCCTGTGAGGCCGGGAAGAAATTTAGCTATGATAGTAGAAGTAGCGGCTAGAAATACAAGAATGAAACAATTTGGACACAATGCGGCAGAAGAATTAGATAATAAATTAAGAGAAGAAATTGAAAGTAGAAAGAGAACATATGATTGGGAAGTTGAGGATGATTTATTATAATAAAAAAGGAGATAAGAAATGTTTATAGAAGTAGAGACGCATTGCCACACTTTAGCAAGTGGACATGCTTTTAGTACATTAGAAGAAGTTATACAAATGGCAAAGAAAAAGGGAATGAAAGCGGTTAGCTTTACTGAGCATGCTCCAGGGATGCCAGGAGGACCAAATATTTATCATATAATAAATCAGCAGGTTATACCAAAAGAGATAGAAGGTATAAGAGTTTATAAAGGTGTAGAGGCGAATATAATAGATTTTGACGGTAATTTAGATATAGAGGATTCAGTGATTGAAAGATTAGATCTAGTAATAGCATCTCTTCATTCAGTCTGTATAAAGCCAGGAACGAAAGAGGAAAATACTAGAGCAATAATTAAAGCTATGGAAAACAAAAATGTAGATATAATTGGGCATCCAGGCAATCCGGATTTTCCAATAGATAAAGAGGTTGTTGTGAAAAAAGCTATTGAAACTAATACTTTAATAGAAATAAATAATAGTTCGTTTCTTTCAAGTAGAAAAGGGAGTTTTCATAATTGTAAAGAGATAGCAAAATTATGCAATGAATACGGAGCAAATATAGTCTGTGGAAGTGATGCACATATATCTTACGATGTTGGAAGATGTGATAAATCTAGCGAGATGTTAGATTCTATAAATTTTAATTATGATTTGATTGTTAATTTAAAATTTGAACGATTTAAAGAGCACTTTTTCGGGTAAATATATTATATATGGTTTTATTTAATTGAGTTTCAAAATATGTATACAAATCTTGATTTATTTAGAATCAGAGTATATACTTTTAATAGAGGTAGATTGTATACAAGATTTATTTAATTGAGTTTGATATTCTAAGGGGGATATAAAATGGCTAAAACAATGAAAACTATGGATGGTAATACCGCAGCATCGTATGTGTCTTATGCATTTACTGAGGTAGCAGCTATTTATCCAATAACACCATCATCTACTATGGCAGAAATTGTAGATGAATGGTCAGCACAGAATAAGCATAATATATTTGGAAGACCAGTAGAGGTACATGAATTACAGTCTGAAGGAGGAGCATCAGGAGCTGTTCATGGCTCGCTTTCTGCAGGAGCATTGACAACGACTTATACTGCATCACAGGGATTATTATTGATGATACCTAATATGTATAAGATGTCAGGAGAGCTCTTACCAGGGGTATTTCATGTAAGTGCACGTGCATTAGCATCGCATGCTCTATCTATATTTGGAGATCATCAGGATGTTATGGCAACTAGACAAACAGGATTTGCAATACTTTCGTCTTCTTCTGTACAAGAAGTTATGGACTTAGGTGGTATAGCACATCTTGCGGCAATAAAGTCGAGCTTACCTTTCTTACATTTCTTTGATGGATTTAGAACATCACATGAGATACAGAAAATTGAGCTTATAGATTATGAAGATTTTAATAAATTAGTTGACCATGAAGCTATAAAAGAGTTTAAGAATCGTGCTTTGAAACCAGAGGCTCCTTATACAAAGGGAACAGCACAAAATCCGGATATCTTCTTCCAAGCTAAAGAGGCGGCTAATAGATTTTATGAAGAAGTACCAGATATAGTTAATGAATATATGAAGAAAATAAGTGATTTAACAGGTAGAAAGTATAAGCCTTTCGATTTTTATGGAGCAGAAGATGCGGAAAACGTTATCGTAGCTATGGGCTCTGTAAATGAGACAATAAAAGAAACAGTAGATTATCTAGTTGAAAAAGGACATAAAGTAGGTCTTATAGAAGTTAGACTTTATAGACCATTTTCTTCTAAATATTTCTTTGATGTAGTACCATCTACTGTTAAGAAGATTGCAGTTCTCGATAGAACTAAGGAACCAGGTGCGATATCTGAGCCATTATGTTTAGATATTAGAAATCTTTATTATGATAGAAAAGATTCACCTATAATAGTTGGAGGAAGATATGGATTAGGTTCTAAGGATACTACACCTTCTCAGATAAAGGCTGTATTCGATAATTTAGAATCTGATGAGCCAAAAGATAATTTCACAATAGGAATTATAGATGATATTACAAATACTTCTTTAGAAGAGAAAGATCATATAATAACTGCACCAAAGGGAACTATTAAATGTAAATTCTGGGGATTAGGATCAGATGGAACTGTAGGGGCAAATAAATCAGCTATAAAGATAATAGGAGATAATACTGATATGTATGCACAGGCATATTTTGCATACGATTCTAAAAAATCTGGAGGTATAACAATATCTCATCTGAGATTTGGTCATAGTCCAATAAGATCAACTTATCTAGTACAGGAACCAGATTTTGTATCATGTTCTAATCAAGCATATGTTAATCAGTACGATCTTTTAAAAGGGCTAAGAAAAGGCGGAAAATTCTTATTAAACTGTACTTGGTCACAGGATGAATTAGATGAAAAGCTACCTGCAAATATGAAAAGATATATTGCAAATAATGATATAGAATTTTACACTATAGATGCTACTAATATAGCAAACGATATAGGTTTAGGAAATAGAATAAATATGGTAATGCAGGCTGGTTTCTTTAAATTAGCTGAAGTTATTGAAATAGATAAAGCAGTAGAGTATCTAAAAGATGCAATAGTTAAAGCTTATGGTAAAAAAGGTGAAAAAGTAGTCAATATGAACTATGAAGCTGTCGATAAAGGTATAGAAGCTTTAGAAAAGGTTAATATTCCTGATGAATGGAAGAACGCTAAAGATATTGAGGTTGAAGAAATTGAAGAACCTGATTTCATTAAGAATATATTAAGACCTATAAATAGACAGGAAGGGGACGATTTGCCTGTAAGTGTGTTTAAAGGTAGGGAAGCAGGAGAATTCCCAGCTGGAACGGCTGCTTATGAAAAACGTGGAGTTGCAGCATTCGTACCACATTGGAAAATTGAAAACTGTATCCAATGTAATCAGTGTGCTTTCGTCTGTCCTCATGCCGCTATTAGACCATTCTTATTAGATGAAGAAGAAAGAAAAAATGCACCTGATAGTTTAAAGACTAAGAAGGCAATGGGTAAAGGTATGGATGGATTAGAGTATAAGATACAGATTTCCACTTATGATTGTACTGGATGTGGAAACTGTGCAGATATCTGTCCAGCAAAAGAAAAAGCATTAGTAATGCAAAAAGCTGAGCCTGAACAAAGAGCAGAAGCTGGACATTGGGAGTATTTAGTAGATAATGTTACAGTTAAAGATAGTTTAATGCCAAGAACTTCTGTTAAGGGCAGTCAGTTTGTTCAACCCCTTCTTGAGTTTTCAGGAGCTTGTGCAGGTTGTGGAGAAACGCCTTATATAAAAGTATTAACTCAATTATTTGGTGAAAGAATGATAATTGCAAATGCAACAGGATGTTCCTCAATCTGGGGAGGTTCAGCACCATCAACTCCTTATACTGTGAATAAAGATGGATTAGGTCCTGCATGGGCGAATTCATTATTCGAAGATAATGCAGAATATGGTTATGGTATGGCTTTAGCAGTTAAGCAAAAGACTAGTAAAATAGAAGCCGATATGAAGAAAATAATCGATAAGAATGTATCAGAAGAATTATCTTCAGCATTTAATGAATGGATTGAAAATAAAGATGATGCAGAAGGATCTAAAGAAGCTGCAGAAAAAGTTAAACCATTACTAAATAAGACTGAAGGATTAGATGATGATATCAAGAAGATTTTAAATGAGATAAAGGAGAATGAAGATTATCTTGTTAAGAAATCTATATGGCTATTCGGTGGTGACGGATGGGCATACGATATAGGTTATGGAGGACTAGATCATGTTCTTGCATCAGATGAAGATATAAATGTATTCGTATTAGATACAGAAGTTTATTCTAATACGGGGGGACAATCATCTAAAGCAACACCAACAGCTGCAATTGCAAAATTTGCATCATCTGGTAAGAGAACGAAGAAAAAAGATCTTGGACTCATGGCAGCACAATATGGTTATGTATACGTTGCTCAAGTCGCTATGGGAGCAGATAAAAATCAATTCTTAAAAGCTGTTATAGAGGCAGAAAAATATAAGGGTCCTTCTATAATAATAGCTTATGCGCCTTGTATAGCCCATGGAATTAGAGCAGGAATGGGTAAAACTCAAGAGCAGTCTAAAAAAGCTGTTGATGCTGGATATTGGCATCTATATAGATATAATCCTGAGCTTAAAAATGAAGGAAAGAATCCGTTCATATTAGACTCTAAAGATCCTAAAGACTCATTTAGAGACTTTATAATGGGAGAAGTTAGATATACTTCACTTATGAAGACATTCCCTGATATAGCTGAGGAATTATTTAGTAAAGCAGAAAATGATGCAAAAGAGAAATTAGAAACTTATAAGAAATTAGCAGAACAATAAAATTCTATATTTTAAATAATAAAACACTGGGAGATAGTCCCGGTGTTTTATTATCTATAGAGTAAACTTGTATTGATAAAGATAGATAGTGTATACTATATATAAGATAAAATATATACTTTATAAATATATTGAGGAGAAAGAGGATATATGAAATATATAGATGAATTGCTTTATGAGCTTGGGGAAGAGAAAGTGCTAATTGATGAACTTATGAAGAATCATACGACTTTTAAAGTCGGTGGTCCTGTAGATATTATGATAATTCCTGAAAATACAGAAGATATAAAAAAAACTATAGATATTGCTAAAAAGCATGATATTCCTTTTATGACTATTGGAAATGGTAGCAATCTATTGGTTAAAGATGGTGGTATTAGAGGTATTGTTATTAAAATTTCAGATAATATGTCGTCAATTGAAATAGAAGATAATTATGTAAAGATTCAATCTGGACTCATGATGAATAAAGCTGCTAATGCAATAATGGAAGCTTCATTAGAAGGATTTGAATTTGCATCTGGTATTCCTGGAACATTAGGAGGAGCAATAACTATGAATGCGGGTGCATATGATGGAGAGATTAAGGATATTGTAAAATCAGTAGAATGTATGGATAGAAAAGGAAATATTAGAACGTATTCAAATGAAGAAATGCATTTTGGATATAGAATGAGTAGAGTTCAAGAAGATGATTTAATAGTTTTAAACATAGTTTTAGAACTTAAAGAAGGATCTTATAATGAGATTAAGATGAAGATAGATGAACTAACAGAAAAGAGAACTTCTAAACAGCCATTAGAGCTGGCATCTGGAGGAAGTACTTTTAAACGCCCTAAAGGTTATTATGCAGGAAAATTAATTGAGGACTCAGGACTTAGGGGATATAGATATAAAAATGTTGGGATTTCACAGAAACACTGTGGTTTTGTAGTAAACTATGGGGAATCAAAAGCACAAGATATACTTGATCTTATAGAGATGGTGAAAAAAATAGTATATGATAATTTTAAAGTTGAATTAGAAACAGAAATAAGGATATTAGGAGAAGATTTATAGAAAGGATGGAAATAATTGCAAGATACTAAGTTCATACTAATAGTAGGACTTTCTGGGGCTGGGAAAAGTCAGGCTTTGAAAGTATTTGAAGATCAGGGGTATCATTCTGTAGGGAATTTACCACCTGCGTTATTAGAAGATTTTATAAATTTATATAAGAATGAAAAATCAGATGCAGATAAAGTAGCTTTGATCATGAATTCAAGAGGAATAAAATTAGTAGAGGAATTAGAGAAAACTTTAGAAAAATTCAAAGAGATGGATGTAGATTATAATATATTATTTATGGATGCATCTGATGAAGCTTTAATAAAGAGATTTAAAGAGTTGAGAAGACCACATCCTTTTGATATTGATGGTAATATAGTCGATGGAATTAAATTTGAAAGAAAAGAACTTCATAATATTAAGAAAGAAGCTAATGCGATAATAGATACTAGTGATTTAAATCTAGCGATGTTAAAAGAAAAGATATTTACAATCTTCTTTTCCGATATGGAGAAAGTAGAGAGAATGTCTGTTAATATAGTTTCATTTGGATTTAAATATGGAATACCAAAAGATGCAGACTTAGTATTTGATGTTAGATTTTTAACTAATCCTTATTATGTTGAAGAGCTCAGACCATTAACAGGAAATGATAAAGAAGTAAGAGATTTTGTTATGATGAGAAATGACTCTAGAGTATTTTTAGAGAAATTAGAAGATATGGTAGAGTTTCTAATACCTAGATATATAAAAGAGGGTAAATCACAATTAGTAATTGCTATAGGATGTACAGGGGGACAACATAGATCTGTTACAATTGCCAATTGCTTATATGAATATCTTTTAAAGAATGAGTATAAGGTTAAATTAAGGCATAGAGAACAAGAAAAATAGAAATAAGGGATGAATATGAAATACAAGAAATTTGTTAATACTTTTTCTGGAATAAAAAGATGGATAAGCCTTACCCTAGTAGGCATGATATTACTTATAGTAGGAATGGCGTTCTTTCTAAATAGCATAGTCGATGGAATAAAGATTGGAATCGTAAAAGAAAGTTTATTAATAGCAATAGGACTGATATTTACTATAGTTGGAGCTAGAAATATACTTTCTAATATTTTAAAAGTTACTTATAAATATAGAAATTATGATTCTTTTGATAGAAATACGATTAATAAAATGTTATATATGGATAAGATTCAATCTGAAGGACCAAAGATAGTCGCTATAGGAGGAGGAACTGGATTATCAACATTACTTAGAGGGCTTAAAAGTAGAACTGGAAATATAACTGCAATTGTTACTGTAGCTGATGATGGAGGTGGATCTGGAATACTCAGAGAGGAGATGGGTATTTTACCACCTGGAGATATTAGAAACTGTATAACAGCTCTAGCAGATGCAGAGCCATCTATGGAAAGACTATTGAATTATAGATTTAATAAAGGTGGATTGAATGGACAGAGCTTTGGAAATTTATTCATTGCAGCAATGGATGATTTATATGGAGATTTTTCTTTAGGTATAAAAGAGATAAGCAATGTTTTAGCCGTTAAAGGGAATGTACTTCCTATGACAAAGGAGAATGTTAAACTCTGCGCAGAATTAGAATGTGGTGAAATAATAGAAGGGGAATCTGCAATACCAGGATTCTGTGTTGAAAAAAAATGCAAGATTTCTAGAGTATATACTATTCCTGAGAAATTAATGCCTTTAAAAGAATCATTAGAAGCTATAGAAAATGCAGATTGCATAGTTCTTGGACCAGGAAGCTTATATACTAGCATAATACCTAATCTCTTAGTTGAGGGTATGGTTGACGCGATAAAAAAATCAAAGGCAAAAAAGATATATGTATCTAATATAATGACTCAACCAGGAGAAACGAGTGGATATGGGATTATAGATCATGTAAATGCTATAGAGAAGCATGCTAAAGGAAAGTTAATCGACTTTGTAATTGCAAATAATCCTGATGCAAGGTCTTATTCAAGAAGAATAATGAGCAACTATCTTAAGAAGGATTCAGAATTAATAGATATAACTGATGAAGAAATAGAAGCTCTTAATAAAAGAGGTATTACCGTTTATTCAGAAGATTTAATTGAGATAAAGAATAAGAGCTTTAGACATAGTGAACGAGTTTCAGATATGATTATGAATATATATCTATATCATTCTCAGAAGATATATGAGAGATAGAAAAAAGATAAATATAAAGTAGAATTATTAATATATGAAAAGGAGCCGTTATAAAATGATTATTAGTCATTTTGTAACAGCTCCTTTTTTATTTTCTATATTTAGTCATTAATGGGGTAAATAACTCAGCCGTAGTCGGTGGGCTATAAGTTATTGCATTTGCTCCGGCATCTATAGTTGCTTCAATAGTCTCATCATTTGGACCACCAGTTGCTATTATAGGGATATCTGGATATTTTTTACGAATAGACTTGATAATGTCTATAGTTCTTGGGCCACCAGAAATATTTATTATATCAGCACCTGAATCCAATCTCATATCTATATCCGTATTTTCACTACCTACAGTAATTATTATAGGAATATCTATAGTCTTTCTTACATTAATCAAGACTTCATTACTAGTAGGTGCATTTAAGACGACTCCAGAGGCACCTTGAAACTCAGCATCTAAAGCTAAATTAACGGCTCTCATACCTGTAGTTATTCCACCGCCAACACCACAGAACACAGGGAGTTCTGCTGCCATCATAAGCGCATGAGTGATAATAGGTTGCGGTGTGAAAGGATATACTGCCATAACAGCATTAGCATTTATATTTCTTATTATTGCGACATCAGTAGTAAAGACTAAAGATTTTATCGTTTTACCATTGACTCTAATGCCAGTGGCATTGTCTATTACAGAAGGTACATATATCATATTATACCTCAAAGAGCTCGAAACGATTGGAGCTTTTTTCATATTATTTCCCCCTCAATAATATTCCCTCTATTTTCATAAATTATAATATAATTTCAATTAAAAGTAAATATTAGCAATTATTTTTTTGACTATCTATTCCAAGTTTTCTAGCTAATAATCCCGTAGTCGTTCCCTGGAGAATCAAAGTTATTAATATAGCCATAAAGACGATAGATGAAATTATATCATATCCCGGTAATTTTTGAGAGACTATTATACTACACATTGCTGCTGGGATAACACCCGTTTCTCTAACCCATGAAATAAACAATTTTTCTTTGATACTCCATTTAGCTTTAAAATCTAATGAAGTAGATATGAAAACAGATATAGGTCTGAATACGAGTATTAATAATATAGTTATTACTAGAGCAATATGCCAGTATTTCGCCAGGTATGAAAAATTCACATGAGTTCCAAGAAGTATGAAGATAGCCATTTTAAAGAGTATATTCAATACTTCTCTGAAATAAACTTGTGATATATATTCATGTTCAGGTACTATTAATCCGAATTTCTCTTTATTTCCACAAACCATACCCGCTATAAAACAAGCCATATAACCTGAACCTCCAACATTATCAGCAACAACATAGGTCAATATGGATGCAATTACAGACATTATAGGTGCATAATCAGAGAAAATTCCAAATTTCCTTGATGATATACTTAGTGAAATAAGAAATCCTATTATAATACCAGTTAAAATTCCTAAACCTATCATTTCTACTAAACTTCTAATGGAAGAAGAAAAGCTCAAATCACCAGATGTCATAACGCCTATTATACTAAAAACTAATACGGCTCCCATGGCATCGTTAAATGCAGATTCACATATAACTGTCTGTTTTAATCTCTTAGCTATAGGAAGATGTTCTAATACAGGAATAAGACTAGCAGGATCTGTAGATGCAATTACTGCCCCAGTTAATAAAGCTACTTTCCAATCTAAATTGAAAAGAAAATGAGCAGTACTACCAACTAAAGCTGTAGAAATTAAAACACCTAAAGTTGCTAGACTTAAAACTGTAACCTTAATCTCACGAAAAGTATCTAAGCTAACTTCTCTACCACCACAATATAATATGAAAGAAGCACCAAAGACCAAAATTACTTGATTCACTATGGAAGTATCAGGAATCGATAATATATTGAAGACACTAGGTCCTACTAGAATACCTGCTAAGAGATAGAGTACAACATCTGGAACATTTATTTTCTTGCTGATTTCACCTGATATAACACCAGTAAATAACATGATAATTAATGCATAGAAAGAGTTATCTAAAAGTGTTGTAGAATTTTCCATAAAACAACCTCCTCATAATATAGTTTTAATACAATATAATATTATACTAATATATTATATTTTAGTCTATATAATAATTATTATTCCTAAGCTAAGGTAGAGTAAATCGATTATCTTAAGACAAGTCAGTTGTGATATAATATTATATAAATATACTTATGAAATTCAAAGCAGGTGATGAAATGGCGTCATTTTCTGTGAGAACAAAAAATGAATTGAGCAAAATAGAGATTGAAGATAGCGATTTAGCTAGAGCAGAACTAGCAGGAATAGTTCAGATATCGGCATATTTAAATCTAATTGATTTAAAAAACTTGAATATGGAAATAGGAACGGAAAACGCTTCGACAGCTAGAAGAGTTTATAATTTAATTAAGCATGTGTATTCATATCAAGCGGAAGTCGAGGTCAGGAAGAATAAAAATTTAAAAAAAACTAATAGGTATGTAATAATTCTAAGAGAAGAAAATATAGTAAAAACGATTCTAGATGATATTGGAATAATTGAAGATGATAAAAATATAATATTTAATATAAATAATAGAATATCTTATGAATTTAAAGAAAATAATGAATTAAGTAAAGCATTTTTAAGAGGAGCATTCTTAGGTGCGGGTTCTATTAGCAATCCAGAGAAGATGTACCATCTTGAATTCATTACTAATGACCATGATTTTGGAAAAGATCTATTGAAACTATTAAACGAGTTTAATTTAAATGCTCGATCGATAGAAAGAAAAGAATACCTTATAATCTATATAAAAGAAGGAGAAAAGGTAGCGGATTTACTCTATATAATTGGAGCAAATAAAGCATTTTTTAAAATCCAAGATATAAGAATAATAAAAGAGATGAGAAATAATGTTAATAGAGCTGTGAATTGTGAAACGGCTAATCTTATAAAAACTGTTAATGCTGCTATTAGGCAGAGAAATAGCATCAAATTTATAAAAGATACTATTGGACTAGAGAGATTACCTGAGAATTTACGAGAAACAGCAAAATTAAGACTTGAAAATAAAGAAATGAGCCTTATAGAGCTTGGAAATTTGCATAGACCAAAAGTTGGAAAATCAGGTGTTAATCATAGACTTAGAAAACTTGAAGAAATAGCTGATAAATTGAAAGAAGAACAGGATATTCAATAAAATATAGAAGGAGAAATACTCATTATGATTAAGAAGACTTTTAAATTAAAAGAAGGAACAGGATTGCATTCAAGAGCAGCGGCAAAATTTGTGAAAATCACCTCTAGTTTCGAATCAGATGTTTTTTTAGAAAAAGGCAATATGAATTTAAATGCAAAAAGTATAATGGGACTTTTATCGACAGGAATAACAGGTGGAGATGAAATTGATATTATAGTTGATGGCGAAGATGAAAAAGAAGCTATGGAAGCAATAGAAGAATTTATAGTGACCATATAATAAATCTAGAAAAGAAGGTGATTAAATGTCGAACTTTACACATCTTCATGTTCATACCGAATACAGCTTACTAGATGGTTCATCGAGAATAGCAGAACTTTTAGATAGAACAAAAGAACTAGGGATGGATTCTATTGCTATAACAGATCACGGTTCAATGTTTGGAGTAGTAGAATTCTACAAAGAGGCGAAGAAAAGAAATATAAATCCTATAATAGGATGTGAAGTATATCTTGTTGACTGCGATAGAAGGGAAAAAATAAATAATCGCGAATCGAGCTTCTATCACATGGTCTTACTTGCAGAAAATCAAGAGGGATATAAAAACCTTATAAAACTAGTATCTGAAGGGTATGTAACAGGATTTTATTATAAGCCAAGGATAGATTATGAATTAATTAAAAAACATTCTAAAGGAATAATAGCTTTGAGTGCCTGTTTAGGTGGAGAAGTACAACAATACTTATTAAATAGAGACTATGAAAAAGCAAAAGAAAAAGCGTTATTCTTTGAAGATATATTTGGTAAAAACAATTTTTTTCTAGAATTACAAGATCATAATATCGATGAACAAAAATATGTCAATCAACAATTATTGAAGATATCTAAAGAGACTGGTATTCCAATAGTATGTACTAACGACTCACATTATATTAGAAAAGAAGATGCAAAAGTGCATGATATTTTATTATGTATTCAAACAGGAACTACTATAAATGAAGAAAAAAGAATGAAATTCCCTACAGAAGAATTCTATTTAAAATCGGAAGAGGAAATGAGAAAACTATTTCCTAAACAAGCTGTAGAAAATACGAAGAAAATAGCAGATAGATGTCATGTAGAATTAGATTTCAATACTCTACATCTTCCAGAATTCGATATACCAGAGGAGTGGGATTCAAAATCAGAATATTTTAGATATATAGCTGAAAAGGGACTTAAGAAGAGGTATGAAATCATATCGGATGAAATAAGGGAAAGATTTAATTATGAAATTAAGACTATTGAAGATATGGGATATATTGATTATTTCTTAATAGTATGGGATTTTATTAGATTTGCAAAAGAAAATGGAATAATGGTAGGGCCGGGAAGAGGTTCTGCCGCTGGAAGTGTAGTATCTTATGCGTTAGGAATAATAGATATAGACCCTTTAAAATACAATTTATTATTTGAGAGATTTTTAAACCCTGAGAGAATATCTATGCCAGATGTAGATATAGATTTTTGTTATGAGAGAAGAGAAGAAGTAATAGACTATGTTATAAAGAAATATGGTGCAGATAGAGTGGCTCAGATAGTAACTTTTGGTACTATGGCAGCGAGAGGTTCAATAAGAGATGTAGGTAGAGCAATGGATATACCTTATAGCAAGGTAGATACTATTGCAAAACAAATTCCTATGGAACTCTATATGACTATAGATAAGGCTTTAGATATGAATCCAGATTTAAAGAGAATGTATGAATCAGATGCAGAGACGAAAGAAATAATAGATTTTGCTAGAGCTGTAGAAGGACTTCCTAGACATACATCTACACATGCAGCAGGTGTTGTAATATCGAAAGATCCAGTTACTGAATTAGTTCCATTATCTAGGAATAAAGATAATATAACTACACAATTCACTATGACAGAACTTGAAGAATTAGGGCTTTTAAAGATGGATTTTCTTGGCCTTAGAACTCTTACTGTCATAAGAGATTCATTGTTTCTAATAGAGAAAATTCACGGAATAAAAATAGATCTAGACGATATCGGAGTAGAAGATTCGAATGTATATGAAATGTTTAGCAGAGGAGAAACTCTTGGAATATTTCAATTTGAATCTGCAGGAATGAGGCAAGTCTTAAAAGAACTAAAACCTACAGAGTTTGAAAATATTGTAGCGGCAAATGCCTTATATAGACCTGGACCTATGAGTCAAATTCCAAGGTATATAAAATATAAGATGAATCCTGAAAAGATTAAATATACGAATGATGCATTAGAACCTATATTAAATACGACCTATAGCTGTATGGTCTATCAAGAGCAGATAATGCAGATAGTAAGAGATATAGGCGGATATTCTATGGGTAGATCAGATTTAGTTAGAAGAGCTATGAGTAAAAAGAAAATGGATGTTATGGAAGAAGAAAGGAAAAACTTCATCTATGGAAAAAAGGATGAGCATGGTAATTATGAAATAGAAGGAGCTATTAGAAGAGGTGTAGATGAGAAATCAGCAAATATAATCTATGATGAGATGATTGATTTTGCTAAATATGCATTTAATAAATCTCATTCAGCAGCTTATGCCCTAGTAGCTTATAGAACAGCATGGTTAAAATATTATTATCCGGTTGAGTTTATGGCGGCCTTAATTTCTAGTGTTATGGCAAATAAAAATTCTGTATCACTATATATACATGAAGCTAAGAGGCTTAATATAGACATTCTTCCGCCAGATATAAATGAGTCCTTTCATAAATTTACAGTAGTAGATGGTAAGATGAGATTCGGAATGACTGCTATAAAAAATGTAGGGACTAATTCAATAGAAGGAATAATTAAAGAAAGAGAAGAAAATGGACTATTTAAGAACTTTACAGATTTTTGTAAGAGAGTAGATTCCTCTTTATTAAATAAGAGAATGTTAGAGAATTTAATAAAGGCAGGAGCCTTTGATTCTATGGGATATAAAAGAGCAGAATTAATAGCTTCATTTGAAAATATTTTAAATGGTATAAATACTGAGAAAAGAAATAATATAAGCGGACAGATATCCTTATATGATGTACAAGAAGAAAAAACTGAAGAAATAAATGAGAATACAGATGAAGAAGTAATTCCAGATATTGAGGAGTTTGATAAAAAGACATTACTATCATTCGAAAAAGAAGTTGCCGGAATATATATAACAGGACATCCATTAGATGATTATACAAAAGAGATTGAAAAATATTCCAGTATAAATACTATAGATATAACAGGGAATGAATCCGATGATATGGATTCAGATTATGAAAAAGCAAATGTAAAAGAAGGACAATATGTAAAATTATTATGCATTATAACGCAGATAAAGAATCAATATACTCGCAATAATAAGATGATGGCATTTCTAAGAGTAGAAGATCTATTTGGAGAATTAGATATTGTGGTATTTCCTAATACTTTTCAAGAATCTAGAGAAATTCTAAAAGAAGATAATATAATTCTATTAGAAGGAAGACTTAGTATATCAGAGGATGAAGGAAGAAAATCCATAATAGCCAATAAGATTACATTAGCAGAAAAATTAAAAGCAGACGATAAAAAGCTCTATTTAAGATTAGATAGATACGATAATAAAATAATAAATGGAATTTCGGGAATACTCTCTAAATACCATGGAAATACACCAGTATTTCTATATATAGAGGAAAATAAAAAGGTCATAAGAGGGAATAGAAATATCTGGGCAGATAGCTTGAATACTGATCTCATAGAAGAATTAAATATTTTCTTAGGAAAAGATAATGTCAAGGTAATTGAAAAAAACAATTGAGGTGATTTTATGAAACGAATAGGTGTTATGACTAGCGGTGGAGATTCACCTGGAATGAATGCTGCTATTAGAGCTGTTTTAAGAACAGCTATATATAATGGATTAGAAGTATTTGGAATTAGGAGAGGATATAGTGGCCTTATGGAAGCTGATATCTATGAAATGAATCTTGGATCTGTTGCTGATATAATTCAAAGAGGTGGGACAATCTTAAAAACTGCTAGAAGTACTGAATTCAAGACTGATGAAGGTCAAAATAAGGCATTGAATGTTTTGAGAATATTCAAAATAGATGGATTAGTGGTAATAGGAGGAGATGGTAGTTTTAGAGGGGCGAAAGCTCTATATGAGAAAGGATTTCCCATAATTTCTATTCCGGGAACTATAGATAACGATATGGGTTATACAGATGCTACTATAGGATTTGATACAGTTATAAATACTGTAACGGAATCTATTGGAAGACTAAGAGATACTACAGAGTCACATGGTAGAGCTACAATAGTTGAAGTTATGGGAAGAAATTGCGGAGATATAGCATTGTATTCAGGTCTTGCAGGAGGAGCAGACTCAATAGTTCTACCTGAAAAAGAAATAGATGTAGATGCTATATGCAAAAAGCTTTTAGAGGGAAAGAGCAGAGGAAAAAAACATGCTATAATAGTATTTGCAGAAGGTGAAGGCAAGATAACTCCATTTGAATTAGCTAAGACTATTGAAAAAAACACTGGTATAGAGTCTAGGGTAACTATATTAGGATATATTCAAAGAGGCGGAAATCCAAGTGCATATGATAGGATAATAGCTAGTAAAATGGGATCAAGAGCAGTCGAATTATTAATAGAAGGAAAGAGTGGTAGAGCAATTGGAATTCGTGGATCGCAAATTATAGATTTAAGTATAGAAGATGCTTTAAATACTGAAAAGTCATTTCATAATAGAGATCACGAGATTGCCAATGAATTATCTATTTAAAAAAAGGGGAGATAAAAATGTTTTTGAAAAAGACTAAAATAGTTTGTACAGTAGGGCCTGCATCAAATGATGAGGAATTATTAATTGAATTGATGAAAAATGGATTAAATGTGGCGAGATTAAACTTTTCACACGGAACTTATGAAGGGCATAAAGAAATTATAGATACTATAAAAAGGGCTAGAGAGAAGGCGAATAGACCAGTAGCCATAATGTTAGATACTAAAGGTCCTGAGATAAGAACTGGTGATTTTGAAGGTGGCAAAGTTTTTCTTGAAACGGGTCAAGACGTCATAGTAACCACAAGACAGGTTATGGGTAATCAGGAATTAATACCAATAACTTATGAAAATATTGTAAATGATGTTGAAGTTGGAAATAGAATACTAATAGATGATGGACTAATAGAGTTAAAGATATTAGAAATAAAAGATACAGAGATAAAATGTAAGGTAAATAATGGTGGAGAAGTATCTAATCATAAGGGAATAAATATCCCTATGGTGAAAATAAGTCTACCGGCTGTTACGCAAAAAGATATAGATGATATAGTTTTTGGAATAGAAAACGAAGTAGATTTTATTGCAGCTTCATTCGTTAGAAAGGCACAGGATGTTATTGATATAAGAAAAGTATTAGAAGATAATGGTGGGGAAGATATAGATATAATATCAAAGATAGAAAATTATGAAGGTGTTGAGAATATCTCAGAAATCGTTGAAGCGACGGATGGAATAATGGTTGCTAGAGGTGATTTAGGAGTGGAGATTCCACCAGAAGAGGTTCCATTAGTGCAAAAAGATATTATAAAAAGATGTAATAAGGTTGGAAAGCCTGTTATAACAGCTACACAGATGCTTGATTCTATGACTAGAAATCCAAGACCTACTAGAGCAGAAGTTACAGATGTTGCAAATTCAATTTTAGATGGAACAGATGCTGTAATGTTATCTGGAGAAACTGCGATAGGGAAATATCCATTAGAGGCTGTTAAGACTATGGCTAGAATAGGAAAAAGAATGGAAGATTCTATAAATTATAAAAAGATGATCAGAACTAAATCACTAGATTTAGGAAGTACAATAACAGAATCTATTTGCTTCTCTGCATCTGCAGGAGCTTTAAATTTAGGAGCAGAAGCAATACTGACACCGACATCTTCCGGTTATACAGCAAAGGCTGTAGCTAAGGTGAGACCGAGAGCTCCTATTATAGCAGCAGTACAAGATGATAGAGTTTGTAGAAAGCTCAATTTAATATGGGGTGTTACACCAATAATTTCACCACCATCTAATGGAACGGATGAATTATTTGAGCATTCAATAAATTCTTCAAAAGACCATGGGCTTATAAAAGATGGAGATTTAGTCTTCATAACTGCAGGGATACCAGTAGGAGTTTCAGGTTCTACGAATATGATTAAAATTCATAAAGTAGGACAGATAACTATTAAAGGAATTGGAATAGGAACTGAGAGAGCTACAGGTAGAGTATGTGTAGTATCAAATATAAATGATTTTGAAGAAAATTTCCAAGATGGAGATATAGTAGTTGCCATATCTATTGAAAAAGCCATGATTGACTATTTAAAAAGAGCTAGTGGTATTATAACAGAAGAGAGTGGTATGACTTCGAATGCGGCAATAGTTGGATTGAGTCTAGGAATACCTGTTATTGTTGGAATTTCAGATATAAAGAACAGAATATTCCAAGGCGAGACTGTTACAATAGATCCAGAAGTAGGAGTAATATATAAAGGTGGAATCGAAGATATAGAAGAATAAGAGAATAGGAGAAAATTATGAGAAAAATTACAATATTATTCTTTATAGTCCTGTCAATTTCATCAATTTCTGAGGCAAGTAGCTATGAATTGATTTCATCTACACCGATATCTGCAGGATTAGTGAGAAATGAATATATGATAAATGATGGTGGAAATCACTATGCAAATGTTTTAGAATGCGATCTAAATAATCCTTATATAGAATTAAACGTAATAGCAGGTGAGGGAAAATATAATCAGAGAGCGACTGTTAGTAGAATGGCTGAAATAACTGATGCAAAAGCGGTTACTAATGGGGATTTTTTCAATATGAGATTAGAAGGAACTCCGAATGGTGCATCAATAATAGATGGAGATATTAAGAGTTCACCTTGTGTATTACAGGGAGTTTATTCTTTAGGTATTGATCAGAATAATACGGCTCAAATATTACCAATAGGCTTTGATGGAGAATTGCAGACTATGTCAGGGAGAATTTTTCCAATAGATGGAGTAAATAAAACATATTATTGGTATGAGCCTGATCTACAGTATTCACATCAAGATAAGCTTCAATTATATACAGATTTTTGGGCAGCTAGCACTAGAGGTGATGCAAATAATTCAGAAATTCTGATTAATTCAGATGGAATCGTTGAAGCGATTAGTGAAGGAAGAAGATTCAATTTTCCAGTGCCTGATGGGAAATATATATTGCAAGCAAGTGGTTTAGCAATGGATTTTGTATATTCATATATTAGGGTTGGGGATTATGTCAATCTTAAATATAATTTGACACCTGATATTGATTGGAAATTTTTAATCGGTGGACATGGATTATTAGTAGATAATAATCAAACATTAAATTATACTAAGGATCTAAATGCATTAGAAGGAAATAGAGCTAGGACAGCTGCAGGAATATCAGCAGATGGTAAAAAACTTTATATAGCTTCAGTTGAAGGTAGGACTTCAAGAAGTGATGGGATGAAATTAGGACAATTATCTAGATTTATGCAGGCAATAGGAAGTTTTAGAGCTGTTAATCTAGATGGTGGAGGCTCTACTGCAATGGTAGTAAAGCAAAATGGAGTTCAGAGTCGTGTTATAAATCCTGAGAAAAATGGTTATGAGAGAAAAGTAGTAAATGGAATCGGTATATTCAGCAATGCAATACCAGGAGTGCTTACAGATTTTAATATTGAAGGCCCTGATACTATCTTGATAGGTGAAAGAGCTTATTATGAAATTGGCAATCCAAAAGATGGAGATGGAAATACAATAGATAAGTATAGCTTAGGATATTCACTATATGAGGAAGGTGGATTTGGAGAGTTTAATAGTCACTATTTTCTAGCTTTGAATCCAGGAGAGACTTATATTAATTTAGTTACGAATGAAGGACTAATGAATAGCAAAAAAATCAATATATTAGATTCATCATATATTGATAGTATAGGTGTAAATACTTCATCTAGAAGAGTTGCTCCTGGTGATAGTATAAAATATTCTTTAATAGCTAGAACTAATGACGGTAGATTAGTAGATATAGATCCAAGAGTTTCAAATGTCTCTTTAAATGGATTCAATGGAGATATTGATATTATAGATAACAATCTATATATTAGTGATTTAAATGGAAAGAGATCCGGGGAACTAGGTGCAAGTCTTGGAGATAAATATTCAGATAATACTATATATGATAAGAATACAAATATAATAGAAATGCATATAGGTAAGAGTGAGTACAAGGTAAATGAAAGCAATATGAATATGGATACTGAATTATTTACTTCAAATGGAAGAACTATGGTTCCTATAAGATTTCTAGTAGAAGCTATAGGTGGAGAAGTAGATTGGCATGCTGAGTCTCAGACAGTATTATTGTATTATAATGGAAAAAATATACAAATACCTATAGGCTCTAATAGCATAAATGTAGATGGAGAAGAGATATTTACGGATTCAGCTGCACTATTAAAAGACTCACGCTCTTTTGTACCTATAAGATTTATTGCAGAAGCTTTAAATATGAAGGTTGGGTATAGACCTATAGACGAGAGAGTGACTATAGTTGAAGAAAATCCTATTACTAATTCAAAAACTATTCATATGAATATAGGGAGTAGTAAGTATAGCATAAATGGCAATGAATATGGTATGGATGTAGAATTATTTACTGAGAACTGGAGAACTATGGTACCTATAAGATTTTTAATAGAAGCTTTAGATGGAAAAGTTGAATGGATTGGTGAAAATCAAATAGTAAGATTAAATTATCAAAATAATGATATTGAAATACCGATAGGCTCTAATACTATAAAAGTAAATGGAAAAGATATAAAAATAGATTCACCAGCGATATTAAGAAATTCAAGAACTTTTGTACCTATAAGATTCATTGCAGAATCATTAGATATGAAAATAAGTTATAGACCTCTTGATCAAAGAGTGAGCATATTTGAATTGAATTAGAGTTTAAATTGAATAGATTTTTTAATTAAAAGTCGGCATATTAAATTATGACCGACTTTTAATTTTTACTAGAAAAAATCGATGGAAAAGTATATAATAATTATTATCATATATTTACAATTCAATATAGAGGAGGGATAATATGGAAGTAACAAAAGATAAAGAGATGAAGAAGGAGAGCAATATAAGATTTATTCTCAGAAAATCGGGAGCGCATAAGTATAAAATTTATTTATCTGCATTTTCTTCAGCAATAGCATCTCTTTGTAAATTAGCGCCATACGTCTTGGTTTATAAGATAATAACTGAAATCATAGAAAAAAATCCTGATATTAATAGTATTAAAAACTATACGATATTAACAGCTATAGCGGTCATATTGAATATATTATTTACAGTTATTGGCTTAGCTTCTTCACATATGGCAGCATTTTCGATTCTATATAAATTAAGACTTGATTCTGTAGAACATTTAGGCCATTTAAATCTCGGTTTTTTTAGGAGAAATTCAATTGGTAGCATTAAAAAGTCATTAGACGAAGATATTGAAAAATTAGAATTATTCATAGCTCATCAGATACCGGATTTATTCGAGTCTTTAGTGATACCAATAGCCGTAATCATTTACTTATTATATTTAAAATGGTGGTTAGCACTATTATTATTAGTACCATTTATCTTAGCTACAGCTACACAAGCTTGGATGTATAAGAGTTATAATGAAAGTATGAAAGAATATAATTACTATTTAAAGAAATTACATGGAACAATAATTCAATATATCCATGGAATGAATGTCTTTAAAGCTTTTAATTTGACGGCTAAAAATTTTAAAAACTATGTAGATATAGTACATGAATATTTAAAATACTGGATCAAAATATGTGATAAGAGTATATCTACCTATGTATTTGGAATGGAATTAATAGACTCAGGAGGAATATTAGTAGTAATACCTATTGGGGGGCTATTATATTTATCTGGAGGATTAGATCTACCTTCTTTCGTAATGTTTTTATTACTAGGTACAGTATTTTTAAATTCTTTTTTAAAAATACTTAATCTTGGAGGAAATCTATCGATGCTCTTAATGGGAGCTGAAAATGTAAGAAAGATATTAGAAGAAAATCCTCAGTATGATAGTAAAGCTACAGAATCTAAGCAGACGATTGAAAAAGGCGTTATAGAATTTAAAAATGTCAATTTTGCTTATGAAGATAAAAATGTGATAAAAGATTTCTCTTTAAAAATAGAAGAGAATACGACGATTGCATTAGTTGGACCTTCAGGATCTGGAAAGACGACTATTGGTATGCTAATAGGCCGATTCTGGGATATAGAAGAAGGAGATATATTGATAGATGGGAAATCTTTAAAAGAAATTCCAATGTCAGAACTGATGAATTCAACTTCTTTTGTATTTCAAGATGTATTTATGTTAAACGACAGTATATTCAATAATATAATGCTGGGAATGGATAGGACAGAAGAAGAGATAATATCAGCTTGTAAAAATGCACAGATACATGATTTTATAATGAGTTTACCAGATGGCTATAATACAATTATTGGAGAGGACTCAGGAATAAAATTATCTGGGGGAGAAAAACAAAGAATATCAATAGCTAGAGCAATATTGAAAGATGCTAAAATAGTGGTTTTAGACGAAGTCACATCTTATTCTGATATTGACAATGAAAGAAATATACAAAAAGCTTTAAAAAATCTCTTAAAGAATAAGACTGCAGTCATAATAGCTCATAGACTTTATACTATAAAGGGTTCTGATAATATAGTGGTGCTTGATGAAGGAAGGATTGCAGAACAAGGTACACATGATAAATTATTAAAAGAAAAAGGTCTTTATTATAATCTCTGGAACAGAGGTGATGAATATGTTTAAAAATATAAAAAAGCTATTAGGTAATGATTATAAAAAAATAAAAAGAGCTATGAATATATTGACTGTAGATGCGATATTTCATGGAACTATTTACTGTATGCTATTTTTAGTATTAATCAATATTGTAAATAATGAATTGACAAAGAAAAATATATTCATTTATACCGCTATTCTATTTATAATGTTTATAATTAGATATTTCATTCTTTTTAAAGGATATTATTCAATACAAGCAGATGGAGCAAGAAGCATAGCGAATTTAAGAATTTATATGGGTGATTATATTAGAAATCTAAATATGGGATTTTTTAATAAAAATAATATTGGAGAAATAACTAATATTGTAACGAATGATTTAAATGATTTTGAAAATTATATAACTCATCAAACATCAGAGTTGATAAAATTATCGATATTAATAGTTTACTTGTCTATAATTATAATAGTATATGAACCATTTTTAGGTTTGATTCAGGTTCTTTTATTTCTTTTCTGTATTCCAGTAGCGATACTTTGTTCAAGAGCAATTAAAAAGCAAGGTTATTTGATGAAAAAAGTTAGAGCTAGTATGCTATCTAGAGTAATAGAATATGTCAGAGGAGTAGAAGTTTTTAAATCATATAATATGGTTGGTGAAAAGTTTAAGAAATTAGAAGAAAGTCTTTCTGGTGTAAGAAAACAATCAATAAAGCTTGAATTGACAGGAATTCCTTATCTTGTGCCACTTCAAGCAATTATTGGATTATCTTTTCCTATAGTTCTATATTTTGCTGTAGTTCGATATATAGATAATATAATCAATACAGAACAATTAGTAACCTTTATGATCATATCACTTGCATATACAAATATTTTGATCAGCTTTTCAGGAATGTTCGTACAATCAAGATATTTTTCGCTATCTGTAGATAAGCTGCTTTCAGTATTGGAAATACCAGAGATAGATTATCAATTTAAAGAATATGATTTTGATAATTTCGATATAGAGTTTAAGAATGTAGAATTTTCTTATATAGGGAATGAAAAAGTCATAAAAAATGTTGATTTTATTGCAAAAGAAGGAAGTATGACGGCTTTAGTAGGCTCTAGTGGGTCGGGAAAATCTACTATAATGAATCTAATAGCAAGGTTTTGGGACGTAGATAGTGGAGTGATTGAAATAGGTGGAACGGATATAAGAAAAGTATATCCTGATAATCTACTTAAAAATATATCTATGGTGTTCCAAGATGTTTATTTAATCGAAGGAAGTATATATGATAATATAAGAATAGGAAATCAAAATGCATCAGAGCAAGAGGTAGTAGAAGCTGCAAGAAAAGCTTATTGCCATGAATTCATAGATAAGCTTCCAATGGGATACGATACTTTAGTTCATGAAGAAGGAAGCAGTCTTTCAGGTGGTGAGAAACAAAGGATATCAATAGCAAGAGCATTTCTAAAAGATGCTCCAATAATTCTCTTAGATGAGGCAACAGCATCACTTGATGTTGATAATGAATATATGATTCAGCAATCTTTTAGAGAGTTGATAAAAGGTAGAACGGTTATAATAATTGCTCATAGATTGAATACCATAAAAGATGCAGACAATATATTAGTATTTGAAGAGGGAAATATAATTGAAAGAGGAAGCCATCAAGAACTAATGAATATGAATGGAAAATATGCAAATATGTATAAAAAAATGTCTGAAGCAAAGGAATGGCAGATATAAAAAAACCGGATATTTTGATTATAAGTCAAAATATCCGGTAAATATTTTATAGAAATTATCCAAGCTTTACAGCTGTTCCCGATATAGTAACCATCATCATAGAATTTGAAGCACCTAGAACTTCATAATCCATTTTAGCACCAACAACAGCATCTGCTCCTAAAGATTTAGCTCTATCTGCAATTTCTTCAATAGCTTCTTCTCTAGCAGAAATGAGTTCTTTTTCATAACCTTTAGAACGTCCACCTATAAAATCTCTTATACCGGCACCTATATCTTTTACAAAATTTACACCTGTTATAACTTCACCAAAAACTATACCACAATATTCTATTATTTCTTTTCCTTCAACACTATTAGTAGTAGTCACTAACATAATATCATCTCCTATTATTAAATTATAAGATAAATTAATTAATTGTAAAATAAGATATAATAAAAAAATTATAAACTTATTAATTATAATTTTTTACCACAATGTGGACAATAGATTTTATCATCACCACTTTGCAAATAAGAGACTTGTTGCATAAATCCTGCAGATAGTATACCAGTAGGAATTGCAACCATGCCTACTCCTAGAAAAGTTATTATTATCCCTAATATTCTTCCGGCCGTTGTTACTGGATAAACATCACCATAGCCAACAGTTAGAAGAGTAGCAGAAGCCCACCAAAAACCAGAAAATGCATTAGTAAATACATCAGGTTGCGCTTCATGTTCTAAATCATACATAAGAACTGATGCTGATATCATTAGCATTAATATTATAAATATTGAAGATAGTAGATAAGTCTTTTTCTTTTTCAAAACATCAGATATGACATTTAGTGAATCATTGTATTGATTTATCCTAAAAAGTCTTAGAATTCTAACAATTCTTAACATTCTAAATGCAATAATTCCTCCAGGGAAGAAAACCTTTGGAATATAGAATGGAATGAACGAAAACAAATCAACTAGTCCTGAAAAAGAAAATATATATTTCAATCTAGCTTTTATGCTCTTTGTATAAGGATATAATAGAGGTGCAGTCCAGACCCTTAAAGCATATTCTATTGTAAAGATAATTATAGTAATAAATTCCAATATATATATATGATTTTCATATTTTTTTGATATATCGAATGTAGCAAAAACAGCTATAAATAAATTTGTAAGTATTGCTATTATAATTAGTATATCAAAAGAACGACTTTCTGCGTCTTCAATATTTCCTAATTGAATTATATGGAAGATTCTCTTTTTATTCATTAGCACTATCCTTTCTGAATTCAATACTAAGACAATTATACACAGAATTTTAATAAAAAAATAGGTCAATAATGTATTTATTAAACTAATATATTAAAATTAAGAGAAATTAGTAGAGACAAGTGGATTTAGATTATAAACTCTTATATCTAGATATATATATATGCATTTTATTTAAGAAAATAGATTCTTAATATATAAATACGGTATAATAGATAATAAGTTCCTAATAAAGTATATTTAAGAAAAAAATACAATTAATATAAAAAGATCAGGAGGTAAAGAATATGAAAAAGAATGGAATACTGAATAGTGATATTTCTGAAGTACTATCAAATCTTGGACATACGGATACTATTGTCGTTGCTGATTGTGGCTTTCCTGTTCCAGAAGGGGTTAGAAAGATAGATATATCCTTAAGACCAGGAGAACCATCATTTTTAGATGTTTTAAAGGAAATTGAAAATGATATGATAGTAGAAAAAGTAACTGTTGCATTTGAAACGAAAGACTATAATAGGGAAACTTTAGATGGAATAAAAGTGCTTTTCTATGAAGCAGAGATAATAGAGTGTATTCATGAAGATTTAAAGAGAAGAGCAGAGACAGCAAAAGCTGTTATAAGAACAGGTGAATGTACACCTTATTCAAATTGCATATTACATGCAGGCGTAATATTTTAAAAAACCCCTTTCTATAAAAAGAAAGGGGTTTAATGATTATATTAATTACAATTAGTAGTCTGTAAAGGTGGATCGTATTCATGATCTTCAGGCAAGACATTATTATGTTTACTTGGATCGTAAGCAGGCTCTCTCTTGAAGAATAATTTAGAGAATGTTAGATAAGATGGACAAGAAGGTCCAGCTAGATTATTAGTTCTTCTATGAACTCTTAAATAGACATGCTGTTCACAAGGTTGCTCAGGTTCAGTTCCCTTTGCAAAAATCTCTTCTTTAACAACATTTCTAGGATCTAGCTCGCAATTTCTAGAAGGAGCTTTTCCTGACAGAGTACATACCTGTGCTCTAACAATATTCTCTGGTTCTTCGAACTGCTTAGGCTCTAGATTTTCATGAGCTTTTTTCATCACTGTTGACCATATTTCGGCTGCAAGACCACTATCACGACTCAATTTAATACTCATAGAATCATTTCCTACCCACACACTTGCAGTATAATAAGGAGTGAATCCTGAAAACCAAACATCAGCATTTTGATCAGTAGTTCCAGTTTTTCCTGCAACAGGAATAGTTTCATTATCTCCTCTTATTCTAGCTTTTTGAGCTATTGCCAATCCATTCGATACAGTCGTATGAAGTATATCTGTCATAACGTATGCAGTCTCAGGTGAAACTACTTTTACAGGATCGGCTTTATTATCCATTATGATTTCACCATTATGGTCTTCTATTTTTGAATAGGCAGTAGTCTTAAGGTATTTACCTTGATTTGCTATTGAGGCATAAGCACCAGTCATCTTAACTGGACTAATCCCATGTGTAAGACCACCTAAAGCTAAAGCTGATAAGTTTTCATCATTATATTTTTTATCCTCTTTTGCAGTTACAAATGTATCATTTCCATTTTTAGATATAATTCCCATTTTTTCTAAATAAGACATAGATTTTTTTATTCCTATCTGATCAACTGTTTTTACAGCATTAGTATTAATAGATTGTTCTACAGATTCTCTAAGAGTCATAAGACCTCTAGATCTGAAATCGTAATTATTAGGCCATACTTCGCCTTTGTCGTTTAAGAAAGGAACATCGTCAATAGGTGTTGCTGCTGTAAACCCATTATCAAGAGCAGGTAGATAAGCTCCTATTGGCTTCATAATAGAACCTGTTTGTCTAGGTTTAGTGGCTCTATTTACAACTTTTTTACCATTATTCGATCTACCACCTACCATTGCCTTTACATAACCTGTAGATTGATCGATTATAACAGTAGCAGATTGAGGCTGTACTATTCCATCTTCATCATTAGAAAAATATGATTTATCAATTATGAAATTGCCATCATCATTTATTGCTCCAAAATCAGGATGTTCATTTAAGAATTGTGATTTAAATACAACAGTTCCATCTTCGTTTATCTTATAGTTTTCAGGGCTTAATGAAAGTCTACCCATATCATGTACTAATAAATTCCCCATATTGTCAACGGTATAATAATCATTTATATCTATAGCACCACTATAGATATTTAATTTTTGAGAATCTATTACTATATCTCCATTGCTATTCTTTTTAAATTCATCTGAATCTATAATTACATTATCTTCTGAATTTAAGAGGTTATTTTTAGAATAATATACTATACCAGGATTATTACCATCACTTATAATATTATTGTTTTCATCGTTTTTCCATGTACTCAATGAAGACATATTTATATAATTAGAGAGGTTATCATAGATATCTTCGATTTCTGCTTGAAGATCAGAATCTACGGTTGCATATATTTTGAAGCCACCCGTATAAAGCTTTCTTTCAGCATCTTCTTCAGTATATCCCTGCTCATTTATTAAATCTTCTATTACAGATTCTTTTAAATAGTCTGAGAAATACGATGATATGTCTTTCTTTTCCTCATTTTTAACTACAAGTTTTTCTTCTATATTTTCATTACTAGCTTCACTAGCTTCCTCGCTAGTTATATAGCCAAGTTCTACCATTTTATCTAGAATTACCTTCTGTCTTTCTAGAGATTGTGGATTAAAGACTGCCGTGTATTTCTCTCCTAATATATCTTTTTCACCGATTACAATTGAATCTTGATTTACAGATTCTGGCTTAACTAGATAATAAGGAACTAGGCTTGAAGGATTTTTAGTTATTCCTGCAATTAGAGCAGATTCTCCTAAGCTTAGTTCAGAAACATCCTTATCAAAATAAGTTGAAGCAGCTTCTTGAACACCATAAGCACCTTCACCTAGATATATACTATTTAAATAGGCTTCTAAAATCTGATCTTTAGATAGACTTTTCTCTAATTTCCTAGCGATTAAAGCTTCTTTTATCTTTCTATCGAATTTTATTTCACTAGTTAAATAAACATTTTTTGCTAATTGTTGAGTTAATGTACTTGCTCCTCTGACTATTCCTCTAGATTTTATATTAGCTATTATAGCACCGCCAATTCCTTTAAAATCTAATCCGGAATGGCTTCTAAAACGTTGATCTTCGATAGCTATTATAGCATCTTGTAAATCTTTTGGAATTTCATTTAATTGAACTATGGTCCTATTCTCATCAGAACGAAGTTGTTCTAATAGATTGCCATCTTCATCTAAGATTACTGAATTCAAATTCATCTCATTCAATATATTAGATGGATTGACTTTTGGAGAAGTTCTTATAGCATTTATTATGAAAAAACTGAAAATAAATATAATTATAAGAACTATAATAATTAATGAAGCAATAAGCTTTTTCTTAACGGACCAATTCTGAGCACTACGTTTTAATTTTGCTCCCATACTGACCTCCTTAATTTATATGATTCAAATATTTTAAATTATAATATATTATAACATAATCAGAGTTTATAATAAATGGGCATTGATTTCAGCTAAAGATATAAAAATTTATAAATATTTTATTATTTTTGTGAATATGAATGGCCATATATAATATGTTATAATAAAGGGGAGTTTAAGCGGAATTTATATGAGAAGGTGATATATAATTGGGGAAAAATGAAGAAAATAGAAAAGAAAGAGTTTTCTTAGTAGGTGTAAGTCTTCCTAAAGATGATATATCAATTGAGAGTTCAATTTTAGAATTAGAAGAGCTTGCTAATGCAGCGAATGTAGAGGTTATAGGCTCTAGCATACAGAATAGAACGAATATAGATAATTCTACTTATATTGGAAAAGGAAAAGCTTATGAGCTTAAGAATTTAGCAGAAGAGTTAAATATAGATACTATGATATTTAATAATGAATTATCAGGAGGACAAATTAGAAATCTAGA